>NZ_JBHYJA010000038.1:0-54771 GCF_042740355.1 Streptomyces sp. NPDC059010
GTCCTGGCCGCCACCCTCTCCCCCACCTGGGGCATCTACAGCGGCTACGAACTGTGCGAGAACACCCCCCTGCGCCCCGGCAGCGAGGAATACCTGCACTCGGAGAAGTACCAGATCCGCCCCCGCGACTGGGCCGCCGCCGAACGCGAGGGCCGCACCATCACCCCCCTGATCACCAGGCTCAACGCCATCCGCAGAAGCCACCCCGCACTGCACCGGCTCCGGAACCTGCGCTTCCACCGGACCGACAACGACGCGCTCATCGCGTACAGCAAGCGCACGGGCCCGGACACGGTTCTGGTGGTCGCCAACCTCGACCCCCACCACACCCAGGAGGCCACGGTCTCGTTGGACATGCCGCAACTCGGCCTGGACTGGGACGCCTCCCTCTGCGTGCGCGACGAACTGACGGGTGAGACCTACCGCTGGGGCCGCACCAACTACGTACGCCTGGAGCCCGGCAGGGCGCCCGCGCATGTGCTCCACGTCCAGGTATCGCCACCGCAGATCGGAGGGTCTTGAGCGCCATGACCGTCAACGAGCCCGTGCTGGACACCTTCGAGGACACCCCCGCCAAGGATCGTGACCCCGACTGGTTCAAGCGCGCCGTCTTCTACGAGGTCCTGGTCCGCTCCTTCCAGGACAGCAACGGCGACGGCGTCGGCGACCTCAAGGGCCTCACCGCCAAACTCGACTACCTGCAATGGCTCGGCGTCGACTGCCTGTGGCTGCCGCCCTTCTTCAAATCACCGCTCAGGGACGGCGGCTACGACGTCTCCGACTACACCTCGGTGCTGCCGGAATTCGGTGACCTCGCCGACTTCGTGGAATTCGCCGATGCCGCCCATCAGCGGGGCATGCGCGTCATCATCGACTTCGTCATGAACCACACCAGCGACCAGCACCCGTGGTTCCAGGAGTCACGGAAGGACCCCGACGGCCCCTACGGCGACTACTACGTGTGGGCCGACGACGACAAGGCCTACGGCGACGCCCGCATCATCTTCGTCGACACCGAGGCGTCGAACTGGACGTACGACCCCGTTCGGGGACAGTACTTCTTCCACCGCTTCTTCTCCCACCAGCCGGATCTCAACTACGAGAACCCGGCCG
The DNA here is from genome assembly GCF_042740355.1 of Streptomyces sp. NPDC059010. Lineage (NCBI taxonomy): Bacteria > Bacillati > Actinomycetota > Actinomycetes > Kitasatosporales > Streptomycetaceae > Streptomyces > Streptomyces sp. NPDC059010. The sequence goes on from NZ_JBHYJA010000038.1 coordinate 1,114, forward strand.
TGCAGGAGGAGATCCTGGCCGCCCTCCGCTTCTGGCTCGACCTCGGCATCGACGGCTTCCGGCTCGATGCCGTGCCCTACCTGTATGCCGAGGAGGGCACCAACTGCGAGAACCTTCCTGCCACCCATGAGTTCCTCAGGCGTGTCCGTCGCGAGATCGACGCGATGTATCCGGACACGGTGCTGCTCGCCGAGGCCAATCAGTGGCCCGAGGACGTCGTGGACTATTTCGGCGATTTCCAGAGTGGCGGCGACGAATGCCACATGGCGTTCCACTTCCCGGTCATGCCGCGCATCTTCATGGCCGTACGGCGGGAATCGCGCTACCCGGTCTCGGAAATCCTCGCCAAGACCCCGGCCATCCCGTCCGGCTGCCAGTGGGGCATCTTCCTGCGCAACCACGACGAGCTGACCCTCGAAATGGTCACCGACGAAGAGCGCGACTACATGTGGGCGGAGTACGCCAAGGACCCGCGGATGCGCGCCAACATCGGCATCCGGCGCAGGCTGGCTCCGCTCCTCGACAACGACCGCCATTCGATCGAGCTGTTCACCGCGCTGCTGCTCTCCCTGCCGGGCAGCCCGATCCTCTATTACGGCGACGAGATCGGCATGGGCGACAACATCTGGCTCGGCGACCGCGACGCCGTCCGCACCCCCATGCAGTGGACCCCGGACCGCAACGCCGGCTTCTCCTCCTGCGACCCCGGACGGCTGTTCCTCCCCACGATCATGGACCCGGTCTACGGCTATCAGGTCACCAACGTCGAGGCGTCCATGGCGTCGCCGTCCTCGCTCCTGCACTGGACCCGCCGCATGATCGAGATCCGCAAGCAGAACCCCGCCTTCGGACTCGGCACCTACACGGAACTCCAGTCCTCCAACCCCGCCGTACTCGCCTTCCTGCGCGAATACGAGGACGACCTCGTGCTGTGCGTGCACAACTTCGCGCGCTTCGCACAGCCCACCGAGCTCGATCTGCGCGAGTTCAACGGACGTCACCCGGTGGAGCTGTTCGGCGGGGTCCGTTTCCCGGCGATCGGCGAACTGCCGTATCTGCTGACCCTCGGGGGCCACGGCTTCTACTGGTTCCGGCTCTCCCGAGTCGCATCCCGCATCGGACAACGGCTCTCAGCCTGAGCTTCGAGCGTGCGCCGAGGAAAGGACGCGTCCCATGCAGAAGATGGCATCTCCCCGACCGAGCCGTACGGTCGACGCCGGCCCGATGGCGTCGCTCGCCGGGCTGCTGCGCGAGTGGCTGCCACGGCAGCGCTGGTTCGCGGGCAAGGACCGGCCCGTCACCGATCTCGCGCTGCTGTCGATGACGGAGCTGTTCCCGGGCTGTCTGCATCTGCTGGTGCACGCCGGTCACTCGGCGGTGCCCTCGCCGGGCAACACTCCCCCGGCCGGCGACTGCTACCAGCTGCTGATCGGCGTACGGCAGCAGTTGTCGCCGCGGCTGGGCCGGGCGCTCATCGGCCGTGCCGAGGAAGGGCCGTTGGCCGGTCTGACGGTGTTCGACGCGTTGCAGGACCCCCGGTCGGCCCAGTTGCTCCTGGAGCGGCTGCGGCATCCCGGCACGGCGGGCCCGCTGCGCTTCGAGGCGGACCCCTCGGTGTCCGTGCCGGCCGGGCTGGTGCCGCGGCTGCTGGACGCCGAGCAGTCCAACTCCTCGCTGGTGTTCGGCGACGCGTTCATCCTGAAGCTCTTCCGGCGCATCCAGCCGGGCGTCAACCCCGACCTGGAGGTGCCGGGCGCGCTGGCCGAGCAGGGCTGCCGCCGGGTGCCGGCCCCCGTGGCCTGGTTCCGCACGACGCATCCCCGGGAGGCGACGCTCGGGGTGCTGCAGCCGTTCCTGCGGGACGCCTCCGACGGCTGGACACTGGCGCTCCAGGCGCTGGCCTCGGGCGGCGACTTCACGGCGGAGGCCCGTCAGCTGGGGCGGGCGACGGCGGAGGTGCATCTGGCACTGGCGTCGGCCTTCCCCTCCCGGGGGCGCGGGGAGAACGGCCGTAACGCGGCCGCGATGACCGAGCGCCTGGAGAACGCCGCGCACTTCGTGCCCGCGCTCCAGCCGTACGTCCCCGGCCTGCGCAGCGCGTTCGGCGCCCTCGCCGGATGCGATCCCGGTCCGCCGGCCCAGCGCATCCACGGCGATCTGCATCTGGGTCAGGTGCTGCGGGCCGGCCGTGAGTGGTTCGTCATCGACTTCGAGGGCGAGCCGTCCCGACCGCTCGCCGAGCGGCGCGGGGTGCACTCGCCGGTGCGGGACATCGCCGGCATGCTGCGCTCCTTCGACTACGCCGCCCGGCAGCGCCGCCCGTGGCGCCCGGAGTGGGCGCGCCGCTGCCGGGAGGCCTACTGCGCGGGCTATGCGGCCCTCGCCGGGTGGGACCCGCGCAAGAAGCACGGATTGCTGCGTGCTTACGAGACCGACCGTGCCGTGTACGAGGTGCTGTACGAGGCGCGGCACCGACCCGACTGGTTGCCCGTACCGATGGCGGCGATCGAACGCCTCGCCGTGAGAGGAGCCTGACCACATGGCCCTGCACGAGACCTCGCGCCCCGAATCGGCCGGACCGGGCCGGTGCGCTGCCGCGCCCGCCCTGGATCCCGCCGACCGCGACCGCCTGCTGTCGGGCGCCCACCACGATCCGCATGCGCTGCTCGGCGCCCATCCGGTGCCGGGCGGGATCGCCATCCGGGCGCTGCGCCCCTTCGCATGTGCGGTGAGCGTGGTGGTCGACGGCGAGCGCACCGGGCTGGTCTCCGAGGAGGGCGGCCTCTTCTCGGCCGTACTGCCACTGGACGCGGTCCCCGAGTACACACTGCTGGTGTCGTACGCGCAGGACGGGTCCGACGAGCGCGAGGTCCACGACCCGTACCGCTTCCTGCCCGCCCTCGGCGAGCTCGACCTGCACCTCGTCCGGGAGGGTCGGCACGAGGAGCTGTGGAAGGCGCTCGGCGCCGAGCCGATGACCCACCAGGGCGTGGCCGGCACCCGCTTCACCGTATGGGCGCCCAACGCCCGGGGAGTGCGGGTCGCCGGGGACTTCACCTGCTGGGACGGGACGGCGTTCCCGATGCGCTCGCTCGGGGCGTCCGGGGTGTGGGAGCTGTTCCTGCCGGGCATCGGCGAGGGCACCCGGTACAAGTTCGAGATCACCTCCCGGCACGGCCACCGCTTCCTCAAGGCCGATCCGATGGCCCGCCGGGCGGAGGTCCCGCCGGACACGGCGTCGATCGTGCACGCCTCGCGCTACGAGTGGGGCGACGAGCACTGGATGGCCCACCGCGGCGACGTCCCGGTGCACCAGGCGCCCTTCTCGGTGTACGAGGTCCACCTGCCGTCCTGGCGGCCGGGACTGACGTACCGCCAACTCGCCGAGGAACTGCCCGAGTACGTCACCGACCTCGGCTTCACGCACGTCGAGTTCATGCCGGTGGCGCAGCACCCCTTCGCCGGTTCCTGGGGCTATCAGGTCACCGGCTTCTACGCGCCGACCTCGCGGCTCGGCACGCCCGACGACTTCAAGTACCTGGTCGACGCCCTGCACCAGGCCGGCATCGGGGTGATCGTGGACTGGGTGCCGGCCCATTTCCCCAAGGACGACTGGGCGCTGGCCCGGTTCGACGGGGAGCCGCTGTACGAACCCGGGGATGCCCGGCGGGCCGAGCATCCGGACTGGGGGACGTTCGAGTTCGACTACGGGCGTACCGAGGTGCGCAACTTCCTCGTCGCCAACGCCACGTACTGGTGCGAGGAGTTCCACATCGACGGGCTGCGGGTGGACGCAGTGGCGTCGATGCTCTACCTCGACTACTCGCGGGAATCCGGGCAGTGGGCGCCGAACGAGTTCGGCGGGCGCGAGGACCTGGACGCGATGCGGTTCCTGCAGGAGATGAACGCGACCGTGTACCGCCGCAACCCGGGGGTCGTCACGATCGCGGAGGAGTCGACCGCCTGGGACGGGGTGACCCGGCCGACCGACAGCGGCGGGCTCGGGTTCGGGCTGAAGTGGAACATGGGCTGGATGCACGACTCGCTGGAGTACATCGCCAAGGAGCCCGTGCATCGCAGGTACCACCACAACGAGATGACGTTCTCGATGGTGTACGCCTACAGCGAGAACTACGTCCTGCCCATCTCCCACGACGAGGTCGTGCACGGCAAGCAGGCGCTGGTCTCCAAGATGCCGGGCGACTGGTGGCAGCGCCGCGCCAACCATCGCGCGTATCTGGGCTTCATGTGGGCGCATCCGGGCAAGCAACTGCTCTTCATGGGGCAGGAGTTCGCCCAGGGCGCCGAGTGGTCCGAGGCGCACGGGCCGGAGTGGTGGCTGCTGGATCCCGGGTACGCGTCGGCGGGTGACCATCGGGGCGTGCGGGACCTGGTGCGGGACCTCAACGCGTTCTACCGGGCGACGCCGGCCCTGTGGGAGCGGGACACCGACCCCGGTGGCTTCCAGTGGGTGCTGGGCGACGCGGCCGAGGACAACGTCCTCGCCTTCCTGCGGTACGGCGCCGACGGCGACGTCCTGCTGGCCGTCTCGAACTTCTCGCCCGCCGTCCGTCACGACTACCGTCTGTGGGTGCCGGACCACATCGACATCTGGCAGGAGACCCTCAACACCGACGCCGTGCACTACGGCGGGAGCGGCGTCACCAACCCCGACCCCCTCAAACCGGAGGACGGGCACCTTCGGCTGACGCTGCCTCCGCTCGGCACGGTCTGGCTGTCGCCCTGATCGCGGCGAGATCACCGATCGGGGTCAATTGTCAGTTCTCGACACCGCGCGCTCCGCACTGGGCTAGATTCGGGCACCGCCGATAACGGAACTCGTCGGCAATGTCACACCCGGTACACAACAGGAGCAGCGCATGCGCGACCTCGGCCTCGCTCCCCCGACCGTCACGACCCTGACCGGTGGGCTCGCCGACAGCGTCTTCGAGACGGCGGTCCTCGATCCCACGCTGCCGATGCTCGCGCGCCGTCCCGATCCCTCCTCCGCCCGCTGGGAGGAGGTGACCGCCGTCGAGGTGCGCGACGAGGTGGCCGATCTGGCCAAGGGGCTGATCGCGTCCGGGATCTCGCCGGGGCACCGGGTCGCCATCATGGCGCGTACCCGGTACGAGTGGACGGTGTTCAGCCACGCGCTGTGGGCGGTGGGCGCCGAGGTGGTGCCGATCTATCCGACGGCGTCGCGCGACCAGGTCGAGTGGATCCTGCGGGACGCCGAATGCGTGGCCGTGGTGGTCGAGGACGAGCAGGCGGTCATGACGGTGGGCTCGGTGTGCGGATCGCTGCCGCAGCTGCGCCATGTCTGGCAGCTGGACGCGGGCGGGCTCGGGCAGCTCGTGGAGCGGGGCGAGTTCATTCCGCTGACGACGGTCGAGTCACTGCGCCGGATCGTGCTGCCGGACTCCACAGCCGTCATCGCCTACACCTCCGGCACAACGGGCCGGCCCCTGGGCTGCGCGCTGAGTCACCGGAACCTGGCGAGCTCCTGCGACACCCTCCTCGCCGGCTGGGGCCACAAGGTGGTGCCCCCGGGAGGGCAGGCGTCCGTTCTCGCCTTTCTGCCCTTCTCCCATGTGTACGGCCTCCTGGTGCAGACCCTGTGCATGCGCGGCGGCATGATGATGGGCCACGAGCCCGATCTGAGCGAGGAAGCGCTGTCGGCGGCGCTGCGCGCCTTCAGGCCGACCTACTTCTGTGGCGTGCCGTCGATCTTCGAGAAGATCTACAAGAACGCCCTGCGTACGGCCCAGCAGGCGGGCCGGGGGGCGCTGTTCGAGCGGGCCGCCGACACGGCACGGGACTTCGCGGCGGCGCTGGAACGGCAGCGGCTGGGCGGCGGGCCGGGACCCGGCTTCGATCTGCGGCTGCAGCACGCCCTGTACGAGCGGACGGTGTACCGCAAGTTCCGTGCCGCACTGGGCGGCAGGGTGCTGCTGGGGACGTCCGGCGGCTCCCCCTTCAACCGTGAGCTGTCCCTCTTCTACGAAGGCATCGGCATCTATGTGAACGACGGTTACGGGCTCACCGAGACCAGCGGCGGTGTCACGGCCCAGCCGTTGGGCCGGGAGATGTCGGGGTCCGTCGGCCAGGCGATCCCCGGCATGGACATCCGGGTGGCCGACGACGGGGAGATCCTGGTGCGGGGGCCGTCGGTGTTCCAGGGCTACGTCAATGACGACGCCTCGACGTGGGCGGCGCTGCGCGGCGGCTGGCTGGCCACCGGGGACCTCGGACGGCTGGACTCCGACGGCTATCTGACGATCACCGGGCGCAAGAAGGACGTCATCGTCACCAGCAGCGGCAAGAGTGTCTCCCCGGCGCTCCTGGAGCAGCGGCTCAGGATGCATCCGCTGGTCCATCAGGCGGTGGTCGTGGGCGACAACCGGCCCTGTGTCGGGGCCCTGATCACGCTGGACCCCGACTTCCTGGCGTTCTGGCGCGACAACCTCGCGGCGCGCAGCGACGCGCGCATGCGGGAGGCGCGGGAGGAGAACGCGCTGCGGGAGGAGATCGCCCGGGCGGTGGCCGCCGCCAACAGCGCGGTGTCGCGGGCCGAGTCCATCCGGGTGTTCCGGGTGCTGCCGGCGCCGTTCGACGTGGCCAGCGGGCTGCTGACGCCGTCGATGAAGCTGCGCCGGGACGCGATCGTGCGGCACTACGCGCTGCAGATCGACGCGATGTACCAGGCCCGCTCGCGGGTGCCCCGGGAGCATCTGTCGGACGAGTTCGCGCACTGGGACGACGCGGACAACGTCTTCCGCTGAGCGCGGCTACTCGCCCGAGGTGAGCCGTACGACGTTGGACTGCTCGCCGAGCACGAAGGCGCGGATGCGGAAGGCGGCCTGTTTCTCGCCGGGCAGGGTGATGAGTGTCGTGGCGGTGGTGTCCGGGCCGACGACGGCGACTGGGTCGTACCCGTCGCTGTTCTTCCGGCGCATCTCCAGGAGGAATCCGTCCTCGTCCGTGGAGTCGTCGGTCCAGGTGAAGCGGATGCCGTCGGGCAGTTCGGTGCGCGCCGGCCGGGACACGGGGCCCCGGTAGGCCCGCAGCCGGTAGAAGAACGTGGTGTGCGGCATCAGGTCGGGGTGGCGGTAGGTCGAGACCTGCCGGGGCAGATGGTCCAGGACGGTGTAGGGGCCCGCCTCGTCGGTGGCGAACTCCAGTACATGGCCGTCGGCTCCCGGCCGGGCCCCGGTCCAGTCGAGGTCGATGTCGGTGGGTGTCGTGAGGACACCGCGCAGGGGTTGCCGGGTGTCGGCCGAGCAGGCCGGCAGCGCCAGGATCAGCGCTGCCGACACCGCGACGCACGTCGTTCGTCGCATACGGCGGCCGCTACTTGCGCCAGAAGCGGATGCCGCTCCACTCCACGGTGGCCGTCCCGTTGCCGCTGCTGGTGCGGTAGGCGCCGAACTTGTCGTAGAAGCTGCCGCCGGGGCTGGCGTAGGTGTGCTTGAGGGAGCCGTTGATGTAGGTGCGGTGCTCGGCGCCGACCTGGTGGACGGTGTTGACGCGGACGGTCGCGCCGACGGTTCCGGCGCCCGAGAGCGTCGCGCCGCCGTGCACCGCGTACAGCCTGCCGCCGCGCTCGACGGCGAGCATGAAGTACGGGCCGGAGCCCGACTCGTGGAAGGTCTGCTTGAGGCTGATCCGGGTGCCGCTGAGGCCGGTGATGCGGAAGTAGCCCTCGAACTGGTGGGTTCCGCCGGTGTAGGTGGCATAGCGGCGTTCAGCCCGTTGGTCGCCACTGGTGGTGGAGCAGGTGAGCCGGAAGGTCAGGCCGTCGATCTGGCCGCAGCCCCGTTCCTGCTCGCTGTAGCCGGGTGACACCGACTGCCAGCCGCCGGGCTCGACTTCGGCGAAAGCATGCGGGGCCGCGAGCAGCGATGTGGCGCACAGCGTCGTGGTGACGGCGAGGGTGCGCAGGCGTGGGAGCATCCTGTCTCCTGTCGGATGTGGGGGGGACCGCACCTCACATATTCATGTATGTGAACTGCGGCCTCTCATATGGATGAGCGTTACGGAAGCTAGGTCCGGACCAATGACTCGTCAAGAGATCGTGCGGACACGTCTTTCACTTCCGAACCGGTGTGCCCCCGCGCCGGTTGGGGCAGGGTGGCCAACGGCGGTTTCATCTGCCTGCCGCACCCGGCTGGCGCAACGACCGGTGGCGCGGTGGGATCGAGGCAGACCGCCTGGAGCCGCAGAAGGGATGATCACCGTGACACGACCCAGGATCCTGGTGGTTGGCGCAGGCTTCGCCGGAGTCGGCTGCGTGCGCCGGCTGGAACGCAAACTCTCCCCCGACGACGCCGAGATCACCTTGGTGACGCCGTCCTCCTACCAGCTCTATCTGCCGCTGCTGCCCCAGGTCGCCTCCGGCGTCCTCACCCCCCAGTCGATCGCCGTGTCCCTGCGCCGCAGCCGCAGGTACCGCACCCGGATCATCCCGGGCGGCGCCATCGGCGTGGACCTCGCGGCCAAGGTCTGCGTCGTCCGCACCATCACCGACAAGATCGTCAACGAGCCGTACGACTACATCGTGCTGGCCCCCGGCAGCATCACCCGCACCTTCGACATCCCGGGGCTGACCGACAACGCCTACGGCATGAAGACCCTCGCGGAGGCCGCCTATCTGCGCGACCACGTCATCTCCCAGCTGGACCTGGCCGACGCCAGCCAGGACCCGGACGAGCGGGCGCGACGGCTGCAGTTCGTGGTGGTCGGCGGCGGCTACGCGGGCACGGAGACCGCCGCGTGTCTGCAGATGCTGACCCACAACGCGGTCAGGCGCTATCCGCGGCTCGACCCGAGCCTCATCAAGTGGCATCTGATCGACATCGCGCCGAGGCTGATGCCCGAGCTCGGCGAGAAGCTCGGCACCGACGCCCAGGAGATCCTGCGCAAGCGCGGCATCGAGATCTCCCTCGGCGTGTCCATCGCGAAGGCGGGCCCCGACGAGGTCACCTTCACCGACGGCCGGGTGGTGCCCACCCGCACACTGATCTGGACCGCCGGTGTCGTCGCCAGCCCGCTGATCGCCACGCTGGGCGCGGAGACGGTGCGGGGGCGGCTCGCGGTGAACGCCGAGATGAACCTGCCCGGGCACGACGGTGTGTTCGCGCTCGGCGACGCCGCCGCGGTGCCCGATGTGGCGAAGGACGAGGAGGGCGCCGTCTGCCCGCCGACCGCCCAGCACGCCATGCGCCAGGGCAAGGTCGTGGCGGACAACGTCATCGCGGCGCTGCGTGGCCAGCCGCTGCGGCAGTACCGGCACAAGGATCTCGGGCTGGTCGTCGACCTCGGCGGCTTCGACGCCGTTTCCAAGCCCCTCGGTGTCGAACTGAAGGGCCTGCCCGCGATGGTCGTCGCCCGCGGCTACCACTGGTCGGCGCTGCGCACCAATGTCGCCAAGACCCGGGTCATGACGAACTGGCTGCTCAACATGGTGGCCGGGGACGATTTCGTGCGCACCGGATTCCAGTCCCGCAGCCCGGCCAAGCTGAAGGACTTCGAGTTCGTGCACGCCTATCTGACGCCGGAGGAGCTACGGGCGAGGGTCGCCGGGAAGGGCGGGGCCGGCAAAACGGCCGGGTGAGGGGACGGCCGGGTGACCTGACGGCCTCGGCCGATCCGCGGAACAGGGCGTGAACGGGGACAGCGCGGGAGAGAGTGCGGCGGCGTGAAGGCAGCGGCAGGGCCGGTCCGGGCGCGACTGCGGGACCGTGCCGCGGCGTCGGACCCCGGGCTGCTGCGGCTGACCGCGGGGCTGCGCACCGCAGGCTCGATCGCCCTCGCGGTCGCCGTGCTCGCCCTGCTGGGCACCGATGTCCGCCACCTGGTGGCCGGGGCCCTGGCGGCGATGGTCTCCACTTTCGCCATCCGGGAGAAGCAGCGCGGGCCACAGGCTGTCACGCTCGCGCTGGGTCTGCCGGTGGCGCTGGCAGCGATGACGCTGGCGGCGGTGCTGCACAGCCGTGTCGTGGCCGGGGACCTGTTCTTCGTCGCGCTCATCTTCTGTGCCGTGTACGGGCGCAGATTCGGCGACCGGGGCACCGCGCTCGGTCTGATCGGTTTCCAGATCTACTTCGTGTCCCTGTTCGTCGGTGCCACTGTCGCCGAACTGCCCGAGCTGTGCGGCGTGGTCGCGGTGGCCTTCGTGTGCAGCGCGCTGGTGCGGTTCGTGCTCGTGCCCGAGACGCCGGCGGGAGTGCTGCAGCGGTTGCGGGAGGCCTTCCGTGCCCGGCTGGCCCAGCTGCTGTCCGCGCAGCTCGATCTGCTCGACGCGGGTCCCGAGGACGTGGACCGGGCCCTGGAGCAGGTGCGGGAGGGCACCGCGCGGCTGCACGAGACGGCTCTGCTGATCCAGGGCCGGCTGGCGCAGGGGGCCGCCGACGAGACGGTGGCCCGGCTCGTGCAGCGGCGTGTCGCGGACGCCGAGATCGCCGCCGAGCGGCTGGGGCTGTCGTTGCTGCGCGCACGCGGCGCCGAGCGGGTGGACACGCTGGCCCTGCATCTGCCGGGTGCGCCCGTGCCCTCGGGCGGACGGGAGCCGCCGCGGGACGAGGCGACCGTCCTGCTGCGCCGTGACCTCCAGGCGCTGCACCTGCTCGTCCTGCGTCCCGTCGACCGGGCCGGCGGGACCTCGGTGGCCCTGGTCCGCAACCGGCTCCTCGGCTATCGCGACGAGGAGAACCTGCCCGACGTCTCCCCGGCCGAGCAGGACGTCTTCCGGGCGATCGGCGAGGCCGCCCGCGCCGTCCTCGGGCTGCGGATCGCCCTCGGCGGAGCCCAGGACGAGACCGACGACACCCCTGCCACGGCCCGTTCGCGAGAGGAACTGGACGCGGAGGACGCCGTGCTCGACGCCGGCGAGGAGGAGCCGGCCCAGGAGCCCACGGGGCTGCGGCGGCCCACCACGCGGGCCGCCGTGCAGGTCGCCGTGGGATCGTCGCTGGCCATCGTCGGCGGCGAGCTGCTGTCCCGGGACCGCTGGTACTGGGCGGTGCTGACCTGCTGGATCGTGTTCCTCAACACCGCCTCCACGGGCGAGATCCTGGTCAAGGGCTACCGCCGTCTGCTCGGCACCGTCCTGGGCGTCCTGGCCGGGATCGTGCTGGCCGGCGCGGTCGGGCGCCACACCTGGACGGCGTTCGCGCTGGTGCTGCTGTTCGTCTTCGCGATGTTCTACTCGGCGCCGCTGTCCTACACGCTGGTGTCCTTCTTCGTCACCGCGGCCCTGGGCCTGCTCTACACCCTGCTGCACACCTACAGCCTCTCGGTGCTCGTGCTGCGCATCGAGGAGACGGCGCTCGGCGCGGCCTGCGGGGTGATCGCGGCCGCGTTCGTGCTGCCGGTGCAGACGGACCGCCGTACGAACGAACTCCTCGCCACCGTGCTGCGCCGACTCGGCGATGTCACCCGCAGCGCCGTCGACCAGCTCAGCGGCGGGCCGCCCGTCGAGCTGCTCGACGAGGCGCGCGACCTGGACCAGGCACTGGCCGATCTGCGGGCGGCCGTGCAACCGCTCACCCACCCGGTGACGCCGCTGCGGGCCCGGCGGGAGACCGCCCGCTACGTGGTCGCGCTGCTGGAGACGTGCGCCTACCACGCGCGCTCCCTGGCCGCGACCGCCGAGCTGCTGCCCACCCACCCCTCGATCGCGGCGGACCCCCGGCTGCGCCGGGCCGCGGCTCGCATCGAGCACAACATCGAGGCGCTCTGCGCCCACGTCACCGAGGAACACTCCACGGCCGAGCTCCACACCGGGCCGAGCATCGCCTCACTCCTGGGCCCGACCGCCTCCGGCGTCCCGCGCTACGGCCGGGTCACCGATCGCGTCCTGCGGCACCTGCAACGCCTGGACGAGGGCGTGGCGGGGCTGGCGCGTCCTCTGGGGGTACCCGTCAAGGCATCCGACGGGTGAGGGCTCACCCGGGCGAAAGCGGGTACGCGGAGGTCATGACCGATGTCGTGGACTCAGACGAACTGCTGCGGCGGATGCAGCGCGCGAGGGCCTGTGCGCGGCAGGAGGAGCGGAAGTGGCGGGTGCGGAGCGAGGAGCTGAGGGCGGCCGATCCCGACGGTGCCCGCGACGCCGCCGTACGGACGCTGGCCTACGAGACCGTGCTGACGGTCCTGGAGGAGATCCTGACCCCGGGCAAGCACTACGAATCCCGGGCAAGCGCCACGAACCGGACCTGAAACCCGGATCAGAGTGAAACCGGTCACGTACAGTGGTTTCGGGTACGCAGAACCATCGAAGATGGTTTACGGTTCATCCATAAGTGGTCACGGGGTCGACCGTATCCGTCCCCCGCGCACCACCGCATACGGCCCTGGCTGGTCTCCCCCGTCCAGCCAGGGCTTTTTCATGCCCACGGCGGCCTGCCGCAGAAGATTCCTGGCCGAAACCGCGCTCCGCCGAGGTGCTCAGCGGGCCCGCAGCGGCTGAAATGGACGCAGGGAAGCACCTTCAAGCCCAGTCCCCGGCGAGGAGCCCCGTGCCATGACCAAAGCGATCAAACTGCTCACCGCCCTGCCACCTCCTCAGCGTGAACGGCTGATGTCGCTCGCCCGGGAGGTCTCCTTCGCGGAGGACGCCCGGATCTTCGAGGCGGGCGGTACGGCCGACCGCTTCTGGGTCATCCGCTCGGGCGCCGTCTCCCTCGACCAGAAGGTGACGGCCCTGCAGCGGGTCACCGTCGCCAGCCTCGGCGCCGGCGACCTGCTCGGCTGGTCCTGGCTGTTCCCGCCGTACCGGTGGGACTTCGGCGCGGAGGCCTTCAGCCCCGTGCGCGCCTACGAGTTCGAGGCGGCGGCGGTGCTCCGGGTGTGCGAGGAGGACACCCGGCTCGGTCTGTCGCTGGTGCGGCACGTCGCCGAAATCCTCGCGCACCGGCTGGAGATGACCCGGGGCAAGCTGATGGAGCAGTACGGGCACTCCCGGCGCAGTGTGCTGTGAGCCGAGGAGCGCTCCGAGCGCCTGTGTGTGTTGCAGCGATCCCAGGTCCCCACGCAGGGCCTGCTATGACGCCGGTGGTACCGCACGCCCGGCGACGCGAGCCCGCCGCCGGTCAGCTGATCGCAGGCGGGAGGGCGACCCGGGCGGCGAGGAACTTCGGGGCCATCTCGCGGTAGCTGTCGGTGATCAGTTCGGTGAGCTCGGTCCAGTCGGTGTGGTCACCGAGCACGGCGGCGACGACGTTGTGCCCCCAACCGGCACGCAGGAACGGGAACCCGCCGGCGGTCAGGCCGAGCAGGTCGTCGACGGGCACCCGGAAAGTCATCACGACCAGTTCCTGATCTGCGGCTGCATACGGGGCGTAGACCGGGGAGCGCTCCACGTCCGGCGTGTAGACATGGGCAAATGTCCGCGTACGGATCCGCCAGCGCACACCGATCCAGGCCGGTTCCTCGTACGACTCGGGCAACTGCCGGCAGATCGGCCGCAGCCGGTTCAGGATCTCCGGCGGCACGTCTCCAGGACTCGACATGGGTCGACACTAGCGACCGCCGGCGAATTGACAGGGCCGCGCGGGTGATTGAGTGGTCAGACGCGGTAGCGGCGCAGGGCGGGTACCGCGGCGGCCAGGGCCAGCATGAGGGCGACGACCAGCAGGCCGCCGCCCGCGGTGGCCGCGCGGGGGCCGAAGGCCGAGCCCGCCGTGCCGTGCAGGACGTCGGCGAGGCGCGGACCGCCCGCGACGACGACCGTGAAGACGCCCTGCATCCGGCCGCGCATCTCGTCGCTGGCGGCGGACAGCAGGATCGCCCCGCGGAAGACCATCGAGACCATGTCGGCGACCCCGGCGAGGACCAGGAACACCGCCGCGAGCCACAGACTGCCGCTCAGCCCGAAGCCGGTGATGGCGGCGCCCCAGGCGACGACCGCGCCGATCACCATCCAGCCGTGCCGGCGGGCCCGGGAGAACGTACCGGAGAACAGCCCGCCGGCCACCGCGCCGATCGGTATCGCCGCGAACAGCAGTCCGAGGGCGAGCCCTTCGCCGTACGACGCGTAGGTCTGGCTGGACAGTTGCGGGAACAGGGCGCGGGGCATGCCGAAGACCATCGCGATGATGTCGGCCAGGAAGGACAGCAACAGCACCTTGTGCAGGGCGATGTAGCGGAAGCCCTCCGCGATCTCCCGTACGCCCGCGCGGCGCTCGGCCGCGGCCTTCAGGGGCGGCAGCGCGGGCAGTCGCAGGACCGCCCACACCGTGACGCACAGCGCCAGCGCGTCGATGAGGTACAGCTCGGCCAGGCCGATGACGGGTATCAGCACGCCGGCCAGCAGCGGTCCGACCACCTGGCCGGTCTGCATGACGGTCGAGCCGAGGGCGTTCGCGGCGGGCAGTTCGCCGGCCGGGACCAGGCGGGCGATGGAGGCGTTGCGGGCCGGGGCGTTGATGCCCCAGAACGCCTGCTGCACGGCGAGCAGCACCATCAGTACGGCCACCGATTCCAGGCCGGTGGCGGCCTGGAGCCATAAGAGCACCGAGGTGACGGCGATGCCGCTGTTGGTGATCAGCAGCAGCTTGCGGCGGTCCATGCTGTCGGCGATCGCCCCGCCCCACAGCGCGAACACCACCAGCGGCAGCAGTCCGGCGACACTGGCCGCGCCGACCCAGGCCGAGGAGCCGGTGATGTCGTAGATCTGCTTCGGCACGGCGACCGCGGTGAGCTGGCTGCCGACGGCCGTGACGATGGTCGAGGACCACAGGCGGCGGTAGGCCGGGCGGCGCAGGGGCCGGGTGTCCATGGCCCAGCGACGCCAGCCGCGCCGCTGGGGAGGCACCGGGGAGGGGTCCTTCTCCCGGGGTTCGGTACTGCTCTCGCTCGTGTCCACGCGCTTCCTGGATGCTCGCTACATCTTTCTCGTCCGGGGATCACTATGGCAGTACCGGCCAGGAGTTCGGATCGGGATCACGGCTTTCGGCTTTCGGCTTCAGCCTCCGGCGATGAGGGAGGCGCCGAGGGCGATCATCGTCGCGGCGATCACTGCGTCCAGCACCCGCCAGGCGACGGGCTTGGCGAGATGGCGGCTCAGCAGCCGCGCGCCGAAGCCGAGCGCGGCGAACCAGCACAGGCTGGCGAGTACGGCGCCCAGGCCGAAGGTCCAGCGCAGCGGGCCGCGGTCGGCGGCGATCGTGCCGAGCAGGAAGACGGTGTCGAGGTAGACGTGCGGGTTGAGCCACGTCATCGCGAGGCAGGTCAGCACCGCCCGCCGCCGTGACCCCGCCGCCTCTCCGACGGTCAGCAGGGCGCCGGCCGGCTTGAAGACCCGGCGGGCGGCGAGCGCGCCGTAGCCCAGCAGGAACGCCCCGCCGATCCAGGCGACCGCCGTCAGCACCCCCGGCCACGCCACGACCACCGCGCCGACACCGGCCACGCCCAGGGTGATCAGGAGCGCATCGGACAGGGCGCAGATGCCCACGACGGCGAGGACGGCGTCGCGGCGGATCCCCTGGCGCAGGACGAAGGCGTTCTGGGCGCCGATCGCGACGATCAGCGAGAGGCCGGTGCCGAATCCGGCGGCGGCGGTGGTCAAGGCGGTTGTCATGCCATTGACGCTATGGAAGCGATCTCTTGACGTACAGCTAAAGATTCTTACGTATCTTTAGCAGGTATGAAGACCGAGCTGACCGAGCTTCCCCTCGACCAGGTGCGGACGCTGCTCGCGGTGGTGGACGAGGGCACCTTCGACGCGGCCGCCGCGGCCCTGCATGTGACGCCGTCCGCGGTGAGCCAGCGGGTGAAGGCGCTGGAGCAGCGCACGGGGCGGGTGCTGCTGGTGCGGACCAAGCCGGTGCGGGCCACCGAGTCGGGTGAGGTCGTCGTCCGGTTCGCCCGCCAGCTGGCCCGGCTGGAGCGGGACGCGCGCGCCGAGCTCGGCATGAGCGCGGCCGGGGAGCCGACCCGGGTGTCCATCGCGGTCAACGCGGACTCGCTGGCGACGTGGTTCCTGGGGGCGCTCACGCGGGTGCCCGCGGAGCCGGCGCTCTCCTTCGAGCTGCGGCGGGAGGACGAGAGCCGTACCGCGTCGCTGCTGCGGGAGGGGGCGGTGATGGCCGCGGTGACGTCGTCGCCGGATGCCGTGGCGGGGTGTTCTGTGCGGGCGTTGGGGCGGATGCGGTATGTGGCGGCGGCGAGTCCTGGGTTCGCGGAGCGGTATCTCGGTGGGGAGTTGGGGGATGCGCTGGGGCGGGCGCCGGTGATGTGTTTCGACCGGAGTGACGAGCTTCAGGACGGGTTCGTGCGGGGCCGCCTGCGGCGAGGTTCCGCGGGGGTGGTGCGGCACTATGTGCCGACGTCCGAGGGGTTCTTGTCTGCCGTGGTGGCCGGGCTGGGGTGGGGCATGATCCCCGAGGTGCAGGCGGGGCCGTTGCTGAGGGAGGGGCGGCTTGTGTCGTTGGCGCCTTCGAGGCCGGTTGATGTTCCGTTGTACTGGCAGCAGTGGAAGTTGGATTCGCCGGCTCTGGTGGTGGTGACTGAGGCTGTGGCGGCTGCGGCGGGGGAAGTGTTGCGCCTATGAATGGGGGCCGATCGGTCCACTGGCGGGTGCAGGCTTGTTGTGGCTGGTCGCGCAGTTCCCCGCGCCCCTAAAGGGGCGCGTCCAGGTACCGGGATGCGCCGTCCAGCAGCATCTCCAGCGCCGTCGGATACGCGCTGGTCACCATCCGGGTCGCCAGCAGTGGGGCCGCCTCGGCGATCCGTGGATAGGCCGTGCGGGGCAGCCTTGCGTACGTCGAGCGCCACATCTCCTCGTCGGCCCGCAGTGAGGCGCTGGGCAGCGCCAGGGACGCCGCGTCCAGGGCCGCGAAGGCCAGGGTCTGGTCGATGAAGGCGTGGTAGATGCGGACGGTGTCCGGGAGCGGGAAGCCGGCCGTGCGCAGGATGTTCAGCACCGTCTCGTCGGCGGCGAGTTCGTTGGCGCGGCCCGTCACGCGGCTCGTCGTCAGCACGGCTGCCTGGGGGTGGGCGACGTACGCGGCGTGGATGCGCAGCCCGACGGCGCGCAGGTCCTCGCGCCACTCCCCCGTCGGCTTCCAGCCCTCCAGCGCCTGGCCGATCAGTGCGTCGCCGATCGCGAGGGTCAGGTCGTCCATGCCGCGGAAGTAGCGGTACAGCGTGCTCGGGTCGGCGTCGAGGGCGAGGCCGAGGCGGCGGGCGGTGAGTCCGGTGCTGCCGTGTTCGCGCAGGATGCGCAGTGCCGTGTCGACGATCAGCCGCTCCGACAGCACCGTGCCGCTCTTCGTGGGACGCCGACGGCGCCGCTTCTCCTCCGGTATGACCGCTTTCGGCACGACATCCTCCATTCTTATGCCAACGCCATTGACCTTATGTGACGGGGCGGCGTTGTATCTCGGGCGGGGCCCCACCACGTCGTAGACCTTTCCCAGACCTTCAGCCGAGGGAGTCTTGTCATGCGTGTACTGCTCGTGGGAGCCGGCGGTGTCGGTACCGCCATCACCCGGATCGCCGCCCGGCGTCCTTTCTTCGAGGCGATGGTGGTCGCCGACTACGACCTCGCGCGCGCCGAGTCGGCCGTGGCGGCGCTCGGCGGCGACGCCCGGTTCCGGGCCGAGCGTGTCGACGCGAGCGACGAGGCAGCGGTCGCGGCGCTGCTGGCGCGGCACGCGTGCGATGTGCTGCTCAACGCCACCGACCCGCGCTTCGTGATGCCGCTGTTCCAGGCCGCGCGCACCGCCGGGGCCACCTATGTCGACATGGCGATGTCGCTGTCGCACCCGCATCCGGAGCGGCCGTACGAGGAGTGCGGGGTCAAGCTGGGCGACGCCCAGTTCGAGCAGGCGGCCGACTGGGAGAAGGCGGGCGCGCTGGCGCTGGTCGGCATGGGGGTGGAGCCGGGGCTGTCGGACGTGTTCGCCCGGTACGCGGCCGACGAGCTCTTCGACGAGATCGAGGAGATCGGTGTCCGGGACGGAGCGAACCTCACCGTCGACGGGTACGACTTCGCGCCGTCGTTCAGCATCTGGACCACGATCGAGGAGTGCCTCAACCCACCGGTGGTCTACGAGGACGGCCGCGGCTGGTTCACCACCGAGCCCTTCAGCGAGCCCGAGGTGTTCGACTTCCCCGAGGGCATCGGGCCGGTCGAGTGCGTGAACGTGGAGCACGAGGAGGTGCTCCTGATGCCGCGCTGGGTCGACGCGCGCCGGGTGACCTTCAAGTACGGCCTGGGCGAGGAGTTCATCGGCACGCTGAAGACGCTGCACCTGCTGGGCCTGGACCGCACCGAGCCGGTGACTGTGCCGGGGCCCGACGGGCCGGTGCGGGTCTCGCCCCGGGACGTCGTCGCCGCGTGTCTGCCGGACCCGGCGACGCTGGGCGAGCGGATGCACGGCAAGACCTGCGCGGGCACCTGGGTGCGGGGCGTCAAGGACGGCGCGCCGCGCGAGGTGTACCTGTACCACGTGGTCGACAACCAGTGGTCGATGACGGAGTACGGCTCCCAGGCCGTGGTCTGGCAGACCGCCGTCAACCCGGTCGTCGCCCTCGAACTCCTGGCCACCGGCGCCTGGTCGGGTGCGGGCGTGCTGGGCCCGGAGGCCTTCCCGGCGCGTCCCTTCCTGGATCTGCTGACCGCGTACGGCTCCCCGTGGGGCATGCGCGAACAGTGACCTGATTCAGCTGTGCCCCATGGGGTTTCACATCTGCGTCGACAGGCGACCCGAAAACGAGTAAGGCATCCAACGAGGGCACGTACGACGATCGCAGGTGACTTTGATGGACGACTGGCGAGACTACGCCGCCTGCCGCCATGAGGACCCCGACCTCTTCTACCCGATCGGCACGTCCGGTCCGACCCTGCTGCAGACCGAGCAGGCGAAGGCCGTCTGCCGGCGCTGCACGGTCCGGGACCAGTGTCTGCGCTGGGCACTCGACATGGACCAGTTCATCGGGATCTGGGGCGGCAAGAGCGAGGCGGAACGACGGGCGCTGCGGCAACGGGCCGGATGACGGGCCCGCCGGCGCGGTGCGGGTAGGGGCCGCCGCCCTCACGCGGGCGGGGCCGCGCCCGGCAGCCGCAGGCTGAACACGGATCCGGCGCCGGGCTCGCTCACCGCCTCGGCCGTACCTCCGTGCGCGGCGGCCAGATGCCGGACGATCGGCAGTCCGAGACCGCTGCCTCCGGTACGCCGGCTGCGGGACTTCTCGGCACGCCAGAACCGGTCGAAGACGTGGCGCAGGTCTTCGGCGGCGATGCCCGTCCCCGTGTCGGTGACATCGAGGACGACGTCGTCGCCGTCGCTGCGGGCGGCGAGTGTGACGGTGCCGCCGGCCGGTGTGTGGCGCAGGGCGTTGGAGACGAGGTTGCCGAGGGCCTGGCGCATGCGAACGGGGTCGGCGTCCAGCCAGGGGGCGCCGTCCGCCGTGGTGCGCAGGGCGACGCCGGCCGTGTCGGCGGCGACGCGGTGGGCGGCGGCGACCTGGTCGAGGAGTTCGTCGGCGCGGACGGGCTCGCGGTGCAGGCGCAGGGTGCCGGCGTCGGCGGCGGCGAGATCCTGCAGGTCGTCGATGACGCGCTGGAGGACGAGGGCCTCCTCGTGCAGGGCGGCGAGCAGGGCCGGGTCGGGGTCGACGACGCCGTCGCGGGTCACCTCCAGCCAGCCGCGGATGTTGGTGAGCGGGGTGCGCAGTTCATGGGCGACGTCGCTGACCATCGCCTTGCGCTGGGCCTCCAGTCGTTCCCGGCGCTCGGCGAGTTCGTTGAAGGCCGCGGCGAGGATGCCGGTCTCGTCGCGGGTGGTGACGGGCACCCGCGCATGCAGCTCGGGCGGCTGCTGGGCGGCCTCGGTCAGCGCCCGCAGCGGGCGGACGAGCCGGGTGGCGACGACGGCGGTGACGGCCACGGTGACCGCGAGGACGAGTCCGGCGGCGCCGACGACCTTGGCCTTGTTCGCCGGGGACATGTCGAAGCGGACGGCGGTCGTGTCGCCGCCGCCCAGGAACAGTTCGGCGACGGGGGCGACGTACGGGTCGAGTTGGGCGCGGCGTGCCTCGTCGACGCAGCGGTCCGCATCCCGCACGGCCGTCCGGTCGTCGGTCCCCTTGGTCTTGCCCAGCAGGTAGCGGGCGCCGAGCCGCTGCTCGGTCACGTCGACCGTGACGAACGTGTCAGAACCCGGGTTCAGTCCGCGTCGGTCGAGGCATTTCCGAGCCAGGTCGGACAGGTCGGACAGGGCCTTCTTCTCGGTCGGTGTCGGGGTGTTGAGCAGACCGTCGGCGCAGTCGTCGGGCACGAACCCGCCCGCGACGGGCCCGTCGTGGTCGGTGACGACCGGTCGGCCGCTCGGCGTCTGCACGACGACGGCGTCGTAGCCGAAGCGTGCGAAGCAGCGCTGCCGTGTCGTGGCGAGCTTGTCCAACTTGGCCCGTTCCTCGTCGGTCACCCGGTACGGGCCCACGACCCGGGGGTCGACGCCGCCGCGCTGCGCACCGCGCTCCGTGTTGGTGTCGATGTGCAGGGGGTCGACGGTGGCTGCGGCGCGCGGCGGCAGGGAGGTGCCGGCCGGGGCCGAGTCGGCGATCGTCCGGCGGTCGGTGGTGGTCAGGGCGATACGGCGACCGGTGCGCGCGGACAGCTCACGGACCGTGTCCCCGACGCCCTTCCAGTCCGGGTGGGTCGCGGCATACCCGCTGAGCCGGGCGAGGACGTCCATGTCCTCGGCGAGGACCTGCCCCTGTTCCTCGCGCAGCGCCCGGGTGGTGGTCTCCACCGCCAGCCAGGCCGTGGCCGCCACCGAGCACACGGCGATCAGCACCGAGGCGATCAGCAGCCGGACCAGGAGTCGCTTGCGCAGCGGTATGGGCCGGGTCATCCGCGGCCGCCGCTGAGCTTGTAGCCGACGCCGAACACGGTCAACAGCCGTACGGGGCCGCGGGGATCGGCCTCGATCTTCTTGCGCAGGTTCATGATGTGGACGTCGACGGCCCGCTCGGTGGACGCCCGGTCGGTGCCGCGGGTGCACTCCAGCAACTGCCGCCGGGAGAAGACCCGTTCGGGTTCGGCGACCATGGCCAGCAGGATCTCGAACTCCGCCGGCGTGCACTCCACCTCCGCCCCGTCGCAGCGCACCTCGTGCCGCTCGGGGTCGACGGCGATCCCGGCGGCCCGTACGACGGGGTCCTCCCGCCGCCCGGCGGCGCGCCCGCTGCGCCGCAGCACCGTGCGGATGCGGGCCATCAGCTCGCGCGGGCTGTACGGCTTGGTCATGTAGTCGTCGGCGCCGAGTTCCAGGCCGAGCAGGACGTCGTCCTCCGCCGACCGGGCCGTCAGCATCAGCACCGGGATGTCGTCGTCCCGGCGCAGCACCCGGCACACCCCGAAGCCGTCGATCACCGGCAGCATCAGGTCGAGCACGACGAGGTCGGGCCGCAGCCGCCGGGCGGCGTCCAGGGCGGCCGACCCGTCGTGGACCACGGTCGCGGTGTGCCCCTCCGACAGCAGGGAGCGGCGGATGAGTTCGGCCTGCATCTCGTCGTCCTCGGCGACCAGCACATGTGCGCACACGCGGCGGATCCTAAGCGGTCGGGGACTTCAGCGGGCGAGCGACTTGGCGTCGCCCATGACGACGACGGGACGCAGATCGGGGTCGAGCGTGCGCAGCAGTTCCCTCATGTGCTCGCGTTCGATGCTGACGCAGCCCTGCGTGGGCCCGCCGTGGTCCACGTGCAGCCATATGCCGCCGCCGCGGCCGGCGCCGAGCGGCCGGGTCCAGTCGAGGGGGGTGGTGCCCGGCCGACGGTTGTAGTCGATGGCGATGACGTAGTCGAAGGAACCCGCGAGGGGCTCGCCCTCGAAGCCGGTGCCGTTGATGGTGAATCCGGGGCCCTGGTCGTACGGCAGCCGGGTGCCGGGGTCGCGGAGCAGGCCCCCGGCGTCCGTGAGGGTGAAGACCCCGATGGGCGAGCGCCGGTCGCCGGCCCGGTGGTGGTCGGTCCAGCCGCGCAGACCGTTGTGCGCGGGCCACTCGGCGCGCGCCTCCCAGCCGATGTCGCTGCGTTCGTACAGGACGACCGTGGACCGCGAGGAGTTCCGGCCGCTCCCGGTGACGACGACGGCCTGCCGGGCCTCCGGGGGCACATCGCCCCAGGTCTTCGGGCCGAGGCCGGGCAGTTGCTGCGGGGCCACCTCCAGCGCGACGTCGGGCATGGGCGCGGCCGTCGTGGGCGCCCCGGCCCTGGGCCCGGTGGCGTCCGGCCTGTGGTCCGGCAGCGCCGCGGCACCGCCAACGCAGCCGGTCAGCAGCAGGGCGGCGGCGAGCAGGGCGACACGGGGCTTGTACGTGATCATGGGTCGACCTTGGCGGACACTTGTGAGGAACTCGTCAGGTCCACCGGAAAGGCCCGGCCATGAGCGTCCGTATCCGTCGCGTCTACGAAGCACCCGAGCCCGAGGACGGCGTGCGTGTCCTGGTCGACCGGCTCTGGCCGCGCGGCCTGTCGAAGGACGCGGCCCGCGTGGACGAATGACCCAAGGGGCTCACACCCTCCACGGAGCTGCGGCGCTGGTATCACGCGGGCGAGGGCTCGTACGAGGAGTTCGCCGAGCGCTACGAGGCGGAGCTGGCCGCCCCGGAGGCGGCGGAACTCCTCGGTCGGGTACGGGAGTTGGCGGACCGGGGTGCGGTCACCCTGCTGACCGCGTCGAAGACCCTCGCGGAGAGTCACGCCGCGGTGCTGGCCCGCCTCCTCCAGCCCTGAGGCGACGGGCCGTGCGCCGTCGTCAGGCGGTCTGCCGTGCCGCGGCCCGTCCCGCCGTGCGGCCCGAGAAGAGGCAGCCGCCGAGGAAGGTGCCCTCCAGGGCGTTGTAGCCGTGGACGCCGCCGCCGCCGAAGCCGGCGACCTCGCCGGCCGCGTACAGGCCGTCGATGGGAGTGCCGTCGGTGCCGAGCGCGCGGGAGTCGAGGTCCGTCTGGATGCCGCCGAGGGTCTTGCGGGTCAGGATGTGCAGCTTGACGCCGATCAGGGGGCCGGCGGCCGGGTCGAGGATGCGGTGCGGGGTGGCGACGCGGCCGAGGCGGTCGCCGATGTAGCGGCGGGCGTTGCGGATGCCCTGCACCTGGGCGTCCTTGCTGTACGGGTTGGCGATCTGCAGGTCGCGGGCCTCGATCTGGCGCCGTACGGACTCCGCGTCGAGGAGCGGCTTGTCCGTCAACTGGTTCATCTTCTCGACCAGTTGCTCCAGGTTCGGGGCGGTCACGAAGTCGGCGCCGTTGCGCAGGAACGCGGCCACCGGTCCCGGGGCGCCCTTGCCGAGCACGCGCTCCTTCAGGAATCCGGCGCGGTCCTTGGCGGTGATGTCGGGGTTCTGCTCGGAGCCCGACAGCGCGAACTCCTTCTCGATGATCTTCTGGCTGAGGATGAACCAGGAGTGGTCGTACCCGGCGATGTCGGCGTCGGTGCGCAGATGCCTGAGGGTGCCCAGGGTGTCGTAGCCCGGCAGACACGGGTCGGGCAGCCGGCGGCCCAGGGCGTCGAACCACAGGGAGGACGGTCCGGGCAGGATGCGGATGCCGTGGCCGGGCCAGATCGGGTCCCAGTTCTGCAGGCCCTCGGTGTAGTGCCACATACGGTCGCGGTTGACCAGGCGTACGCCCGCCTCCGCGCTGATGTCGAGCATGCGGCCGTCGACGTAGGCGGGGACGCCGGTGACCATCTCGGCGGGCGGGGTGCCGAGCCGTTCGGGCCAGTAGCGGCGGACGATGTCGTGGTTGGCGCCGATGCCGCCGGTGGTGACGACGACGGCCTGGGCGGTGAGCTCGAACTCGCCCACGTGGTCGCGGTTGGAGGCGACACCGCGGGACGAGTGGTCGTCGGCCAGGACCGTGCCCCGCACTCCGCGCGCGGCGCCGTCCTCGATGACCAGCTCGTCGACCTGGTACCGGTGGAAGAAGGTGAGCAGCCCGTCGCGCGCGGCCTGCTTGGCGTACCGCACGAACGGCTCCACGACGCCCGTGCCGGTCCCCCAGGCGACGTGGAAGCGGGGCACGGAGTTGCCGTGGCCGTCGGCACGCAGGTCGCCGCGCTCGGCCCAGCCCACCGTGGGCAGGAACTTGATGCCGTGCGTGTCCAGCCAGGCCCGCTTCTCACCGGCCGCGAACTCGACGTACGCGCGCGCCCAGCGCACCGCCCAGGAGTCCTCGTCGTCCACCCGGTCGAACTGGGCGCTGCCCTGCCAGTCGTTCCAGGCCAGGTCGAGGGAGTCCTTGATGCCGAGGCGCCGCTGCTCCGGGGAGTCGACGAGGAACAGCCCGCCGAAGGACCAGAACGCCTGCCCGCCGAGGTTGGCGGCGTTCTCCTGGTCGACCAGCGCGACCCTGCGGCCCCGGCTGGTCAGTTCGCTCGCGGCGACCAGGCCCGCGAGCCCCGCTCCGACGACGATGACGTCGGCATCCATGGCGACCGTCCCTTCCCCATACGTTGGTGGCGCCCTGCGGCGCTGTCACTACTCGGTCGTGGCGCTACTCGTCGTGGCGCTGTTCTGTCGGCGCTGTTCTGTGGTGACGCTATTCGGAGTTGGCTCTGTTGCTGGGGGCTCTGTTGCTGGGGGCGCTGCCGTCGGTGAGCAGCGCGGTGAGCAGTTGCTTCAGCCAGGTGCGGGCGTGCTCGGAGTCCTTGTCCAGCAGCAGTTGGGTGGTGACGCCGTCGTACGCGGCGACCACGGCGTGCGCGGCGCTGTCGAGGCCGCCGAGGACGGCGGGCAGTTCGGTGTGGCCCCGCGCCCGGGCGAGCCGTTCGGCGATCGCGCCGCGCAGCCGGGCCCGGTGCTCCAGCAGGGTCTGGGCGACGACCGGTTCACGGGCGGCGTGCACCAGGAAGTCCGTCTTCACCAGGAGCCAGTCACGGTCGAGGAGCAGCACCTCGGTGACGCGGTCGACGGCGGCGGGCACGTCCAAATCCGGCCCGTCGAGGGCCAGCGCCCCGGCCACCTGGTCGGCGATCAGGTCCGCCCGCTCCCGGTAGAGGGCGAAGAACAGCTCGTCCAGGCTGTCGAAGTTGGAGTAGAAGGCACCCCGGCTGTAGCCGGCGGCCTCGCAGACCTCCTCGATGGACACGCGCCCGAACCCCTTGGCGGCGAAGACCGCGAAGGCGGCGTCCAGGAGATTGGCGCGCGTACGGACCCGGCGCTTGGTGACGCGCTTGGTCGTTCCGTCCACCACCATGTCAGGACCTCCGTTCGATACGGAAATGTATCCGATGCAGCGATGTATCAAAAGAGCCGACCGGAGACGGAGACAGCGACAGGAACCGAAAGGGGACAGAAATCGGAATGGGAACAGATTTTCGAATCAGGAGTACGCTGGATCCATGAGCACGCACCTCCAGGCCTCCCTCTTCGACCAGACGGACCAGCTGCGGCTCGGCCCCCTCGACGGGATCCGCCGGACCGAGCTCGGCTTCGGCGCCTGGCTCGATGTGCTGCCCGGCTGGCTGGCGGGCTCCGACGCACTGTTCGAACAGCTCGCGGCCGAGGTCCCCTGGCGGGCGGAGCGGCGCAAGATGTACGACCAGGTCGTGGACGTGCCCCGGCTGCTCGCGTTCTTCGGCCGGGACGACGTACTGCCGCACCCGGTGCTGTCCGAGGCCCGCGAGGCGCTCAGCGCGCACTACGCCGACGAGCTGGGCGAGCCGTTCACCACGGCCGGGCTCTGCTACTACCGCGACGGCCGGGACAGTGTCGCCTGGCACGGCGACCGGATCGGCCGGGGTGCCCGCGAGGACACGATGGTCGCCATCCTCTCCGTGGGAGCCCCTCGTGATCTGCTGCTGCGGCCGATGCGCGGCGGCGGTGGGACGGTGCGTCGTCCGCTGGGGCACGGCGACCTCGTCGTGATGGGCGGCTCCTGCCAGCGGACCTGGGAGCACTGCGTGCCGAAGACCGCACGGGCCGCGGGACCGCGGATCAGCGTGCAATTCCGCCCGGACGGCGTGCACTGAGGCGGAGAGGCGGCCGCCTCGGGTGCGCGCGGGGGCTGCCTCCGGCGGACGGTGCCGGAGGCAGCCCTTCCTCTGGGCGAGGCCCCGACGTGCCCCCACACTGGGGCGGGTGTGCGCGCAAACCCAGGCACCGCCCACCGCTCCCCGGCGCAGCGAGCTGGATGCGCTGCGGGTCCTCGTGGTCCTCGGGCTGGTCTTCTTCCACTCGGCTCTCGTCTTCTCGCCGGACGACGACTTCTACGTCAAGAACGCGGACACGACCGTCGCGGTGACCGTGCTGGCCGGGCTGGCGGTCGTATGGGCGATGCCCATGCTGTTCCTGGTCGCCGGGCTGGGCTCGCGCCACTCGATCCGCCGGCGTGGGCCCGGCCGGTTCACCCGGGAGCGGCTGCTGCGGCTGGGCGTTCCGCTGGTCTTCGCGACGCTCGTCCTGTGCCCGCTCCCCCAGTGGCTGCGGCTGCGGGCCGCCGACCCCGGCTACGACGAGTCGTACGGGCGTTTCTGGCTGCGTTTCCTCACCGTCCGCCCGGACCCGGCCGACTTCCCCTTCGTCCTGGAGGGGGAGCACTTCGAGACCGGCCATCTGTGGTTCGTCGTGCTGCTGCTGACCTTCAGCCTGCTCCTCGCCCCGGTCGCGGCGCCGCTCGCGGGCTGGGCCGAGCGCATGGGGCGGGCGGTGGAGCGGCGTCCGGCCCTGCTGCTCCTGCCCGTGCTGCCGCTCGCCGTGATCAACGCGTTCCTCGGTATGGAGGAGGGCTTCGCGGGCTGGAACCGCTGGGCCTACCTGGTGTTCTTCCTGTTCGGCTATGCCCTCGCCGATGACGGACGTGTCCGTGTCGCGCTGCGCCGGCTCGCCGTGCCGGTGGGCGTGGCCGGGCTCGTGCTGTTCGCGGGGACCGCGCCCGGGTTCCTGTCCCTGGACGACCCGTTCACCGAGGTCAGCCCGCTCGCGCTGGTGACGCGGGCGGTGTTCGGGGCGGCGGGCTGGTGCTGGGTGGTGGCGATCCTCGGGCTGCTGGACCGGCCCCGGGAGATCCGGGCGCCGTCGCGCGTGATGGTGTACCTCGGGATCGCCGCGCTGCCCGTGTACGTGCTGCATCAGCCGGTCGTGGTCGCCGTCGCGTACGGCGCGGTGGGCTGGTCGGCGCCGATCGTGGTCAAGTACGCGGTGATCGTTACCGGTTCGCTGGTGGTGATCCTCGGTCTGTACGAGTGCCTGGTGCGCAGGACGCGACTGACGCGGTTCCTGTTCGGTATGCGTCCGGGCCCGGCGAACCCGATTTCATCGTGATCTGCTTTGCTGTCTCCGTCGGGCACGGAACTCACCAGGCGGGACGATCATGCGGGCAGATGTGCAGCAAGTCGCGGACGGCACCTACTTGGTGCACGGCAGCAACACCAACTGGGTGATCCTGACGGAGGGCGACGCGGTCACGCTGATCGACACCGGCTACCCCGGGGACCGGGCCAAGCTGCTCGCCTCGCTCACCGAGGTGGGGACTGCGCCGGAGGCGGTGAAGGCCGTACTGATCACCCACGCGCACACCGACCACCTGGGCAACGCCGAGTATCTGCGCGCCACGTACGGCACGCCGATATACCTTCACGAGGCCGAAGTGCCGCACGCCCGCCGGGAGTTCCTGCACCAGGTCGACGTCGGCACGGTCCTGAAGAACGGCTGGCGGCCGGGCGTGCTGCCCTGGGCCGTGCACGCCATCCGCTCCGGCGGCACCGCGCACGTGCCGGTCACCTCCCCCGAGCCGTTCCCGTCGGCGGGCCCGCTGGACCTGCCCGGCCGTCCCGTCCCGGTGCACACGCCCGGCCACACCGACGGCCACTGCGCCTACCACCTGCCCGACGCCGGGGTGTTGATCGCCGGCGACGCCCTGGTCAGCGGCCACCCCACCTCGCGGCTCAAGGGCCCGCAGCTGCTGCCGGACATGTTCCACCGCGAGCGGACCCAGGCCCTGGCCTCGCTGGACGTGCTCGAAGGCCTCAAGGGCGACGCACTGCTGCCCGGACACGGACCGCTGCACCGCGGCTCCGTACGGGAAGCTGCTCTTCAGGCCCGGGAGCGTGCGCTCTAGGGTGAGGTGACGATCACCGCGAGGCGAGGACGAACGGCCCATGGCACTGCAGATCAGCGCGACGAATCCGGAGCATCCCGCGCTCCTGCTGGAACTGCCCTGGCAGGTGCCCCTGGAGCAGTGGCCGGAGGAGGTCCTGGTCCCGCTGCCGCGCGGTATCTCCCGGCACATCGTGCGCTACGCCCGGGCCGGCGACGAGGTGATCGCCGTCAAGGAGCTCGCCCAGCGCCCGGCGTTGCGCGAGTACGAGCTGCTGCGCGACCTGGACCGGCTCGGCATCCCCGCGGTGGACCCGCTGGCGGTGGTCACCGGCCGCACCGACGCCGACGGCGGCCCGCTGGAGTCGGTGCTGGTCACCCGGCATCTGCGGGGCTCGCAGCCGTACCGCTCGATGTTCGAGACGACGATGCGCCCGGCGACCATGCACCGCCTCATGGACGCGCTGGCCGTGCTGCTGGTCCGCCTGCATCTCGCCGGGTTCGCGTGGGGCGACTGCTCCCTGTCCAACACGCTGTTCCGGCGCGACGCGGGCGCCTACGCCGCGTATCTGGTGGACGCCGAGACCGGCGATCTGCACCCGCAGCTCAGCGCCGGGCAGCGCGACTACGACCTGGAGCTCGCCCGGGTCAACATCAGCGGTGAGCTGCTGGACCTGGAGGCGTCCGGGGCGCTGCACCCCTCGGTGGACCCGATCGAGTTCGGCACCGAGATCTGCGCCCGCTACCAGGGCCTGTGGGAGGAACTGACCCGCACCTCGGTGTACCCGGCGGGCAAGTACCACTACATAGAGCGCCGGATTCGCCGGCTGAACGAGCTCGGTTTCGACGTGGCCGAGATGCAGATCGAGCACGCGGCGAGCGGCGACACGGTCACCTTCGTGCCCAAGGTCGTGGACGCCGGTCACCACCAGCGGCAACTGCTGCGGCTGACGGGCCTGGACACCGAGGAGAACCAGGCCCGCAGGCTGCTGAACGACCTGGAGAGCTGGATGGCCACCCAGGACGACTACGCCCCGGGCGACCCGCTGGGCGCCCGCCCGGAGGTGCTCGCCCACCGCTGGGTGCGCGACGTCTTCCGTCCCACCGTGCGGGCCGTACCGCTGGACCTGCGCGGTTCGGTGGACCCGGCCGAGATCTACCACGAGCTGCTCGAACACCGCTGGTACCTGTCCGAGCGGGCGCAGCACGACATCGATCTGGCCACGGTGGTCGAGGACTACATCGAGAACATCCTGCCCAAGGCCCGCGAGACGCTGCAGCCGACCACGTCCGACTGACTCAGTCGTCGTGCGGTACGACGGCCACCGGGCAGGGCGCGTGGTGCAGGACGCCGTGGGCCACCGAACCGATCCGGGCGCCCACGGCGGTGCGGCGGGCGCGGCGTCCGACGACCATCAGCTGGGCCCGTCCGGTGACCGAGAGCAGCACCTGCCCGGCGCTGCCCATCTCGACGTGCTCCACGACATGGACGTCCGGGAACCGCTCCCGCCACGGCTGCAGCGCCTCGCCCAGGGCCTTCTTCTCGAACGGCTCCAGTCCCCCGGCGTCGTCGAGGAGCTTCAGCGAGGCCGGGCTGTAGGCGAACAGCGGCGGCAGCGTCCAGACCCGGACGGCACGTACGGTCGCGCCGCGGGCCGTGGCCGTCTCGAACGCGAGCCGCAGCGCGGCGGCGCTGTCGTCCGGGTCGCCCTGCTGGCCGACGACGATCTCCCGGCCGGCGGCCTCGGCGGACGGCTCGTCCCCGGCGCGTACGAGGACGACGGGCCGGGTGGCCCCGGCGATGACCTGCTGTCCGACGGAGCCCAGCAGGAATCCGACGACCGCGGCGTGGCCCCGCGAACCCAGCACCAGCATCTCGGCGTCCGCCGCCGCGGCGACCAGCGTCTCGGCGGGCCCGCCGTCGAGGACGTCGGTGATGACCTCCAGCCCGGTATGCCGCTCGGTGACGGAGCGGGCGGCCTCCGCCAGCCCGTCTCGCACCCACTGGGCCTGGGTGTCGGCGTCCTTGGCGAATGGCGCGTCGATCGCCTCGTGCGGCTGGAACCGCCAGGCGTGCACCACCCGCAGGGCGAGCCCGCGGCGGACCGCCTCCCGGGCGGCCCAGGCCAGCGCGGCGAGGCTCTCCTCGGAGCCGTCCACCCCTGCCGTGATCGGACGCGTCATTCCGGCTGCCTCCTCGTGAAGTGGTCATGTCGTCGCCTCCAGTCTTCACTACCCTGCGGACATGGCACTGGAATGGGAGCAAGTGGTGGTGGACGCTGCCGATCCGGTGGCTCTCGGCCGCTGGTGGGCCGAGGCCCTGGGCTGGGTCGTGGTGGGCGACGCACCCGACGAGTTCGAGATCCGGCCCGAGAAGGACCGGCTGCCGGGGCTGCTCTTCGCCCCCGTACCGGAGGACAAGACCGTCAAGAACCGCCTCCACCTCGACTTCCGGCCCGACGATCAGCGGGCGGAGGTCGCCCGTCTCCTCGCCCTCGGTGCGCGCCACGCAGACGTCGGGCAGAGCGGCGACGCGTCCTGGGTCACCCTGGCGGACCCCGAGGGCAACGAGTTCTGCGTGCTCGCCCCGCGGCGCGGCTGAGCACGACCGCCTCCCGCATACCCGAGCGAAGCGGGCGGATCGAACATACGATGGGGCCGAGTCGGCGCGGCGCCGATGCCATCCGGACACCTTCGCCGTGCCGAGAACGCGAACTCTCGGGGTGGGGAGACGTATGGCACAGGCCGCCGACGCAGCGCGGACCGTCATCCTGACCGTGGACGACGACCCGGGAGTGTCCCGGGCGGTCGCCCGCGACCTGCGGCGACGCTACGGCCAGTCGCATCGGATCGTGCGCGCGGAGTCCGGCGAGTCCGCGTTGCAGGCGCTGCGCGAGCTGAAGCTGCGCGGCGATCTCGTGGCCGTGATCCTGGCCGATTACCGCATGCCGCAGATGAACGGCATCGAGTTCCTCGAACAGGCCCTGGACGTGTACCCGGGGGCGCGGCGGGTGCTGCTGACCGCGTACGCGGACACCAGCGCGGCGATCGACGCGATCAACGTCGTGGACCTCGACCACTATCTGCTCAAGCCGTGGGACCCGCCGGAGGAGAAGCTCTATCCGGTCCTGGACGACCTGCTGGAGGCGTGGCGGCGCAGCGACTACCGGCCGGTGCCCAGCACCAAGGTGGTCGGGCACCGCTGGTCGGCGCGCTCCTCGGAGGTGCGGGAGTTCCTGGCCCGCAACCAGGTGCCGTACCGCTGGTACTCGGCCGACGAGCCCGAGGGGCAGCGGCTGCTGGCCGCCGCGGAGCAGGACGGGCAGCGGCTGCCGCTGGTGGTCACCCCGGACGGGACGCCCCTGGTGGCGCCCGAGGCTCCCGAGCTGGCCGCGAAGGTGGGGCTGGCGACGACGCCGACCGCCGACTTCTACGACCTGGTCGTCATCGGCGGCGGACCCGCCGGGCTCGGCGCGGCCGTGTACGGGGCGTCGGAGGGCCTGCGGACCGTGCTGGTGGAGCGGTCGGCGACAGGCGGACAGGCCGGGCAGAGCTCCCGGATCGAGAACTACCTCGGCTTCCCGGACGGCGTGTCGGGCGCCCAGCTCACCGACCGGGCCCGGCGGCAGGCGGCGAGGTTCGGCGCCGAGATCCTCACCGCGCGCGAGGTCACGGGCCTTGAGGTCAGCGGCGCCGCCCGGATCGTACGGTTCTCGGACGGCTCCGCGGTCGCCGCGCACAGCGTGATCCTGGCGACCGGCGTGTCCTACCGGCAGCTGCAGGCGCCGGGCTGCGACGACCTGACCGGCTGCGGGGTGTACTACGGCTCGGCCCTGACGGAGGCCCCGGCCTGTCAGGGCCAGGACGTGTACATCGTCGGCGGCGCCAACTCCGCGGGGCAGGCGGCGATGTATCTGGCCCGGGGCGCGAAGTCGGTGACGCTGCTGGTGCGCGGGGAGTCGCTGTCGGCGTCCATGTCGCACTACCTGATCCAGCAGATCGAGGAGGCGCCGAACATCTCGGTGCGCCCCCGCACGGTCGTCGAGTCCGCGCACGGCTCCGGCCGTCTGGAGCGGCTGACGCTGCGCGACGTGGACAGCGGGCAGACCGACGAGGTCGACGCGCAGTGGATGTTCGTGTTCATCGGCGCGGCCCCTCTGACCGACTGGCTGGACGAGACGGTGCTGCGCGACGAGCGCGGGTTCATCCTGGCCGGGCCCGACCTGACCGCCGACGGGCGGCCGCCGGCCGGCTGGGAGCTGGACCGGCCGCCGTACCACCTGGAGACCAATGTGCCCGGTGTGTTCGTGGCGGGCGACGCGCGCGCCGAGTCCGCCAAGCGGGTCGCGTCCGCCGTCGGAGAGGGAGCCATGGCCGTGATGCTCGTCCACCGTTATCTGGAGCAGTCATGAGCGGGCGGTTGATGCCGTGCGAGCCCGCGGAGATCGGCTCGCTGTTCCTGTTCGAGAAGCTCACCTCCGAGCAGCTCGGCCGGCTGTGCAGCGAGGGGCGGGTGGAGAAGTTCGAGCCCGGACCGGTGTACAGCGAGGGCGACCCGGCCACCTGCTTCTATGTGATGGTCGAGGGCACCGTCGTGCTGTCCCGGCGGGTCGGCGCGGACGACGTGGAGGTCAACCGCACCTCCCAGCGCGGGGTGTACTCCGGGGCCTGGCAGGCCTATCTCGGGGACCGGGTGCCGCAGGTCTACAACAGCTCGATGCGGGTCACGGAGCCGACGCGGTTCTTCGTGCTGCCCGCCGAGACCTTCGCCGCCGTGATCCAGGAATGGTTCCCGATGGCCCTGCATCTGCTGGAGGGCCTCTTCTTCGGTCAGAAGAGCACACAGCTGGCCATCAACCAGCATGAACGGCTGCTGGCGCTCGGCTCGTTGTCCGCCGGCCTCACCCATGAGCTCAACAACCCCGCCGCCGCGGCGGTACGGGCGACCGCGACGCTGCGCGAGCGGGTCGGCAAGATGCGGCACAAGCTGGCCGTCATCGCGCAGGGTTCGTACTCCCCCGAGGTCATGGCGAACCTCATCGACATCCAGGAACGCACCGCCGAACGCGTCGCGAAGGCGCCCACGCTCAGTCCGCTGGAGGCCGCCGACCGGGAGGACGAGGTCACCGACTGGCTCGACGACCACGGTTTCCCGGACGGCTGGCGGATCGCACCCAACTTCGTCCAGGCCGGTATCGACGTGGACTGGCTGGACCAGGTCGCGACGGCGGTGGACGAGGAGATCCTGACGAACGCGATCGGCTGGCTCAACTACACCGTCGAGACCGAGCTGTTGATGGACGAGATCAACGACTCGACCACCCGTATCTCGCATCTGGTCGACGCCGCCAAGCAGTACTCCCAGCTCGACCGCGCGCCCTTCCAGAACGCCGACGTCCATGAACTCCTCGACAGCACCCTGCTGATGCTGTCGGGCAAGATCGGCCCGCAGATCAAGGTCGTCAAGGAGTACGACCGTACGCTGCCGAGGATCCCGGCCTACCCGGCGGAGCTCAACCAGGTATGGACGAACCTGATCGACAACGCCGTCTCGGCGATCAGAAGCGCGGGCGGCGAGGGGACGTTGACGGTGCGGACGGCGCCGGATCACGACCGGCTGCTGGTCGAGTTCCGGGACACCGGGGTCGGTATCCCGCCGGAGAACCGGGGGCGGATCTTCGATCCCTTCTTCACGACCAAACCCGTGGGCGAGGGCACCGGGCTCGGCCTCGACATCTCCTGGCGGATCGTGGTCAACAAGCACCACGGCACCATCCAGGTGGAGTCGGAGCCGGGTGACACCCGGTTCCAGGTGCTGCTTCCGCTCACGTCCGAGGAGGCTTCATGAGCAGCGTCAACGGCATCGACGCAGATGTTCCGCCGAGCGGCGGCGGGTGTGTGGAGTGCGACGAGGCCGGCGGATGGTGGTTCCATCTGCGGCGGTGTGCGCAGTGCGGGCATGTGGGGTGCTGTGACAGTTCGCCCGCGAAGCACGCGACCGCGCATTTCCGGGAGACCGGTCATCCGTTGGTGCAGAGCTTCGAGCCGGGCGAGATGTGGTTCTGGGACTACGGCGCGAATGAACTGTTCGAGTCGGGGCCCGAGTTGGCGCCTCCGGCGAGTCATCCCGCGGACCAGCCCACGCCGGGGCCCGCGGGGCGGGTGCCGGACGACTGGGCGAAGACGCTGCGTGCCTGACGGCTCGGAACGGGCCAGAGGCGCTGTCCGTGGCAAGTGACAGGATGGCTCCGTGTCGCAGACCTCATTCAGTACGCCGCTGATCGGGCGGGAAGACGAGCTCGCCCGGCTTTCCGGGATGCTGGAGCGCGCCCGGGGCGGGGAGGCCGGGGCCGTACTGGTCGCCGGGGACGCCGGGGTCGGCAAGACCCGGGTGCTGGACGAGGTCGCGGGGCGGGCCGCCTCGGACGGGATGATCGTGCTGTCCGGGCACTGTGTCGATCTCGGTGATGTGGGGCTGCCGTATCTGCCGTTCACCGAGGTGCTCGGGGTGCTCGCCGGTGACGAGCGGTTCGCGGGCGTGCTCGGTGCCCATCCCGTGGTCGAGCGGCTGCTGGGCGGCGGGACCGACGCCGTGAGCGACCGGCTGCGGTTGTTCGAGGGCATCGCGGGGCTGCTGGCCGAGCTCTCCGGCATCGCACCGGTGCTGCTCGTCCTGGAGGATCTGCACTGGGCCGACCAGTCGTCGCGGGATCTGCTGCGGTTCCTGCTGAGCCGGGGCATCCTCCAGCGGCCCGCGGGCGGTGCGCCCGCGTCCCGGCTGGCCGTGTTCGCGTCCTACCGTGCGGATGATCTGCATCGGCGTCATCCGCTGCGGCCGCTGCTGGCCGAGCTGGTGCGGCTGCCCGCGGTCGAGCGGCTGGAGCTGCGGCCCCTGGGCGATGCCGAGGTGGCCCGGCTGGTGCGGTCCGTGCAGGAGCGGCCGCTGCCGGACGGCACGGTGCGGCGGATCGTCGAGCGGGCCGAGGGCAACGCCTTCTACGCCGAGGAGCTGGTCGCGGCCACGGACACGGACTTCGGCGGGGTGCCCAGCGGGCTGGCCGACGTTCTGCTGATCCGGTTCGAGCAGCTCTCCGACACGGCCCAGCAGGTGCTGCGTACGGCCGCCGTCGCGGGGCGCCGCGTCGGGCACGATCTGCTGCGGGAGGCCGTGGGCATACCGGAGGACGAGCTGGAGTCGGCGTTGCGTGAGGCCGTCGGGCGGCAGTTGCTCGTGCCCGGCGACGGCGACACCTACGCCTTCCGGCACGCGCTCGCGCGCGAGGCCGTGTACGCCGACCTGCTTCCCGGCGAACGGGCCCGGCTGCACGGCACGTTCGCCCGGCTGCTCGCCGAGCGCGGCCGTCCGGCCGAGACGGCGGCGGAGCGCGCCCACCACTACCGCGAGAGCCACGACCTGGCCGAGGCGCTGGCCGCCTCGCTGGAAGCCGCCGACCACGCGCACGGCGTGGGCGCGCCCGCCGAGGAGCTGCGGCATCTGGAGGCCGCCCTCGACCTGTGGTCGTCGGTGGAGCCGTCGGCACGGCCCTCGGGCGAGGGCGACGACCGGGTGACGGTCACCCTGCGCGCGTCGGCGGCGGCCGCGCACGCCGGGGAGTCGCACCGCGCGGTCTCCCTCACCCGCTCCGCGCTCGCGGGCGTCGACCAGGACACCGACCACGAACTCGCCGCCCGCGTGCGGTACACGCTGGCCGGCAATCTGATGAGCGTCGACAGCCTGACGGCGGCCTACGCCTACAGCAGTGAGGCGCTCGCCCTGATCCCGGCCGACCCTCCGTCGCGGACGTGGGTGTGGGCGGCGGCCACACATGTCCTGGCGGCCCGCCACGTCGGGGAGAACGAGACGGCGCTGCGCGTCGCCCGAGAGGCCCTGCGGATCGCCGAGCAGCTCCAGGTGACGGATGCCCGGGCGGATCTGCTGATCTCGCTGGCCACGCTGGAGGGCGGCCGGCGCAGGCCGGAGGGGCGCGAGCGGCTCCGGGAGGCCTGGGAGCTGGCGCGGCAGGCGGGCACCGCGCCGGTGGAGATGCGCGCCCTGTTCAACCTCGCCGTCGGCTGCTTCGAGTCCGGCGACCTGGAGGAGTGCCTGCCCTGGCTGGCGGAGGGGCTGGACCGGGCCCGGCGTGCGGGGTTGCTGTCGTCGCTGTATCCGCTGGAGATGCGGTATCTGCGGCTGTTGGTGCTGTACACGCTGGGCCGCTGGGACGAGTGCCTGCGCTTCGCGGCGGCCGACGCCGAGGTGCTGCCGGCGGCGGGCGGTTACACGGTCGCTCCGGCGCTGTACGTCGCCCTCGCGCGCGGTGACTCGACGGCCGTCGAGCGAGCGCGTGCCCTGCTGGAGGGGCCGTTCGACTGGATGGGCACCCTGGTCGCGGGCATCGCGCTCACCGACGCCGCGGCGCTGCGGGGTGACGCGGAGGCGGCGGTGGAGCGGATGCGGTCCACGGTCGAGGCCCTCACCGACGACAAGGGCACGCTCCCCCATGTCACGGTCCGGCTCGCCGCGCTCGCGCTGTCCGCGGTCGCCGACCGGGCCGCCGAGCTGCGTCTGACGGGTGACGCGGCGGGGGCGCGCCGCTGGGCGGACACGGCGACCGAGCTGGTCGAGCCGGCGCGGACGATGGCCCGGTGCGGCGAGGAGGGCATCCCGCAGGGCCCGGAGGGGATGGCGTGGCTGGCCCGCGCGGAGGCGGAGTGGACGCGGGCCGTCGCCGGTCCGGACGTCCGGGCGTGGGCCGAGGCGGTGGAGGCCTTCGGGCACGGCGACGAGTACGAGCGGGCGCGGTGCCGACTGCGCCTGGCCGAGGCCCTGTTGGCGGCCGACGACCGGGAGGGGGCGGCCACCGAGGCCCGGGCCGCGCGCGAGACCGCTGTGCGGCTCGGGGCGACTCCCCTGCTGGAGCGGCTGAACACCCTGGTCCGCCGTGGCCGCCTCGCCGAGCCGGCCGCCGACGGCTCCTCGCCGCTCACCGCCCGCGAGCAGGACGTGCTGCGCCTCCTCGCCCTCGGCCGCAGCAACCGGCAGATCGGCGAGGAGCTGTACATCACCGGCAAGACGGCGAGCGTCCATGTCTCCAACATCCTCGCCAAGCTGGGCGCCGCGAGCCGTACGGAGGCGGTGGCGATCGCCTACCGGCAGGGGCTGATCACGCGCGAGGAGACGGTGGGCTGACGGTCTGTCGCCGCCCGGTCCCGCAGTCCAGGGCGGTCAGGTCGACGGCGTCGGCCATCGCCTGCATGCCCTTGTCGTTGGGGTGTATGTGGTCGCCGCCGTCGAGTGCGGGAAGCATCCTCGCCCGGTCGTAGGGGCTGCGCAGAACGCGGTCGAAGTCGGTGACGGCGTCGAACCGGCCGCTGGTGCGGAGGAAGGCGTTGACCTCCTGCCGTACGGCCTCGGCGGCCGGGTCCCATTCGTGCCAGCCCTTGAAGGGGCCGACGGTCGCGCCGACGACGCACTTGCCGGCCGCGTGCACCCGGTCGGCGATCGCGCGGTATCCCTCGATCAGGTCCTCGGCGGTGACGCCGGTGTGGGCCTTGATGTCGTTCACGCCCTGGAAGAGGAACACGGTCCGCACACCCGGCTGGGACAGCACGTCCCGCTCCAGCCGGTTCAGGGCGCTCTGCCCGGGACCGTCCGCGAGGACCTTGTTCCCGGCCATCCCCTCGTTGGCCACGCCCTTCACCGCCGTGTCCGCCCGTTGCAGACGGCGGGCCAGGTAGTCGGGCCAGCGGCGGTTCAGTTCCGAGGTCGACTGCCAGCCGTCGGTGATGGAGTCGCCGAGCGCGGCCACCGCCGCGGTGCCCGCGGGGGCGCGCACGGAGACGGCGTCGAGGTAGAACCAGGAGCCGGTCGGGACGGTCCAGGCGGCGCCACTCTCCTCGGCGGTGTGGTCGCCCTTGCTGGCGTACGACGTCTGCAGGGCCATCCAGTGGCCGCTCGCCGGGCCGCCCGCGTCGGGGCTGTGCACGCTGACGACGAGGTTGGTCGCGGCGGGCAGTCTGCCGGGCAGCGGGTCGCTCCACACGGTGCTGCCCGCCGGCAGGGTGACGGTGCGGGCACCGTCGAAGGTCAGGCGTCTGTTGCTGCCGGGCCGCAGCTCGGCGCCCTGCTTCTGGAGGCCGGCGTAGACGCTGTCGAAGGTCAGCGGCCGGTCCCCGAAGGCGTTGGAGAGCCGGACCCGGACGCCGGTTCCGCCGACGCTGGTGTGCACGACGAGCCGGTAGCCGCGGCCCGCGACACCGTCGCCCATACGGTCGGCGCTCGCCGCCCAGGTGATGACGCCGCTGGCGTCGGCGGGCGCCGCGGCGGGCGTCTCCCGGGGCGCGGGCTGGCAGGCGACGAGCGTCAGCAGGACGGCGACGGGCACCGGTGCGGCCCTCACCGGGCGAGGTCCTTCAGCGTGACGGACGCGCCGAGCTGCAGGGTGACCGTGCGGGAGGCGCCGCCGTACGCGACGGTCGTGGTGCGGCCGCCGACGCTGTGGATGCGGGCCTCGGTCGGTCTCCCGTGGCGCCAGCGCAGGTCGACCTCGAAGCCGCCCCGCGCGGGGACGCCCTGGACGAAGCCCGAGGCGGACCAGGCATCGGGGAGCGCCGGGAGGAGTTCGATGTGTCCGGGTCGGGAGTACAGCAGCATTTCGACCATCGCGGCGGGCGTGCCGAAGTTGGCGTCGATCTGGAAGATGCCCCGGTCGGGTTCCACCTCGTAGATGTCGAAGAGGTTGGGGGCGGTGCCGTTGCTGCCCCCGGTCGAGGGGCGCAGGTTGTTCACGACCAGTTCGTAGGCCCTGTCCGCGTCCTTGAGGCGGGCCCAGCACAGGCTGCGCCAGGCGTTGGCCCAGCCGAAGCTCTCCATGCCGCGTGCGGTGAGCAGGGCGGTGGCGCCGGCCACCACGTCGGCCGGGGTGGAGCCGTCGGGGCGGATGCGGTCGCCGGGGAACAGTCCGACGAGCGGGGACAGGTGGCGGTGCGTGGTCTCCCCCAGGTTGTCCGGCGACATCCACTCCTCCAGCCAGCCGGTGGTCGCGCTGACCTGTGGCAGGTACAGCTTTCCGCGCAGTGCGGCAATCGTCTCGGCGTACTCGGGGTCCCGCCGCAGCTCGGCCGCCGCGGTGCGGTAGTGCCCGAACAGCGCCCACACCAGTTCCTGAGCATAGGTGATCCCCTTGGCGTCGAGCGGGCCGTGCTCGGGCGACCAGTCGCTGTCGGCGATGAGCACCTCCCGTGAGCCGCCGGGGAGGGTGGTGGTGAGCAGCCGCGCCTCCCAGAACTCGCAGGCGCCCTTGAGCAGCGGGTAGATCTTCCTCAGGTGCTCTCGCGATCCGGTGTACTCGTAGTGCTCCCACAGGGTGGTGCACAGCCAGGCGTTGCCCGCCGGATGCCACCACCAGCCGCCTCCGCCATGGGGGTTGGTGGAGATCGCGACGGTCCAGCCGGCGTTCCTGCCGGTGGAGTTGCGGTAGCGGTTGCGCGGGTCGTCGAAGAGGCGGCGGGTGAGGTCGGTCCAGGACGGCAGCTGGGCGAGGCAGTAGTCGGTGAGGGCGTCGAAGCAAGGCGCGAGGCCGGTGCGGTCGGCCATCCAGTAGTTCATCTGGATGTTGATGTCGGTGTGGTAGTCGCCCATCCAGTCCGGGTCGTTGCCGTCCAGCCACAGGCCCTGGAGGTTCAGCGGCAGGCTGTCGCGCGAGCCGCAGATCATCAGATAGCGGCCGAACTGCAGGTAGGCCGCCTCCATTTTCGGGGTCGGGTTCACGGTCGCGGGCGCGGGCGTGCAGGCGCTCCCAGGTGTCCAGCTCGCGTTGCGCGTCCGTGGACGTGCCGAGGGAGAGGTCGAGCCGTCCGTACAGGGCGCGGTAGTCGGCGACGTGGGTGCGCTTCAGGGCGTCGGCGGGCTCCGCGGCGGCGGCGCGCACCTTGGTACGGGCGAGTCGCTCGGGGTCGAGGGAGGGGTCGCGGAAGCCGGCTGCGGCATCGGGCGCGTAGTTGGTTCCGGCGCTCACGACGACGGTGAGGTCCTTGCAGCCGGTGAAGTCGATGCGGGTGCCGTTGACGGTGACTTTGCCGCCGCTGCCCGGGCGCTGACGGCGGCGCCGTAGCGCAGGCCGTTGGGGAGGGCGGCGCCGAACGATACGGCGGCGGTGGGGTGTTCGCCGTGGGTGCCGGTCAGGGTGAGGGTGCCGGTGTAGTGGCCGCCGCCGCTCTGGGTGAAGTGCAGGACGATGACGTCGTCGGGGTGGCTGGCGTACATCTCGCGGTGGTAGGTGACGCCGGAGCTGACGTAGGAGGCGGCGACCAGGCCCTGGGCGAGGTCGAGGGTGCGGCGGTAGCCGCCCACGGCGCCGAGGTCGTGGTCGGGGAGGTCGACGGTGAGCCGGGCGAGCAGCGTGAACGAGCCGAAGTCGGAGCGGCCGTAGGGGAATTGGCCGTCCTGGTCGAGGGTGTCGTTGAGGCCGCCGGTCCACAGGGTGGTGTCGGTGATCAGCAGCAGTTCGCGGCCGGGGTCGTTGCTCGCGAGTGCTCCGATACGGCCGTTGCCCAGGGGCAGGCCCTGTTCGATCAGCGAGCCCTCGTCGCCGGGGGCCTGCCACCACAGCCGGTGCCGGGCGGCGTCGGCGGGCAGCGGGACCTCGGCGGGGCGGGCGGGCGTGGCGGAGGCGGTGAAGGTGGGGAGGGTGCCGAGGGCCGCGGCGAGGCCCGTGGTGGTGGCGAGGGAGAGAAGGGTTCTCCGGCTCGGCTCGTCGGGGCTGGGCTTCATGGCGGCTCCGGGACTGGGGGGAGGTCAGAGAGACTTCGGTACGTCGATCCGGTCGATGTCCGGCGCGTAGCCGGTCCCGCTGTCGAACGTGATCGTGTTGGTCCCGGCCTTCAGCCGCACCGGCACATGGACGCTGTTCACCGTGCCCCAGTCGCCCGTGGCCGCGAACTTGTGCGAGGTGGCACCGTCCGCGTTGGCCGAGACCAGGACCGAGCGGGAGTCTCCGCTGACGTAGGCGACCTTGAGTTGATAGGTGCCGGTCTTGGGCACCACGACGTCGTTGACGGTGACCTTGCCGCCGCCGTAGAGGTTGCCGGTCTTGCGGCCACCGGAGCAGGCGGCGCAGTCGGCGGCGGAGGCGTTGCCGCTCAGGGTGCCCGCCTCGGCCTCGTAGGCGGTCCAGGTGAGGTTCGTGCCGCGCGGGGTGACGGTGAACAGGCGGGAGCCGTGCGCCGGGAGCGCCTGGGTGATCCTGTCGGTGTGGGTGCCGAGGTTCTCCCTGTTCCATGCGTCGCGCACCGAGGCCTTGCCCTTGAAGCCGAGGGTGGGCCAGTTCGCGGTCACTGCGGCGGGTGCGTCGGAGAGGTTGAACAGCGCCACGGTGTAGGTGCCGTCCGGGTTCTTCGCGGCCCACACCTGCTGCGGGTCGGATGCGGTGACGGGCTCGGCGGGCGGGGCGCTGCTCTGGTTGATCGCGATGACCTCGCGGTTGGTGAGCAGGGACAGGCCGTAGGAGTCGAGCCGGGTGAGGTCGTCGCCGGTGAAGAGCGGGGACTTGGCTGTCGCCCACAGGGTGGCGTAACTCTGCCGCTCGGCCTTGGTGAGGCCGTCCATCTCGCCGTTGCCGACGTTGAGGGAGTCGAGGTCGTTCCAGCCGCCGGGGCCGGCGTGGCCGGTCCAGGCGGGGGCGTCGTCCCAGCGGTCGTCGACCGAGTTCTCCCAGCTGACCAGGGTGTTGCAGTAGCACTCGACGTCGGTGTCGATGCGCCAGCCGTTGGAGTACTTCTTCCAGTCCTCGACGTGCCCGTAGTCCAGGGACCAGGACAGCTCCAGGTGGATCGGGCGGGCGGCGGTCCTGATGGCCTTCTGCCAGGCTGCGACGTCGGCGACGTTGTTGTAGTTGTCGCCGCTCTTGGACGAGCCGGGGCCGACGCCGTCGAGCTTGAGGAAGTCGTAGCCCCAGTCGGCGAACAGCTGTGCCTGGGAGTCGATGTACTTCTGCGCGCAGGGACCGGAGAAGTCGATCTTGTAGGCGCTGTCCCAGCCGTTGGTGGTGCGCAGGTCGTCGTGGACGATGTCGCCGGTCGTGCAGCCGTCGGCGTTCCGGATCGGGGTCTTTCCGCCTCCGTACGCGCCCTTCTCCAGGCCGACCGGGAGGTAGATGCCGGCTTTGAGGCCCTTGGCGTGGATGCGGTCGGCGACGGCCTTCATGCCGCTGGGGAAGCGCTCCGGGTCGGCCTTCTGCCGTCCGTACTCGTCGTACCGGGGCTTCCAGGACCAGTCCATCCACCAGCCGGCGTCGATGTTGACGTACTCGTAGCCGTACTTCTTCAGCTTGGCGGCCATGGCGTCGGTCTGCCGGGTGACGTTCGCCTCGGAGAGGTAGCTGTAGTCGCCCTTCGGGTTGAGTCCCGGGTACTTCGACGACTGCATGGTCCAGCTCGTCCAGCCCATGTAGGGCTTGGCGGCCAGGGTGGGGGCCGGGGCGGCCGGGGGCTCGGTGGTTTCGGCCCGTGCGGCGGGGACGGCGGTGGTGACACCGGCGGCGAGGGCCAGGACCACCAGGGCTCTCAGGGCGCGTGCGGGCATGGCGGAGTACGAGGATGACCGCATGGGTCGTGCCTCCTGGGGGTTGTTCAGCGGCGCTACCGCTGGTCGTCGGCTCGGATGAAGGACTGGATCGCGGTGGCCGCGGCTCCGCGCGCCCACTCCTCGAAGGGCAGCGGGCGGGTCTGTACGTCGCACCGGGCGGCGGAGCCGAACGCGGCCGCGGCGAAGGCGTCGCGGATCTGTTCGGCGAACAGGTCGTGGGCGGCGAGGCCCTCGCCGGAGATGATCACCCGCTCGGGTCCGAGCAGGTTGGCCACGGTGGCGATGCCCCGGCCGATCGCCTCACCGGCCCGGGCGTAGGCCTCCCGCGCTCCGGCGACTCCTTGGTGGGCGAGGGCCACGGCCTCGGCGGTGTCGGCGACCTCGGCGCCCGTCGTCTCGCGGATCCGCCTCAGGATCGCGGCGTCCCCCGCGACGGCCTCCACACAGCCGCGGTTGCCGCAGTGGCAGGGCGGGCCGGCCGGGTCGACGGTGACATGGCCGATCTCGCCGGCGACGCCGTGCGCACCGGCGACCACCCGGCCGTGCACCACGAGGCCGCAGCCGATGCCCGCGCCGACGGTCACCACGGCGAAGTCGGACAGTCCCACGCCGGCGCCGAACCACTGCTCGGCGACGGTGAGGGCGCGTACGTCGTTGTCGACGGTGACCGGCAACCCGGTGGTCGCGGCGGCGAGTTCGGCGAGGGGCACGTCCCGCCACTCCAGGAACGGCGAGTAGCGGACGACGCCCGCGCCCCGGTCGACGTCGCCGGAGACGGCGATGCCGAGGCCGAGGACGGGTACGCCCAGGTCGCCCGCCGCCACGAGGAGTTCGCCCACCAGCTCGGCGGTCGAGGCCAGCACGCCCTTCGGTTCCCGGTCCCTCAGCGGGGCGTGGCGGGCGACACGGATACGGCAGCACAGGTCGGTGAGCACGGCGATGATCTCGTCGCCGGTCACCTTGACGCCGATGAACAGCGCCCGTCCCCCGTCGACCCGTACCGGGTTGGCGGGGCGGCCGAGCGCGGGGCGGGCCGGCTCGTCCGCGTCCTCCACCAGGTATCCGGCCTCGATGAGCGGCCGTACCGCCTTGGTGACTGCGGCCGGTGACAGTCCCGCCCTCCGGGCCACCTCCAGGCGGGTGAGGGGTCCGTGGGACAGGACCGTGGTGAAGATCTGCGAGGCGGCCGGCGTGTTCGCCGGGAACGTCTCGGCGCGGCGGATCGAGGGCATGCCCGGAACCTAGAGCCCTTATTTTCCGCCGTCAATAAAAGAAACAGGATTGGTCCGAGGACTCCCACCCGGTGATCCGGGACTGCCCAACTGTGCGTCGTCCGTGGCGATCTGACGGGATGCGAGAAAGTTGTCCCGCGCGGGGGTGATCGTTCACGAGGTTGATCGTTCTCGTATCGGCAGCACGTCGACCGCGACGAGTCGACAGCAACGAGAGGAAGCCGGATGGTATCAGCAACGGTGGTCCGAGGTACGGCGGTGGCGGCGGCCCTGGCGTCGCTCCTGGCGGTTCCCGCACATGCCGCACCCCGGGAACCGGGCACCCCTGCGGTCCGCGCCTCGGCGGGCGGACCGCCCGAGCCGGATGTCAAGGGCCTGTGGAATGTGCTGCGTGCGGTACGGCAACAGGGCGCGCCGGGCGCGATGGCGCGGGTCGACGACGGCGACTCGGTCCACTGGGCGGCCACCGGGGTCGCGGACCGCGGGAGCGGACGGGCCATCAGCAACGCCGACCGGTTCCGCATCGGCAGCGTCACCAAGATCTTCTCGGCCGTCGTCCTGCTGCAACTGGCCGACGAGCGGAAACTGAAGCTCGACGCGCCGGTCAACCACTATCTGCCGGGTCTGCTGCCCGACGACCGCATCACGGTGCGGCATGTGCTCAGCCATCGCA
The DNA here is from genome assembly GCF_042740355.1 of Streptomyces sp. NPDC059010. Lineage (NCBI taxonomy): Bacteria > Bacillati > Actinomycetota > Actinomycetes > Kitasatosporales > Streptomycetaceae > Streptomyces > Streptomyces sp. NPDC059010. Next base: position 45,657 of record NZ_JBHYJA010000038.1, read on the forward strand.
GCGGCCTGTACGACTACACCAACGACATGTTCGCGCGGACGGTTCCCGGCTTCGAGGCGGTCCGCAAGAAGGTCTTCACCTACCGGCAGCTGGTGGACCGGTCCCTGGACAAGCCGCGGACCACCGAGCCGGGCGGCGCGTACTCCTACTCCAACACCAACTTCGTGGTCGCCGGGATGCTCATCGAGAAGCTGAGCGGGCACTCGGTGCGGACCGAGTACCAGCGGCGCATCATCGACGCGCTGCAGCTGGGCGACACCTTCTATCTGCACCCCGGCACGAAGATCCCCGGTCGGCACGCGCGCGGGTATCTCACCCCGGACACCGCCGGAGCGAAGCTCGTCGACGCCACCGAGCAGACGGCGTCCTGGGCACAGAGCGCGGGCGCGATCATCTCCAGCACACGGGACCTCAACACCTTCCTGTCGGCGCTGCTCGGCGGCCGGCTGACCTCGCGGGCGCAGCTGGCACAGATGCAGCAGTGGGTACCGGCGGGCGCCTCGCAGGCGTACGGCCTGGGGCTGCGGCGGCGCGACCTGTCGTGCGGAGTCTCGGTGTACGGCCACACGGGCGCCGTCCAGGGCTACTACACCTACGCGTTCGGATCCAAGGACGGCAGGCGCACTGTCGCCGCGCTCGCCAACACCTCCAACAACGGCACGGTCCTGAACTCCATGCGGGGCGCGCTGGAGTCGGCGTTCTGCGGCAAGGAGACCAAGCCGCGCAAGAGCAACGCGCGCCTCGAACGGCACGAGGACATCGCGCCGGGGATCCCCGTCGCCCCGGGCCCGAACCGGAGCTGAGGGCCGGTGCCGGGCGGGAACCCGGGAGATCCGGCGGACGTTCTGAGGACATCCCCACCGGATCCCGAACCACCCACCAGGACGGCCCGATGAGCGAGTTGGTTCCCGGGGGCAATCTGCCCCTCCCGGGCGGCAGCGTGACCGTCCGGGTGCCCGGCCCCTTCGACGTGTCCGCGCTCGTCACCGACGACAGCGGCAAGGTCCGGGGCGACGCCGACTTCGTCTTCTACAACCAGCCGTCCGCGCCGGGCGCCCGGCTCCACGGCAGCGCCCTGACCGTCGACCCGCCGGGACTGCGGCCCGGGGCCACCCGGGTCACGGTGGTCGTCAGCCCCGCCGACCCCGGCACGCCCCTGGGCCGACTGCCGGCTCCCGTGCTCCAGGTCACCGGCCCGGGCGGCGGTGCGATCGCCCGGTTCGCCCCGCCGCGCCCACGGCAGGAGACGGTGCTGCTGCTCGCGGAGATCTACCGGCGGGGCGACGGCTGGAAGCTGCGGGCCCTGGGGCAGGGGTACGCGGACGGGCTGGCGGGGATCGCGCGCGACTTCGGGGTGGACGTCGTCGAGGACGCGACGCCGTCCCCGGCCCCGTCGACGCCCCCGCCACCACCCGCCCGCCGGCCCTCCCCCGGCGCTCCGCCGATGCCGGCCGCACGGCCCACGATGCAGACCCTGTCCGCCGTCACCACCCCGAACGGCGGCACGGCCGGCGCCCCCTCCCCCGATACCGACAGCTTCCTCGGCCTGGTCAACTCCGCCCGCGCCAGGGCCGGTTCAGCTCCCGTCGCCCATGACGCCCGCCTCGCCTCCGCCGCTCAGGCCCACGCCCGCGCCATGGCCGCGGCCGGACGGCTCGGTGTCGAGGGCCACGACGGCGTCTCCGTGTACCAGCGCATCACGGCCACCGGGTACGCGTACGTCACCGTCGGCGAGCACCTGGTCTCCGGTCCGCGCACCCCCGCCGAGTTCGTCGCGTACTGCCTGCGCACCGACCAGGCCCGCCGCACCCTGCACGACCCGGCCTTCACCCACGCCGCCGTGGCCCAGGTCACGGGCGGCCGCTCGGGAGACACCTACTGGACGGCGTTGTGGGCCAGGCCGCTCACACCCGGCGACCTGGCCCGCACCGCCACCGACGTCGTCGGCCTCACCAACCGGGAGCGGGCCCGGGCCGGGCTGCGCCCCCTGGCTGTCGACCCCGTGCTCACCACCGCCGCGCAGGCGCACAGTGCGGACATGGTGGCCCGGGCCTTCTACTCCCACACCTCGCCCGAGGGGAGCCAGCCCTGGGACCGGGCCGCCGCCGCGGGCTCCACCCGGCGTTCGATCGGCGAGAACATCGCGTGCGGCCAGCGCTCCCCCGCCGAAGTCGTGGAGGGCTGGATGAACAGTCCGGGCCACCGCGCCAACATCCTCAAGCCCGACTTCACCCACCTGGGCATCGGCTTCGCGGGCGGCGGCCCCGCCGGCACGTACTGGACCCAGCTGTTCGGCGCCTGACGGGCCGGCCCAAGTGGCACGCCGCCGCGATCTGGTCGGAACGGGAGCGTCCGGGACAGGATGACCGTATGAAGGGTGACCTCTTTTCCAGCGAGCACATGGTCCAGCCCGCCACTGCGCCGGGCATGACGACAGAGAACGCCAAGTGCATCAAGTACGCGGTGAACGGCGAGATGCACGCCCGCCAGGGCGCGATGGTCGCCTACCGCGGCAACCTCCAGTTCGAGCGCAAGGGCCAGGGCGTGGGCGGCATGCTCAAGCGGGCGATGACCGGTGAGGGGCTGCCGCTGATGGCGGTGCGCGGACAGGGCGAGGCCTGGTTCGCGCACGAGGCGCAGAACTGCTTCATCGTCGACATCGACCCCGGCGACGAGTTCACGGTGAACGGCCGCAACGTCCTGTGTTTCGACGCCTCGTTGTCGTACCGGATAGCGACCGTCAAGGGCGCGGGCATCACCGGCGGCGGCCTGTTCAACAGCGTCTTCACGGGGCACGGCAGGCTGGGGCTGATCTGCGACGGAAACCCCCTGGTGATCCCGGTCTCGCCGCAGTTCCCGGTGTACGTCGACACGGACGCGGTGGTCGGCTGGACCGCCGGACTGCAGACCTCGCTGCACCGCTCGCAGTCCCTCGGCTCGATGCTGCGCGGCGGCTCCGGGGAGGCCGTGCAGCTGATGCTGCAGGGCCAGGGCTATGTCGTCGTACGGCCGAGTGAGGCGACGCCGCAGAAGCCTCAACAGCACTGACAGCCTCATGAAGTGATCTACGCCTCACGAGCAACCCTGTCCGCCTCACCGACGTCTTGACCGACAACAGCTGAACAACAACAGGTGATCGTCCGCAGATGACGCCCTGGCCCCCTGGGTCAGGGCTGGTTTTCGACGCACTATACCCTCCATGTATACACACTAGGTATAGATGCTGTGTATACCGGATCGAAAGGCATCGATGTACGGCAAGGCATTCGCCCCGGAGTACCAGGGCGCCCTCACCACTCTGTCCGTCAACTCGTCGCTCAGCGATGTGCTGGCCGCCGGCACCGAGCAGCTGCGGGCGGCCGAGCGCGCCGGAGAGCACGGCGAGGCGGCGCGCTCCGGGCTCGCGGTCGCCGAGGCGCACCGCCGGCTGGGGCAGGTCGGGGACGCCGACCGGGCGTGGAAGGCGAGCTACCGCGCCGCCCGCGAGGCCGGTGACACCGCGGCGATGGCCTGGGCGCTGTGGAGCGGCGGCACGCTGGCCCGGCAGCGCGGCGCGTTTCCGCTGGCCCGGCGGCTGCTCCAGCTCGCGGCGGACCTCGGCGAGCGCGGCGGAGACATCGTCGTACGCGGCTACTCGCTGGCGGGTCTCGCGGAGACCGGGCGGATCCAGGGGGACTACGAGGCCGTGCACCGGCTGCATGAGCAGTTGCTGGCCGAGGCGCGGCGGCGCGGTGAGGCGCGGCACACGGTGTGGGCGCTGGAGGGCATCGCGCAGATCCACCGCAACACCGGGTCCTACGACACGGCGTACGACCTGTTCGAGGAGGCCGCCGGGATAGCCGAGCGCGCCGAGGACCGGCGCGGTCACGCCTGGGCGCTGCGCGGGCTCGCCGACATCGTCTCCGTGCGCGACGGCGACGTGGAGCGGGCGCTGGCCCTGCTGTCCGAGGCGGAGACGACCTGCCGTGCGATGAAGCTGACCAGTGCGCTGGCCTACAACCACAAGATGCGCGGCAACGTCCTCTATCGCGCCGGGCGTTACGCCGCGGCCCGTGCCCTGTACGAGCAGGCGCTCGCGGAGTTCCGCGCGATGAGCGAGCCGCGCGGGGAGGCCCTGTCCCGGCTGGGCCTGGTCAAGTCGCGGGCCCAGCTGGGACGCGACCGTGCCGAGACCGCCGCCGAACTGGCCGAACTGGCCGGGGTGCTGGAGCGCATCGGTCTGCGGCACGCGCGGGAGATGGTGGGGCGGGCGCAGGAGGAGTTCTGCGGCACGCAGGGCGCTGCGGCGAAGCCGGGCACGGCGGAGATGGCTGCTGCCGGTGCCGGGGCGGTGGGCGTACGGTGACGGCGTTTCCCTCAGCGGTTCGGACGCCGCACGACACCCACGAGGCCGCCGCGCCGACACGCTCCGCGTCAGCCGCCACCCCGGCCCCCACCGAGTCCGACGCACCCCGAGCCACCCCGTCCGCGCACGCATCGCCCGACGCCCGTCAAGTCCTCGACCGCTGCCGGGCTTTGGTGCAGCCCGCGCTGCGGGAGGCTGTGGGGCGGACCCACTCGTGGGTCGGTGAGATGGCGGCGTACTCCTTCGGCTGGTGCGAGGTGGGCGGTGCGCCGGCCGCCGGTTCCGGTGGGAAGGGTGTGCGGCAGGCGCTGGCGGTGCTCGGTGCCGAGGCGGTCGGCGCGTCCGGCGCTGTGGCGGTCCCCGGGGCGGTCGCGGTGGAGCTGGTGCATGCCTTCTCGCTGCTGCACGACGACATCATGGACGGCGACACGGACCGGCGCCGCCGCCCCACCGTGTGGAAGGCGTACGGCACGGGGCCCGCCGTCCTGGCGGGGGACGCGCTGTTCGCGCTGGCCGTCGAGACGCTCGCCGCGGCACCGGCGGGGCCCCGGGCGGTGCGGCAGCTGTCCGCGGCGCTGCAGGACCTGGTGCGCGGACAGGCGGACGACCTGCTGTTCGCCACGCGCCCGTGGACGGGGCCGGAGCGGGTGCGGCCGGACGAGTACCGGGCGATGGCCGAGCACAAGACGGGCGCCCTGCTGGGCTGCGCGGCCGCGCTGGGCGCCCTGCTCGGCGGTGCGCCGCCCGCGACCGTCCACGCTCTCGACCGTGCGGGACGGCATCTGGGCGTCGCCTTCCAGGTGGTCGACGATCTGCTGGGCATCTGGGGCGACCCGGTCGTGACCGGCAAGCCGGTGCACGGCGATCTACGGGAGCGCAAGAAGACGTTCCCCGTGCTGGCCGCGCTGGACTCCCCCGCGGCCGGCCGTCTCCGTGCGCTGCTGGAGTCGGACGCCGCTCCCGGAGAGGTGGCCGCGCTGATCGAGGAGTCGGGTGGCCGCTCGGCCGCGTTGACGGAGGCTCGGCGCCAGGTGTCCGCCGCGGAGTCGGCTCTCGCCGATGTGCCGCTGGAGGCGGAGGCCGCACAAGCACTGAGGTCGCTGATCGACTTCTTGGTGCGGCGCGATCAGTGAGACCCCGAACGCCCGGTTCACCGCCGTAGGGCGGTGAACGCCGCGTCACCGTGCCTCCGGTGGCGGAACCCGGTTGACCGGCGGGCCCGGCCCGCGCCAGGGTGCGAAGCGGCGCGGATCACCGCCCCGCGCCGGGAAGGTGACTGCCTTGATCGGGATCCCGGATGTCGAAGCCGCGGCCGACGTCATCGCCGGACACGTCGTGCGCACCCCGACGGTACCCAGCCCCGGACTGTCGGCCCTGCTCGGTGTGCCGGTCACGGCGAAGCTCGAACTCCTCCAGCGCACCGGCTCGTTCAAGGCCCGCGGCGCGACGGCGAAGCTGCTCTCGCTGAGCGACGCCCAGCGCGCCGCCGGGGTCGTGGCGGTCAGCGGCGGCAACCACGGCATCGCCCTGGCGATGACGGCCGCCGTCCTCGATGTGAAGGCCACCGTGGTGATGCCGCGGTCGGCGCCCGCGCGGGCCGTCGAGATCGCCCGGGACGCCGGGGCCTCGGTGCGGCTGACGGACGACATGGACGGCGCGTTCTCCCTCGTCACGCGGCTGCGGGACGAGGGGCTGACGCTGGTCCACCCCTTCGACGACCCCCTGGTGATCGCCGGGCAGGGCACGGTCGGCCTGGAGCTCGCCGAGGACGCCGGTGACCTCACGGACGTCCTCGTCAGCGTCGGGGGCGGCGGGCTGATCGCCGGTGTCGCGGTCGCGCTGCGGGCCCGCCGTCCGGACGTACGGATCTGGGGTGTGGAGACCGAGGGCGCCGAGGCGATGTCCCGGGCACTGGCGGCGGGCGGTCCGGTGCCGGTGGCGCTGTCGTCGATCGTGTCCACGCTGAGCGCGCCGAGTGTGTCGCAGCTGACGTACGACCATGTGTCCGCCCTGGTCGACGAGGTGCTCGTGGTGCCGGACCGGGAAGCGGTGCGGGGGGTGCTCGATCTCGCCGAGCACGCCAAGCTGTGGGCCGAGCCGGCGGCCGGCTGTCTGCTGCCCGCCGCCCGGCGGGTGCTGGCGCGGGCCGGGGACGGCGCCCGGGTCGGGCTGGTCGTGTGCGGGGGCAACGCGACGACCTCGGACGTGTCGCGCTGGGCCGCGGATTTCGGCCTTCGCTGAATCGTCCCCGGTCAATTCCGGTGCTTTTCCCTGAGCTTACTCAGGCGTCAGATAGCAAATGAAAAGAAACGCACCTTGGTTGAGGTTTTCGTTGAACGCTTCCCGTGACGCCTCTCGTACTTCCTGTGGGAAATGAGAACACGGGGTTCAGCGAAGGATGACCATGGTCAAGGCAGGTGTCTCCACAGCCGAGTTGGTCGCCGGAAGGTATCGGCTCGTCGATGTCGTGCATCGTGAGACGAACCGCGTCAGTTACTACGGCGAGGACATCGAAACCGAACGCACGTGCCTCCTCACCCAGGTCGGTCTGCCCGAGGATTCCGGCCCGGACGAACGGCGCCGGGCGGCCTCCCGGATCCTGCGGACGTCCGAACGCATCGGGCTGCTGCGGCCGGGCCGGGTCGCCGGCGCCCTGGACGTCGTCGAGGTGTCCGGGAGCCTGTGGATCGTCACCGAGTGGGTCGACGGCACACCGCTCGGCGAACTCCTCACCCAGCAGGGCACGTTCAACTACGTGCGGGCCGCCCGCATCGGCCTCGAACTGCTCGACGTGCTGGAGGCCGCGCATGTCGCGGGCATCACGCACGGCGAACTGAGCCCGGGCCAGGTGTTCGTGCGCGACGACGGCTCCGTCGTCGTCACCGGCTTCGGGCTGGCCGGCGCGACCCTCGCGCCCAGGGTCGCCGCACCGTCGTACGCGTCCCCGGAGCAGGCCCGCGACGAGCGCATCGGGCCGGCGTCCGATCTGTGGGCGCTCGGCGCGATCCTCTACACGATGGTCGAGGGGCGCCCTCCGTACCGCGAACGGGACCGCCCCGAGGCCACGTTGAAGGGCGTGGACCGGCTTCCGCTGCGCGCCCCGATGCGGGCCGGACCGCTCACCCAGGCGGTGCAGGGACTGTTGCGCAAGGACTCCCGGGAGCGGCTGAGCAGACCGGTGATCCGCGACGCGTTCGTGCGGGTCCTCAGCGAGGACCCCGAGGGCGCCCTTCAGGAGATGCCGCGGCCCCGTCTGCGCGGCCGGTGCCCGGTCGGACCGGCCTGGAGCAGACGCGCCATGGTCGCCGGTACGGCACTGGCGGTGGTGACCGTCGCGGCCGCCGTCCTCGTGGCGACCAGCGACTGGCAGGACGACCCGGGCCCGTCGGCTGCGGATACGGCACCCGCTCCGTCGGCCTCCGCCGGAGCGCCGACCGGCTCGTCCTCCACCCCCACCGGCAGCCCCTCCCCGACACGGGAGCCGGGGACCCCCACCGCTTCCCCCACGGGCGACGCCCTGCCGCCCGGCTACCGCACGTACAAGTCGCCGGACGGCTTCTCCGTCGCCCTGCCCGAGGGCTGGCAGCCGCTGCGCACCCAGCGCGCCTCGGACCTGGCGTACCGCGTGTTCTTCAGTACCAAGGGCGATCCGCGCAAGCTGGCGATCACCTACAGCGAGCGGGTGGGCCCGGACCCGGTCGCCGTGTGGCGTGACGATGTCCAGCCGGGCCTTGCGGAGTGGAGCGGGTTCCAGCGGATCGGCGACATCGAGGCGACCACGTACCAGGGATACAAGGCCGCCGACATGGAGTGGCTCTCGGACCAGGGCGACACCCGGGTGCGCACCTTCGGCCGCGGCTTCGTCGTCACCGAACACCGCGGCTACTCGTTGCGCTGGACGACCCCGGAGGGCGACTGGGACGACCCCGGGAACCGGGAGGCCCTGGACGTGTTCCTGCGGACCTTCCGGGTTCCCGGGGACTGATCACCTCGGCCCGCGGGGTGCGCGCATCGCCCGCAGGGGCAGGGAGTGCAGCGGGTCCGTGCGCCAACTCGCCTTGAACGTACGGTCCTTGAGCGAGCAGGTCACATCCAGGTGGTGCGGGGTCTCCAGGAACGCGACATCCACGGCGAGGGTCTCCGCGTCGGTCCAGCCGCCGCTCACCGCGGTGGGCACCGGCTCCTCGGTGACGGTCCACCCGGCCTCGCCGAACCGCACCGGCAGCGGGTGACCGTCCTCGGTGAGCGTCAGCGTCCAGCCGTCCGGGCCCGGCGCGAGGCCGATCGCGGTCAGCTTGGGCAGATGCCCGCAGACACCGCCGTCCGGGGTGAACGCGGCGGCGGACCAGGCCTCCGCCCGCTCGGGCGGTGCGGGCTTGCCGACCGCGGGCTGCAGTGCGAGGCCGGCCAGCCGCTCGGCGAGCGCCGCGTCCGCCTCCTCGCCGCCGGTCAGGGGCTCGGCGCGGAACGCGGGCAGCAGATGCTCCCAGACCATGTTCAGCAGGGTCTGCATGTCCCAGGTGTCCGCGGTCGTCGCGATCACGACGTCCTGCTCGGGCAGCACGATGCAGAACTGGCCGAAGGCGCCGTCGCCGCGATAGCCGTGCCGGGACATCCAGAACTTGAAGCCGTAGCCGCGCTGCCAGTCCTCCCCGGGCATCGCACCGGCGTTCTGGATCTGCGGCCGGGGGGGCGCGGCCCCCCCCCACCCCCGCCCCCGGCGCCGCCCCCCCCACCACCCCCCCCCGCGAGAGACACAGTCGCACGCCG
>NZ_JBHYJA010000038.1:54781-101097 GCF_042740355.1 Streptomyces sp. NPDC059010
TTTTTTATATTAAACAATAATTCATCTGCCCCCCGGCGGGCCGCCGCCGGCCCGCCCCCTGAACCCGGGGGTTTTTGGGGTCGGCGGGGGGCGCCCCCCCCCCCCCCCACCACTCGGGCAGCAGCCGCTCGCCCTCCCACACCCCGCCGCTCAGATACAGCTGGCCGAGCCGGGCGATCGCGTCGGTGGTGGCGTGCAGTCCGCTGAAGCCGAGCTCCCGGCCGGAACGGTCGGTCAGCCAGGCGACGTCGCCGATGCCGAGCGGATCCAGCAGGCGCGGCCGCAGATACTCGGTCAGCGACTGGCCGCTGACGCGCTGGATGATGGCGGAGAGGGCGAAGGTGGCGGACTGGTTGTACGCGAAGACCGTGCCCGGATCGTGGGGCGGGGGTACCAGGAGGAAGCCGCGCACGAGGTCCTCCCGGTCCCGGTCCCGCGCCTCGAAGAGGGTGTCGGTCTCATGTCCGCTGGCCATGGACGCCGCGTGCCGCACGAGCATGCTGCGGCTGCGCGGATCGGTGATGTCGGCCTCGAACTCGGGGAAGTACGAGATCACCGGGTCGTCGAGCCGAATCAGCCCCTCGCCGGCGGCGATGCCGACGGCTGTCGAGGTGAAGCTCTTGCTGATCGAGTAGAGCAGCTGCGGGCGGTCCTCGGTGTACGGCGCCCACCATCCGGAGGCGACGAGGTGGCCGTGCCGCAGGATCATCAGACTGTGCGGCTCGATGTCGGGGGTGGTTTCGAGGTCGTCGAGGAAGGCGAGGACACCGGAGGCGTCGACGCCCTGGGCGGCGGGAGTACTCGAAGGCAACGGGCGAACACTCATACGGGCATCCTCCCCCGGGACCCGCCGCCGATCGAGGGAATAAACGCTGCGGGGCCCTGCATATAGGCTGCGTCTCTGCACTTCTGCAGTCCGACCAGCCCTTTCCAGGAGAGTCATCCGTGACCCTTGCGTTCGTTCCGCCCGAGACGTCCCCCGCGCCCCAGGCCCCGCTGTCCGACCTCGTCGCCCGGGACGCGCGTGAGTTCGGGGTCTACGCGCGGACCGGCGGGTGGGCCTTCGGGCTGATGGTGGCGCGCAGTGTGCGGCCCGGCGGGCAGGGCGCGGGCGAGACGCCGAAAGTGTCCGCGAAGGAGTTCGCCGAGCTCGCGGGATGCTCTCCCGACCGTGTCATGCGCTACTACAAGGCCTGGGACCGGGCCGCCGACGACGGTCTCGTGCCGCATTTCGAGGCGCTCGTGCCGGGCCAGGAGGTGGAACTGCCGGACTCCGACGTGTGGCTCAGCTACTACGTCTCCCGCAACAGCGCCACCTCCGAGCGCGGCACCGCCATCACCGAGGCCGCCGAGGCCGAGGGCATCCGCCCGACCAAGGCGCTGGAGGTCGCCGAGAACCCGACCGCGCTGCGCGCCGCGATCCTCGCCGACCCCTCGACGGCCCGCGCGGCCCGTCAGGCGCTTCTCGACCGGGTCCGCGAAGACCCGGACCTGCAGGCCGAGTTGGCGCGTGACGTGGTCCGCACCGAGGAGCTGAAGAAGGCCGTCGCCGGAGAGAGCCGGGCGGCCGACCGGATCGGCTACGTCCGCCAGATCGCCGAGTCCGGGCAGATCAAGACGCCGGCCGGGCAGACCGTCGACGCGCCCCTCGACCTGCGCGAGGAGGCCGAGCGGCATCTGTCCCTCATCGAGGAGCTGGAGGAGGACGAGGACACCGGCGAGTGGGCGACGGAGGCCTACGACGCCATGAAGTCCCTCGTCGTGGAGGCCGTGGAGGCCGACCCCGAGCTGCGGGTGCAGGAGCGGCGGACGAAGTTCTACAACAGCCTGCAGAAGGCGACGAAGGTCTTCGAGGAACTGACCTTCGACGATGTGCAGGAGTTCGTCGAGGACGACATGGTCCAGCAGCTGGAGGAGCTCCAGCAGGCCATCGCCACCTGCATCTCGGCACTGCGCGGGACGCAGGGAAGCCCGCGGCAAGGGCAGTAGCCGCGTTCAGGGGGCGGGACGCCGCCGTTCACTCCGTGTGGCGGCGGCGCGTCCACAGCGGGACGACGAACCAGCACACCAGGTACCAGACGACCACGCCCGCGACCAGCCACGGCACATAGTCGTCATGGGTGGCGACCCGCAGGATCAGCAGGAGCGCGCCCGCCATCACGGCCAGCAGCAGAAGCAGGCCGACGACGGTCAGCCGGGAGGCCCACTCCACGGCCTGCGGCTTGATGCGGCGCCCGGACACCAGACGGTGCAGGGACACGGGGCCGATCAGGGCGCCGGTGGCGGCGGCGCCGAGGACGACGGTCGCGATGTAGATGGCCTGGTCGGTGTCGCTGAGGGTGGCGTACTTCGGCGTGAACACGACGGTGAGCAGGAAGCCGAACAGGATCTGCACGCCCATCTGGGCCACGCGGACCTCTTGGAGGATCTCGCCCCACATGCGGTCGGCGCGCTCTTCCTCGCTCTCGTCGCGGCCCGTGCGCTGCTCCTGCTCGGTCATGCGGGTACGGGTAACCCCGGCGCGTGGCGCTCAAACGGCGGGGCTCCGGGACCAGCCGGGTGGCCGGGTCCCGGAGCCGTACGCGGCTACCAGCGGTTTTCCACCTGGTCCTTGATCCGCCGGTCGTAGAGGTCCTGGATCGCGGCGAGCGTCTCGTCCGACAGGTCCGGCAGTGCGGCGGCGGCCGCGTTCGCGCGGGCCTGTTCCGGCGAGCGGGCGCCGGGGATCACCGTGGTCACGCCGGGCTGCTGGATGATCCAGCGCAGCGCCAGCTGGGCCGGGGTGAAGCCCTCTGGGGCGAGGGCGGCGAACTCGACGGCGGCCTCCACGCCCGACTCGTAGTCGACGCCGGAGAAGGTCTCGCCCTGGTCGAAGGACTCGCCGTGCCGGTTGTAGGTGCGGTGGTCGTTCGCCGGGAAGACGGTGTCCTTGGTGTACTTGCCGGACAGCAGGCCGGAGGCCAGCGGGACGCGGGCGATGATGCCGACGCCCGCCTCCCGGGCGGCGGGCAGCACCTCGCGCAGCGGCTTCATGCGGAACGGGTTGAGGATGATCTGCACGCTGGCAACGCCGGGCCGGGCGATGGCGGTCAGCGCCTCCTCGCAGGTCTCCACGCTGACTCCGTAGTGGGCGATGCGCTCCTCCTCGACCAGGGTGTCCAGGGCGTCGAACACCTCGTCCGTCGAGTAGACCGGCGTCGGCGGGCAGTGCAGCTGGACCAGGTCGAGGCGGTCCACACCGAGGTCGCGCCGCGAACGGTCGTTCCAGGCGCGGAAGTTGTCGAGGACGTAGTTCTGCGGGATCTGGTCGACCCGGCGGCCCATCTTGGTCGCCACGAAGATGTCCAGCTCGGGCCTGCCGCGCAGGAAGGTGGCGATGGTCTGTTCGCTGCGCCCGTCGCCGTACACGTCGGCGGTGTCGAAGAAGGTCACCCCCGACTCGACCGCCGCCTGAAGCACCGAAAGGGCTTCCTTCTCGTCGACGTCTCCCCAGTCGGCGCCCAGCTGCCACGTACCGAGACCGACGACGGATGCCCGCTGACCCGACCTACCGAATACACGCTCGTCCATGGCGTCAGTGTGTCATTCGCCGTCCATGGGTGCGGAACGGGCCCCTCCGCTCCCGCCGTCTGTGAATCCATCACCCACACGAGTGAATCGGCTCGACGGGCAAGCGGTTGCTGTCGGGCCGATCCTAGCTTGGGACCTGTGTTCGACAACGTCAGCCGCAGAGGCTTCCTGCGCACCACCGCCGCCCTGGCCGCCATACCGGTCCTCCTCCCGGCCGATCCGGCCGTCGCCGCCCAGGAGTTACCGGACTTCCCGGCGGAGGTGGCGCTGTACCGCTCGGCGTACCGCAACTGGGTCGGCGAGATCACCGCCGACGGGCTGTGGGCCTGCGCTCCGGACGACCCGGACCAGGTGGTCGCCGCCGTCAACTGGGCCTGGCGGCACGGCTGGAGGGTCCGCGCGCGGGGCGCCTCGCACGGCTGGTCGCCCCTGACCATCACGCAGGGCACGCCGTCGGACGCGCCGGTCCTCCTGGTCGACACCGCCTCCCATCTCACGGGCCTGTCCCTGGAGTCGGCGGACTCGGTGCGCGCCGGCACCGGCGTCACCCTGGAGGCCCTGCTCACCCACCTGGAGGAGCACGGCCTCGGCGTCACCGCCGCGCCCGCACCCGGCAACCTCACCCTGGGCGGTGCCCTGGCCGTCGACGCCCACGGCAGCGCCGTACCGGCGCGGGGCGAACAGCGGCTGCCCGGGCACACGTACGGCTCGCTGAGCAATCTGGTGCTGTCGCTGACGGCCGTGGTCTGGGACGAGGCCAGTGGCGCCTACGTCCTGCGGACCTACGACCGTGCCGACGCGGACTGCGCGGCGCTGCTCACCCATCTCGGCCGGTCCCTGGTCACCGAGGTCGTGCTGCGCGTGGGCGCGAACACCAACCTGCGCTGCGTCAGCCGTACGGACATCCCGGCCGCCGAACTCTTCGCCGCGCCCGGCACCGGGGGTCGCACCCTGGCGAGCCATCTGGACCGGGCCGGGCGGGTCGAGGCGATCTGGTTCGCGTTCACCGAGTTCCCGTGGCTGAAGGTGTGGAGCGTCTCGCCCGCCCGGCCGCTGACCTCGCGGCAGGTCAGGACGCCGTACAACTACCCGTTCTCCGACAGCGTCCCGCGCCCGGTGGCGGAGCTGGTCGGGCGGATGGTGTCGGACGGGGCCTGGTATCTGGCGCCGGTGCTCGGCAACGCGCAGTACGACGTGGCCGCGCTCGGGCTGGTGACGACCCTGTCGGCGGACATCTGGGGGGCGTCGAAGAACACGCTGCTGTATCTGCGGCCGACGACGCTGAGGATCGCCACGAACGGCTGCGCGGTGCTGACCAGCCGGGCCCAGGTGCAGCGTGTGGTCGCCGAGTTCACCGCCTTCTACCGGAAGCGGCTCACGGCGTACGCCGACCGGGGGCGCTTCCCGGTCAACGGCTCGGTGGAGATCCGGGTGACCGGCCTGGACGACCCGGCGGACGCCGGCTCGCAGGGGGCGCGGACCCCGCTGCTGTCCGCGCTCCGGCCGCGCGACGACCGGCCCGAGTGGGACACCGCGGTGTGGCTGAACATCCTGACGCTGCCCGGGACGCCGTACGCGGAGGCGTTCCTGCGCGAGATCGAGCAGTTCATGCTGCGCACCTTCGACGGCGGGTACGCCGAGCCCCGGGTCGAGTGGTCCAAGGGCTGGGCCTATACCGACGAGGCCGCCTGGAGCGACGACGAGATGCTGGACACGGTGGTGCCGGGCTCTTTCGGGGAGGACGTGTGGGGGCAGGCGTCCAGGACCCTGGACCGGCTGGACCCGCACGGGGTGTTCGGCAACGCCTTCCTCGACCGGCTGCTCCGGTGAGGTACGGCTATCTGCGGGACGTCAGCGCCCTGGCGTGCACGGTGCGGGCGACCTTCGGCCCCAGCCAGCGCTTGAGGCGGCGCAACGCCTCCAGTTGTCCGGCCGCGGTGTCGAGCCGGTAGTACAGCCGGGGCGGTACGTGGGGCAGCAGGGGTGAGTGGCGCTGGCCCAGCAGGGCGAACATCTGCCGTGGGGGCAGGTCGATGTAGCGGGGCAGGTTCTCGTACCACCGGGCGCTGTAGCGGGCCGCGCTCTGGACGGGCAGGAGGGCCTGTTTGCGGGCCTGTTCGTAGCGGGCGAGGGCCTGCGGGAGCGAGGCGTGCTCGTGCAGGGCGTCGGCGAGGGCGATGGCGTCCTCCAGGGCCAGGGTGGTGCCGGCGCCGATGGAGTAGTGGGTGGTGTGGGCGGCGTCGCCGAGCAGGACGAGGTTGCCGCGGTGCCAGGTGCGGTTGGTGAGGGTGCGGAAGGTCAGCCACTGCGCGCTGCCGTCGGCGCCGGAGCGGCCGAGGAGGGGGTGGCCGTCGAGGACGGCGGCGAAGAGCTTCTCCAACAGAGCCAGCGAGTCGGCCTCGTTCGCGGTGTCGAGGCCCAGGCCGGTCCAGGTCTCGGGGCTGCACTCGACGACACAGGTACCGGCCTCGGGGCCGAAGCCGTAGCCGTAGCACCAGATCCAGCCGTGCCCGGTCTCCACGAAGGCGAAGGTGAAGGCGTCGAAGACCTTGCTGGTGCCGAGCCAGGCGTAGCGGTTGCGGCCCGCCGTGAGCCGGGTGCCGAAGTGGTCGGCGTGGCGGGTGCGCAGGGCGCTGTGGACTCCGTCGCCGGCCACGACCAGGTCGGCGGCGGGCAGGGCGTCCGGGGTGATCCGGTGCTCGAACTCCAGCCGTACGCCGAGTGCGCGGGCGCGTGCGGTGAGGATCTCCAGCAGCCGGTGGCGGCCGATGCCGTGTCCCTCGTCACCGGGCCGACGGGTCGCCAGGTCCCGTACATGGGCGACGCCTTCCCGCCAGCGGACCGAGCTCTCGCCGATGGCGCGGGCGGACTCGGGGTCGTGCTGGTGCAGCGTGTCCAGCAGTGCGCGCCAGTAGGTGACGCCCCAGCCGTAGGTGGCGCCCTCCGGGTCGCGTTCGTGGACGGTGACGTCGTGGGACGGGTCCCGCAGCTTCAGCAGGATCGAGAGATACAGGCCGGCGGGTCCGCCGCCGACACACGCGACCTTCACACACACCCCTGAAAATTACTCAAAGCGGTCATTTCGGCACCGCAGGGTAGCAGGGCGGGCACGCCGGGCCGCGGCGTTTCGGATCGCGTCAGTTTCCGGGGGTGAGACAGACCACGAAGGGCACTCCCACCCGCCAAGGACCACCGGAATCACGATCCCCAGGAGAAGGAATTACCCATTCCGGGGATGCGCGGTGCCGTGAACAGCAAGATCACCCTTGTTCAACCTTGCATGAAATTGTGGGCACTTGTCCGGATCGTAGCCAACCACTACCGACCGATTTCTCCCGCTCTCCTCGGTCCGGATAGGCATACGGAGTCCCCACCGAACCAACCCAGGAGGTCCGTATGCCGGAACTCAGCCGTCGCCGCGCGCTCACCGCCGCGGCCGCCCTCGCCACCGCGGCCGGTGTCCCGGCGGTCACCGCCCTCACCGCGTCCGCCGCCGAACACGACCACCACGCCCCGATGTCCTTCGACGAGGTCTACAAGGGCCGCCGAATAGCGGGCCGGCCGGTCTCGGGCGGCGGTCACGAGCACCACAGCGGCGGATACGCCGTGTTCGTCGACGGGGTCGAGCTGCACGTGATGCGCAACGCCGACGGCAGCTGGATCAGCGTCGTCAGCCACTACGACCCGGTCCCCACGCCGCGCGCCGCCGCCCGCGCCGCCGTGGACGAGCTGCAGGGCGCGGCCCTTCTGCCCTTCCCCGCCAACTGACCTGCCGTACCCGCACTTTGGAGCACCAGCGACCATGACCGTCCGCAAGAACCAGGCCGCCCTGACCACCGACGAGAAGCGCCGATTCGTCGCCGCCGTAGTGCAGTTGAAGCGCAACGGCCGCTACGACGAGTTCGTCACCACGCACAACGCCTTCATCGTCGGCGACACCGACAACGGGGAACGCACCGGCCACCGTTCACCGTCCTTCCTGCCCTGGCACCGCAGATTCCTGCTCGAATTCGAGCGCGCGCTGCAGGAGGTGGACGCCTCGGTCGCGCTGCCGTACTGGGACTGGACGACCGACCGCTCGACACGGTCCTCGCTGTGGGCGCCCGACTTCCTGGGCGGCACCGGGCGCAGCCGCGACGGACAGGTCATGGACGGTCCGTTCGCGTCGGCATCCGGCAACTGGTCGATCAATGTGCGCGTCGACGGCCGTACGTTTCTGCGCCGCTCCCTCGGCACGGCCGTGCGGGAACTGCCGACCCGGGCCGAGGTGGAGTCCGTGCTCGCCATGCCGACGTACGACATGGCGCCCTGGAACAGCGGGTCGGACGGCTTCCGCAACCATCTCGAAGGGTGGCGCGGCGTCAATCTGCACAACCGGGTGCATGTGTGGGTCGGCGGGCACATGGCGACCGGCATGTCGCCCAACGACCCGGTGTTCTGGATGCACCACGCCTACATCGACAAGCTGTGGGCGGACTGGCAGCAGCGCCACCCCGGCTCCGGTTACGTGCCGACCGCCGGGACGCCGAACGTGGTCGATCTCAACGACACGATGAAGCCGTGGAACGACGTGCGTCCCGCCGACCTGCTGGACCACACCGCGTACTACACGTTCGACGCGGCCTGAGCCCGGTCGGGCCCCTCGGTCAGGCGTCGGCGGTGCGGCACTCCGGGTGGCCCCAGCCCTGGGTGTTCTTGGCGATGGGCTCGCCCGCCGCGTAGCCGCGTCCGCAGACGCAGCGGCCGGGGAACTTGGCCTTGATGGTGCGCGAGGAGCTGCCGTTCTTCCGGGGCGCCGCGGACTTGCGGCGGGGCGCCTTGGCGGGCGGGGTGTCCGGGGAGGGCGGCGGCTGCGGCGAGCCGAGGCCGCTGCCCGCCGGTTCCTGCACGGTGGCCGCCTGGCTGGCGGCGCGGTCGGCGAAGTCGTTCAGCGGATCGCCGTCGACCTGGTGGGCGGGGACGTAGCGGAACTCGACGCTGCGGCCGTCGAGCAGTTCGTCGATGCGCACGACCAGGTCCTGGTTGGCGACCGGCTTGCCGGCGGCCGTCTTCCAGCCGTTGCGCTTCCAGTTCGGCAGCCAGGTGGTGACGGCCTTCATGGCGTACTGCGAGTCCATGCGGATCTCCAGCGCCACGCCGGGGTCGGTCGCCGTGAGCAGGCGCTCCAGTGCGGTGAGTTCCGCGACGTTGTTGGTGGCTTTGCCGAGCGGTCCGGCCTCCCAGCGGGCCGGGGTCTCCGTCTCGTCGGCGACGACCCAGGCCCAGCCCGCCGGCCCGGGATTTCCCTTCGATGCCCCGTCGCACGCGGCCACAACTCGTTCACGCATGTGCCGATCATGCCATGGGCGGGCCGGGTGCCCGGTCGCGGAGTCGGTCAGGAGACGTCGTTGAGCTTGGGCATCTCCCCCTCGGTCGTGCCGGTGTCGATCACCGAGAAGTTCGCGCCCTGGGGGTCGCTCAGCGCGGCGAACCGGCCGAACGGGCTGCTCATCGGTCCGAAGCGGAGCACGGCGCCGAGCTTGGTGGCCTTGGCGACGGCGTCGTCGCAGTCGGGGACGCCGAAGTAGACGTTGATGTACGGCGGGACCTCGGGCGGGAAGTCGTCGGTCATCTTCATCCGGCCCAGGGCCATGGTGTCCTTGCCGAGGGTGTAGATGCGGAAGTCGATCGCGTCGTCCTCCATCTGCTGCTGCCCGTAGCCGAAGACGGCCGGGAAGAAGGTGTCGGACTTCTCCGGCTCGCGGGCGAAGACCTCCGCCCAGCAGAAGGCGCCGGGCTCGTTCGGCTCCGTTTCGAAGCCCTCGTGGGTGCCGGCCTGCCACACGCCGAAGACGACGCCGCCCGGGTCGCGGGCCAGGCACATGCTGCCGAAGTCGCCGACCGCCATCGGCTCCATCAGGATCTCGCCGCCGTTCTCACGGATCCGGGCGGCGGTCGCGGCGACGTCCGCGGAGGCGATGTAGAGGCACCACTGCGCCATGCCCTCCTGTCCCGGCATGGGAGGGACCACCGCGGCGGCGGCCTTGCCGTTCGCGTAGGCCTGGGTGTAGTTGCCGAACTCCGACGACGCCTCGCCGAAGGTCCAGCCGACGACGTCACCGTAGAAGCTCTTGGCTGCCTCGACGTCGCTGAACATCGCATCGGCCCAACAGGGGGTTCCTTCAGGTTGCACGGCCATGGCTGCGGCCCTCTCCGGGATCGGTGAGTTGTCCGGATTCTCACGCTAGTCATCGGGCGGTCGGGCCGCGCGCCGAATGTCTGGTTCCGTTCCAGACTGGTGGGAGACGGCCGCTCGACGGACGGGGCTCGGTATGAGGGACGGGACGATGCACGCGTGGTCGGTGGTCGAGCCCGGGCCGGTGGAAGCCGGGTCACTGCGGCTGGTCGACAAGCCGGTTCCGGTGCCGGGGGACGACGAACTGCTGGTGCGGGTGCGGACGTGCGGGGTGTGCCGTACGGATCTGCATGTCGCCGAGGGGGATCTGCCGGTGCACCGGCCGGGGGTGACGCCGGGGCACGAGATCGTCGGCGAGGTGGCCGGGGTCGGGGCGGCGGTACGTGGCTTCGAGGCCGGGGAGCGGGTGGGGGCGGCCTGGCTGCGGCGCACCGACGGCGGCTGCGCCTACTGTGCGCGCGGGTCCGAGAACCTGTGCCGGGCCTCGCGGTACACGGGCTGGGACGCCGACGGCGGTTACGCGCAGTACACGACTGTACCGGCGGCGTACGCCTACCGGTTGCCCGGTGACGTCGACGACGTGACGCTCGCCCCGCTGCTGTGCGCCGGGATCATCGGCTACCGCGCGCTGCGCCGGGCCGCGCTCCCCGCGGGCGGCCGGCTCGGGCTGTACGGGTTCGGGGGCAGCGCCCATCTGTGCGCGCAGGTGGCGCTGGCCGAGGGCGCCACCGTGCATGTGCTGACGCGGGGCGCGGCCGCGCGGAAGCTGGCGCTCGGGCTGGGCGCCGCCTCGGCGCGCGACGCGTACGCGATGCCGCCGGAACCGCTGGACAGCGCGATCCTCTTCGCGCCCGTCGGCGACCTGGTCCCGGTGGCGCTGCGGGCGCTGGACCGGGGCGGCACGCTGGCGATCGCCGGCATCCACCTCAGCGATGTGCCTGCGCTGCGCTACGAGAGCGAGCTCTTCTACGAGAAACAGCTGCGCAGCGTCACCTCCAACACCCGCGAGGACGGCCGTGAGTTCCTGGCGCTCGCCGCCGGGCACGGCGTACACGCCACGACGCACACCTATCCGCTGTCGCGGGCCGACGAGGCACTGCGGGATCTGAAGGCGGGCCGGTTCGACGGGGCGGCGGTGCTGGTGAACGACCTGTTCTGAGCGCGGCCATTCAGGCGTGCGGGAGCACGGGAGGGGAGCGGGGGCACTCATGGTGCGATCACTGCCTCACGCGGCAGGTTTGCACCTCCAGGGTCCTGAAGCCGCCCCATTCACGCCCTGATCATGCTGTCACGGCGGCTGTTTGGCTAGGACGCGCGCACGGCCAGCCAGCTCACCTCCCGGGAGGGAATGTGTCCACTCCGGACAGCGCCACCGGTCCCGCCATCGACGAACCCGCGCCCGATCCCCAGTCCGACGGTCAGCTCACCAGTCTCAGCACACAGGCGGCACGGCAGCTCGCCACGACCACCAAGTCCGAACCCCAGATGCAGGCCATCAGCTCGCGCTGGCTGCTGCGGATGCTGCCCTGGGTGGATGTGAAGGGCGGCACCTACCGGGTCAACCGCCGACTGCAACTGCGGGTCGGCCGGGGCCGGGTGCAGTTCGTCCAGAACGGCGCCGACGACATCAAGGTCATCCCCGAGACGCTCACCGAGCTTCCGACCTTGCGCGGCTACGCCGACCTCGACGTGCTCAGGGAGGTCGCCACCCGGTTCCGGGTCCGTGAGATCCGCGCCGGCCAGGTGCTGGTCGAGGCCGGGCAGCCGGTCACGGAGGCCTACCTCGTGGTGCACGGCCGGTTCACCCGCTTCACCGAAGGCAAGTACGGCGAGGAGGAGATCCTCGGCGTCGTCACCGACGGCGACCAGCTCGGCGACGAGGCCATCGGCCGGGACCACCCGCTGTGGCTGAGCTCGGTGCGGGCGGAGACCGCCGGCGTGCTGCTCGTCCTGCCCTGGACGGTGGTCGAGGAGTTCACCGACCGGGTGCCGTCCCTCGCGGCGCACCTGGAGGCCTACGCCGCACAGCAGAGCCTGCCCATGAACCGCAAGGGCGAGGCCGATGTGCCGGTGCAGGCGGGCCATGTCGGCGAGCCCACGATCGGCGGCGGCTACGTCGACTACGACCTCGCGCCGCGCGAGTACGAGCTGTCCCTCACCCAGACCGTGCTGCGCGTCCACACCCGGGTCGCCGACCTCTACAACAACCCGATGAACCAGACCGAGCAGCAACTGCGGCTGACCATCGAGGAGATCCGCGAACGCCAGGAGTGGGAGCTGGTCAACAACCGGGAGTTCGGGCTGCTGCACAACGTCGACTACGGGCAGCGCGTCAGCACCTTCTCCGGGCCGCCGACCCCGGACGACATGGACGACCTGCTGTCGATGCGCCGTAAGACCAAGCTGTTCCTCGCCCATCCCAAGGCGATCGCGGCGTTCTTCCGGCAGTGCAACCGGCGTGGTCTGGTGCCGGGCACGGCGAGCGTCGAGGGGCACGAGATCCCCGCCTGGCGCGGGGTGCCGATCTTCCCCTGCAACAAGATCCCGATCAGCCCGCAGCACACCAGCAGCATCATCGCGCTGCGCACCGGGGAGGGCGACCAGGGCGCCATCGGGCTGTACCAGACCGGGATCCCGGAGGAGTACCAGCCCGGTCTGAACGTGCGGTTCATGGGCATCGACGCCAACTCGATCATCCGCTACCTCGTCACCGCCTACTACTCCATGGCGATCCTCGTGCCCGACGCGGTCGGGATCCTGGAGAACGCCCAGATCGGCCGGACGGCCGAGTGACCGCGTGGAGCAAGCCATGAGCACGTCACCCCCGTTCTCGCTGCCGGGCCCGCCGAACCTGGCGAGCGCGGTGCGCACCCGGCGCGGCGGGGCCATCCCCGGGCTGCGCTACCGGGAGGTCGCCCCCGCCGACCCGGAGAAGGCCGCGGAGGTCGACCGCAGGCTGGAGGACTGGGCGCGGCGCCTCGATCTGTTCCCCGAGGCGTGGAACGGGGACTTCGCGGGGTTCCAGTTCGGGCGGGCCGTGGTGCTCCAGCATCCGGGGGCCGTCGATCTGGACCGGCTGACGGTCGCCGGCGAGTTCCTGCTCGCCGAGAACGTCGTCGACTCCTGCTACTGCGAGGAGGACGAGGGCCGGGGCGGGGCGCGCCGCGGCCTCGGGGGGCGGCTGATCATGGCGCAGGCCGCGATCGACCCCTTCCACGGCATTCCGGAACTGGAGGAGGAGTGGCGCGAAGGGGTGCGGGCCGACGGTCCGCTTCGCTCGTACAACTTCGCCATGCAGGACTACGCCGCCGTCGCCACGCCCAGCCAGGCCGACCGCTTCGTGCACGACATCGCCCGGCTGCACCTGGGCTACCTCGCCGAGGCCGCCTGGGCGGAGACCCGTTATGTGCCCCGGGTCTGGGAGTACCTGGTGATGCGGCAGTTCAACAACTTCCGTCCCTGTCTGTCGATCGTGGACGCCGTCGACGGCTACGAACTGCCCGAGCCGGTCTACGCACGGCCCGAGATCCAGCGGATCACGGCGCTCGCCTGCAACGCGACCACGATCGTCAACGACCTGTACTCCTTCACCAAGGAACTGGCGAGCGACCCGACGCACCTCAATCTGCCGCAGGTCATCGCCGCGAACGAGCGATGCGGGCTGAAGGCCGCCTATCTGAAGGCCGTCGAGATCCACAACCGGATCATGGAGGCCTTCGAGGAGGAGTCCGCGCTGCTCGCCGCCACCTCACCTCTCGTGGAGCGCTATGCGCAGGGGCTGTCCGACTGGGTGGCCGGCAACCACGAGTGGCACTCCACCAACACCCACCGCTACCACCTGCCCAACTACTGGTAATCCGTATCCGCCAACTACGGGTAATGCGCGAACGAATGACAGAGAGTCACACGCACCAGCACGAGGAGTCACCGTTGACCATCGCCCCCGAAGCCGGCACCGCCAACGCCAAGGTGCCGTCCCAGTCCACGTACCAGACCCGCGTCGCGGACTACTGGAACGCCGAGGAGAACCCGGTCAACCTCGAACTCGGAAAGCTCGACGACCTGTACCACCACCACTACGGCATCGGCGACGCCGACCGCTCCATGCTCGACGAACCCGACCCCGTCCGGCGCCGGGAACTCATCACCGCCGAACTGCACCGGCTGGAGCACGCCCAGGCCGAGCTCCTCGCCTCCCGCCTCGGCCCGCTGACACCCGCCGACCGGGTCTTCGACGCCGGCTGCGGGCGCGGCGGCGGCAGCGTCGTGGCCCATCTGCGCCACGGCTGCGAGGCCGACGGGGTCACCATCTCGGAGAAGCAGGCCGAGTTCGCCAACGCGCAGGCCCGCAAGCGGGGCATCGACGACCGGGTGCGCTACCACCACCGCAACATGCTGGACACCGGGCTGCCGACGGGAGCGTTCGCGGCCTCCTGGAACAACGAGTCCACCATGTACGTCGAGCTCGACCTGCTGTTCGCCGAGCACGCCCGGCTGCTGCGCCGGGGCGGCCGCTATGTCGTGATCACCGGCTGCTACAACGACACCTACGGGCAGGCCTCCCGCGAGGTGTCCCTCATCAACGCCCACTACATCTGCGACATCCACCCGCGTTCGGCGTACTTCCGCGCCATGGCCCGCAACCGGCTCGTCCCGGTGCATGTGCAGGACCTCACGGAGGCGACCATCCCCTACTGGGAGTTGCGCCGTGAGGCCGACCACCTGGTGACCGGGATCGAGGACACGTTCATCGACGCGTACCGCAACGGCAGCTTCCAGTACCTGCTGATCGCGGCGGACCGCGTCTGAGCGACGGCCGGGCTCGGGGCGGGGCCCCCGGCGGCCCGGGGGCGCCGGGGGTGTGGCCCCCGGGCGGGGGGGGGGTGGCGGGGGGCGCCGGTTTGGCCGGCGGGGCGGGTCGCGCGGGCCCCGGGTGCTCCGGGGGCCGCCCGCGTGTCTTCCCCCTTGGGCCGGGCTGTGCTTGCCTGGGGAACCGTTTTCGGTGTCCGGGGCGGGAGTTGCCGTATGCGCAAGCCGTGGCTCGTCGGAGTACTGCTGGCCGCCGTGCTGCTCGGTGCGTGCGGGGATCCGGCGTCCGGGCCCGAGACCGCCGCGCCCCCGGAGGTGCCGCGGGCGTCGGCCACCACACAGCAACGGGCGCCGGCCTCACCGAGTGCGGCGGCGACGCCCTCCTCGGGCACCCCGGCGAAGAGGCCCAGTGTGCTGTATCTGGGCGACTCGCTCGCGATGGAGGCGCAGCGGGTGCTCGGGCAGGAGCTGCGCCGGGACTTGACGGCGACGTACACGAGCGCCCCGTACTCGGGAACCACGCTGTGCGACTACCTGGAGGGCACGGGCAAGCGGTCCCTGGTCCCGGTCGCGGACAAGGCGGCCACCCTGGTGCGCAGGCTGCGGCCCGACTTCGTGGTGCTGCAGTTCTGGGGCAACGCGTGGGGTTACACGCCGTGCATGGACGGCATCACCCATGACGCCTCTCCGGAGAAGTACTTCAGGCGGTACCAGGCCGACATGAAGCGGCTCGCCGACCAGATCTCGGCGGCCGGGGAGGCCCGGATCGTGTGGGTGCTGCAGGGCCCGGACCCGATCACTCCCGACCGGGTCCGGCGGGTCAACGCCCTGTACGAGCTGCGGGCCGGGGCCTCCGACGACCTGCTCGCCGACGCGGGCAAGACCGTGAGCGCGGCCGGGGCCCGCTACTCCTGGGTCCAGCACCTGCCGTGCACGGCGTACGAACGCGCACACCCCGGGTACTGCACCCAGCCGGACCGCGACCGCACCGCGCTGCACCGCGACGACGACTATCTGCACTTCTGTCTGGCGCCCACGACGTCGACGCCGAAGCCGTGCCCGGTCCGCTCCCCCGGGATCCAGCGGATCGCCCTGGAGATCACCCGGGTGATCCGCGAGAACCTGTAGGTCGGGGAGGCCCAGGGGTGGGGCTCACTCCCCCGCGTACGCCTTCTCCAGGGCGGCGATGTCGAACTTGCGCATCGCCATGAACACCTTGGTCACCCGGGCCGCCTTCGCCGGGTCCGGGTCGGTGATCATCGCGTCGAGCCGGTCCGGGACGACCTGCCAGGACACGCCGTACCGGTCCTTGAGCCAGCCACAGGGGCCGGGCTCGCCGCCGTTCTCGGTGAGCTTGGTCCAGTAGTAGTCGATCTCCTCCTGGTTCTCGCAGAAGATCATGAAGGAGGTCGCCTCGGTGAACTTGAACTGGGGGCCGCCGTTCAGCCCGAGGAACTTCTGTCCGTTGGCCGTGAACTCGACGGTCATCACGCTTCCCGCGGCTTGCATCGCTCCCTCGGGGTAGCGCGCGACCTTGCCGACGCTGGAGTTCTTGAAGACGGACACGTAGAAATGGGCGGCCTCCTCCGCCTGGCCGTCGAACCACAGACACGTGGTGAAACCGTCGCTCGCCATGACTACCTCCTGGGTCGTGGGACTGGGTGGTGGAACTGGGCCGTGGAACCGGTCACCTGTGTCGACCGATCCTCCCCGCGAAACTCATCGGTCGTGGCGCCGATTAATCCAGGTGGCCGCTACACCTTTCGGATCTACCATCGCGGGCATGACGTCTTCGCCCTCCCCCAGCGGCAGCAGTTGCCATCCGTTCCGCATCGACATACCGCAGAGCGATCTCGACGACCTCCACGACCGCCTCGACCGCACCCGGTGGCCCGACGAGCTGCCCGGGGTGGGATGGGCGTACGGCGTGCCCTCGGACTACCTGCGTGAGCTGGTGCGGTACTGGCGGCACACGTACGACTGGCGGGCCGCCGAGGCGCGGCTGAACCAGTGGCCGCAGTTCACGACCGAGATCGACGGCGCGCATGTGCACTTCGCACACGTCCGCTCCCCCGAACCCGACGCCACGCCGTTGATCGTCACCCACGGCTGGCCGGGTTCGATCGTGGAGTTCCTGGACATCGTCGGGCCGCTCACGGACCCGGTCGCACACGGCGGCGACCCGGCCGACGCCTTCCATGTGGTGCTGCCCAGCATTCCGGGCTTCGGGTTCTCCGGGCCGACCCGGGAGACCGGCTGGGAGGCGCGGCGGATCGCCGAGGCGTGGGCCGAGCTGATGACGCGCCTCGGTTACGACCGGTTCGGCGCCCAGGGCGGCGACTGGGGCGCGGCCATCTCCCGCGAGCTGGGCCGGGTCCACCCCGACCGGGTCATCGGCATCCACCTCAATCTGCTGCCCGGCGCGCAGGCCACCACCGAGCCGACGCCGCAGGAGCTGGCGGCGCTGAGCCCCGAGGAGCGGGAGCGGACGCTCACCTCGTGGCACCGTCTCGCCCGGTTCATCCAGGACGGATCGGGCTACTTCCACCTGCAGTCCACCCGGCCGCAGACCCTGTCGTACGCGCTCACGGACTCGCCGGTCGGTCAACTCGCCTGGATCGTCGAGAAGTTCCGGGAGTGGACGGACTCCGAGGCACTGCCCGAGGAGGCCGTCGACCGGGATCTGATGCTCACCAACGTGATGCTGTACTGGCTGACGGGCACGGCGGGTTCGTCGGCCCGGGTCTACTACGAGCGCGCCCACGCCGAGGGCGACCGGATCGCCGCCCCGCACGAGCCCTCGACCGCCCCCACCGCGGTGGCGTCGTTCGCGGGCGACCCGCTGATCCCACTGCGGCACAAGGCGCAGCGCACGGAGAACATCGTGCGCTGGACGGAGTTCGACCGGGGCGGGCACTTCGCGGCGATGGAGCAGCCGGGGCTGCTCGTGGGCGATGTACGGGCGTTCTTCCGGGAGTTGCGCAAGGGCTCTGCCGTCAGCTGATCTGCCACGGGCAGAGAAACCGGCCGTCGGCGTCGTCCGAGGTCAACAGTGGAGTCATCGGCATCCCGACCACCACGAGGAGACCTGATGACTCCACTCGCCACGCTCACGCCCCGGGCCGAGGAGGGCGACGCGCCGCCGACGCGGTTCGACGACCATCTCGCCGCCCAACTGCTCGGACAGCGCATCGTCTTCCTCGGCACCGAGGTCACCGAGACCTCCGCCAACCGGGTCTGCGCCCAGCTGCTCCTGCTGTCGGCGGAGAACCCGCGCACCGACATCAGCCTGTACATCAACAGCCCGGGCGGCTCGGTGTACGCCGGGCTCGCCATCTACGACACGATGCGGCTCATCCCGAACGACGTGTCGACGCTCGCCATGGGTTTCGCGGCGAGCATGGGCCAGTTCCTGCTCTGCGGCGGCACACCCGGCAAGCGGTACGCCCTGCCGAACGCCCGGATCATGATGCACCAGGGGTCGGCGGGCATCGGCGGCACCACCGCCGACATCGAGATCCAGGCGGAGAACCTGGAACACAGCAGGCGGACCATGGAGCGGCTTCTCGCCGAGAACACCGGCCAGACGCCGGAGACCATCGGCCGCGACGGCGACCGTGACCGCTGGTTCACGGCCGAGGAGGCCAGGGAGTACGGCATGGTGGACGAGGTCGTGGGGTCGCTCGCCGACGTCCGCCCGGCCGCCTCCAGGCGACGGATGGGGCTGTGACATGGGCAACTACACGATTCCGTACGTCATCGAGCGGACCGCGCACGGCGAGCGCTCCTCCGACGTGTTCAGCCGGCTGCTGTCCGAGCGGATCATCTTCCTCGGCACCGAGATCGACGACGGCGTCGCCAATGTCGTCATCGCTCAGCTCCTCCACCTGGAGTCGTCGGCGCCGGAGACCGAGATCGCGATCTACATCAACTCCCCCGGCGGCTCGTTCACTTCGCTCATGGCGATCTACGACACCATGACCTACGTGCAGGCGCCGATCTCCACGTTCTGTGTCGGCCAGGCGGCCTCCACGGCGGCCGTACTACTGGCGGGAGGGGATCCCGGGCGGCGGTTCGTGCTGGAGCACGCGCGCGTGCTGCTCGGCCAGCCGGCCAGCGGCGGCAGCCGGGGATCGATCTCCGATCTCGCCCTCCAGGCCAAGGAGATGGTCCGGATCCGCGCCCAGGTCGAGGAGGTGCTGGCCCGGCACACCCGTCACGACGTGGCGACACTGCGCGCGGACATGGACCGCGACAAGGTGTTCACCGCCGAGGAGGCGGTGGCCTACGGGCTCGCCGACGAGGTGGTGAGCCGGCGCCTCGTGGGGGTCTGAGGCGCCGGCGCGGATTTCACGCGGCCGGGCAGTGGGGTCTCACGCCGCCAGGCACAACCCGTTGTACGGCGTGCCGGTCCTGCCGCGGTCGCCGCCCGGCACGCGGCGGCCGGTGACCCGGACCAACTCGCCCTGCGCCAGCGACAGCAGGTCGCCGAGGCCGAGTCCCAGGGCATGGGCGGCGGCCGCGAGGACCTCCGAGGAGGCCTCCTTGCGGCCGCGCTCGACCTCCGAGAGGTACGGCATGGAGATCCGGGCCGCGTCGGCCACGTCCTTGAGCGTGCGCTCCTGGGCGAGGCGCTCTCGGCGCAGGACGTCGCCGATCAGATCGCGCCACAGGGGTTCCTTGGGCGCGGGCGCGGCGGGCCGTAGGCCGGGTGCGGGCGCGCTCGGCACGGGGGCGGCGGTGGCTGGGCGTTCGGACGTGGGGCGGGTCGTTCCCGGGCGCGTGGCCGACGGGCCGGCGGCAGGCCGGCGTGCGGCGGGCGGGCGCAGGGGGATGACGCGGGCTTCGTTCGGCGCTTGTTCGCTCACCCGCCCAGCCTAGGAGCGTCCGGCGCCGGGGGAAGGGATCAGCGTTCTGCCCTGGGGGAAATCGCGGTCGGCGAACTCCGGCCGCGCCCGGCGGCCGTCACTCGTCGCTCAGCCGCAGCACGGCACGTACCCGCTTGCCCACCGGTACGCGTTCCACGGCGACCTCCGCCGCCAGCGCGTGCACTATCTCCAGCCCGTGGCGGCCGATCCGTTCCGGATCCCTGGGGAAGCGGCGGGGCAGGGCGGAGCTGCTGTCGTACACGCTGACCGTCACGGCGTCGTCCGTGCCCTCCAGGTCCAGGATGTACGGCCCGTTGCTGTGCCGGTCGGCGTTGGTGACCAGCTCGCTCACCACCAGGAGCACCTTGTCCTCGGCGGACTCGGCGATGCTGGCGCACCACTCGGTTCTCAATCTGCCGAGGAACAGCGCGGCGAAGGACCGCGCCTCGGCGATGCATCCCGGTTCACCGCTGTAGTGCGCCGCCCGCCTGAGCGGTTCCACGGGCACGTCGAAACCAGTCTGGATCACTGCCCCGTCCACGTGCTCGATCATGCTTTTCTCTCTCGGAAGCCGGAACTGGCCGGACACTACTGCACCAGTCCTCGTACCCAGAGCGGAGCCGCGCAGTCACTACCCAGGTGGCGCCGTACGTCACAGCGACGGAGACGCCGTCGCGCTCGTGGTCGACGCCGACTGCGACGTCGTGGTCGTGTCCGAATCCGTGTCCGGCGCCGACTGGGAGGTCGGTGTCTCCGGCTGCGTGGTCGGTGGCTCCGACGTCGTCGTCTGGGGGCTCGTCGACGGGGACGAGGGGGCCGTCGACGTGGGCGGGCAGGGTGTCACCGAACCGGTGGGCGTGGTGGTGGCGTCGTCGGGCAGCGTGACGCAGGTGGTGGGGGTGCCGGGCGAGGTCGGCGTCGACACGCTCACCGACGGGGAGGGCTTCGGCGGCCGGTGGGTCTTCTTGTCCTTGCCGCCGTCGTCGCCGCGGTGGCGGGAGATCCACTCGTCGCGGTCGGGGTC
Organism: Streptomyces sp. NPDC059010; assembly: GCF_042740355.1. Lineage (NCBI taxonomy): Bacteria > Bacillati > Actinomycetota > Actinomycetes > Kitasatosporales > Streptomycetaceae > Streptomyces > Streptomyces sp. NPDC059010. The sequence continues at coordinate 75,228 of NZ_JBHYJA010000038.1, forward strand.
GAAGATCACGAAGATGTTGATGACCGTCGTCGAGGGCGCGACCACCACGACGTTCGAGGAGCGGTACGACGGCCAGGAGTCACCCGTCTGCTTCGGTGTGCCCTGCTGGGCGACCGCCGGGGTCAGCGGGTTGCCGCAGGCGCAGCGCACCCGGGGCACTCCGCGGTCGTCGACGAGGACGGCCGTGCCGGTCTGCAGGACGGCTTGGTAGCTGGTGACGGCGCCGTCGCTGTAGCCGTGGTTGGTGACGCGGGTGTCCAGCCGCAGCTGGACGGGGGTGAGCGAGCGCAGATAGGTGGGGACACCGGCGGGTTCGACGCGGGCGACCGACGCGAACGCCCTGTTCTTCGCCGGGACCGCCTTGAGGTACCGGATCTGCTTCTCGACGTCGCAGGCGGCGACGTTGCGGGTGCCGCCGTACAGGCCGGCCGCTCCGCCGTCGACACCGCGTACGGCGTTGGAGGGCGCCGACTCGGCGGGCGCGGAGGGGGTGACGGGCGGGGCGGAGCTGTCCGTCGCCGTGGACTCGGTGAACGGGTCGGGGCCGGACTTGCCCGCGGCCTGGAGGAAGACCTCGCCGCTCTGCGCGGTGCCGCCGCCACCGCCGCCGCGCGACAGGATGACGGCGACGACCACGGCGGCCACCGCCACGAAGGTGATCACCGCGATCCGGGGTGCGTGCCGCCACCAGGGGTGATGGGGTTCGGGGCCGGGCGCTCCTGCACCGCTGCCGTCCGGCGGCTGCGAGGGCGGGCCGGAGGGCGGCTGGGAGGGGCCCGACAGGGGACCCGAGGGCGGCCCTGTGGGGCGACCGGACGACGGAGGTTCGACGCTCATTCTGCCCCTTTTGCGGCTTTCCGTATGTTTTCTATTCTGTGCGCGCGTGCCGCACCGTTCGCAAGCCGACGCGGACGGACCTCCCGGCGGGCGCGCGCCTGGCGTGCTGCTTAGCGTGGGCAGGGTGAGCGTGCCGACTCCCTCCCGCCCGGCCGTGGCCCGTCATGGCTGGCCGCAGGCGCTCGGCGCCGTGCTGGCCGGGCTGGTCTCGATGGGGGTGGTCGCCGCGCTGGGGCTGTGGGCGGCCGGGGCCGCGGAGCTGCCGGACCACGCGTTCCCGAGGGTCGTCGCGGCGACCGTGGTCACGGCGGTCGGGGGCACGATCGAGCTCTCCGGGAACGCCGGAGGGCTGGCCGAGTCCGATGCCGGGATGACCGTGGTCCCGCTGTCGGTCACGCTCGTCGGCGCCCTCGTCCTGGCCGCCGGTTTCCTGCGGCCGCTGCGGCACCGGGCGGTCGCGGGTGCCCGGGAGCTGGCCGGGTGGGCCGCACGGATCGCCGTACTGTGGCTGCTCGCGCTGCTGGGGCTGTCATTCGCCGCCCGCCAGACGTTCACCCTCTCCCTCGACGATCTCGGGCAGGACGAGCTCGGCGACCTCGGTGATCTGTTCGGCATCTCACCGGAGGTCGGCTTCACCACGGACGTCCCCGCGACGCTGTTCTTCGGCCTGCTGTGGCTGGCGGGTGTGCTGGTGCTGGCCCTGCTGGTCTCGCGCGGGGCTCCGCTGCCGGGGCGGCTGCTGCGCTTCCAGGAGTCGGTGCGGCCGGCCGCGTACGCCATGGTTCTGCTGTTGCTCGCCTGGGTCGGGCTGGGTGTCGTCATCGGTCTGGTCGTCGCGGCGACCCGCGGGCACGTGGCCGAGACCTTCGCCGTGATCCTGCTCGGCCTGCCGAACCTGATGTGGCTGGCCCTGACCCTCGGGCTGGGCGCCACCTGGAACGGCAGGGTGGAGGGGCCGTTCGGGCTGCCCATGCCGCATGTGCTCGACGAGGTGCTGCGCGGCCGGGAGGTCGCCGAGCTCAATCTGGGCACGCTCGCCGAGTACGACGGCCGGGTGTGGTGGCTGGTCGTGGCCGACGCGGTGCTGCTGCTGGCCGCCGCGTTCGTGATGGCGAGGCGTTCACCGTCCCGGATGCGCGCCTGGCAGCACGCCGTGCACCTGGCGGTGGCACTCGCGCTCACGGTGCTGATGATCTGTCTCGTCGGTCGTATCGCGGCGCACTACGGCCTGTCGGTGCTGGGCATCGGCGACCTCGGCGGAGATCTGGGCGGGGAGCTGTTCCTGAGGCCCGAGGTGTGGAGCGCGGTGGGGCTGGCACTGCTGTGGGGGCTGGTCGCCGGGTTCCTCGGGGGCCTGGCGGCCCGGCGGGTGCGGCACAGGGGCGAGGTCGTGCCACCCGCGCAGGGATGAGCGGGCCGGCGTTCACCGCCGCCGGAAGACCGGCTCGGCCCAGCGGGGCGGGGGTTTCGGCGCGTCGGTGGCGGACGTCTCCGGTCGTCCCACTGCGCCGGACTTCTGCGGCACTCCCTCGTCCGCCGATCCCTTCCGCAGCCCTACGGCCTTGAGGTCGACCTCCGTCGCCGCGTGCCCGGCCCCCGCGCCACCGGCCACGGCCGCCCGCAGGTCGGCGACCAGGGCGAGGCAGGAGTCGTGGCGGTCGTCGGGGCTCTTGGCGAGGGCACTGGCGAACACGGCGTCGACCTGTGCGGCGAAGTCCGGTCGGGCCTCGGTCAGCGGCGGTGGCTCGTCGTACTGGTGGGCCCACAGCAGGGCCATGTCGTCGTCGCGGCGGAACGGCGGATGGCCCGCGAGGCACTCGTAGAGCACGCAGGCGAACCCGTAGACGTCGCAGCGCGCGTCGACCGGCCTGCCGGAGATCTGCTCGGGGGCCACGTAGTCGAGCGTGCCGACGAACTGGCCGACGGTCGTGAAGCCGGTCAGGGACAGCGACTTCTTCGTCAGGCCGAAGTCGGTGAGGTAGACGTGCTCGGGGTGGTCGCTGTCGGTGCCGCGGGCGACGAGGATGTTGCCGGGTTTCACGTCCCGGTGGACCAGTCCGTGCTCGTGCGCCGCGTCGAGCGCGGAGGCGACCTGTGCGGCGATGCGCAGGGCCGTCGGAGGCGTCAACGGGCCCTCGCGGTCCAGGAGGTGGCGCAGGTCGCTGCCGGAGACGTAGCGCATGGCGATGTACAGGACGCCGTCCGTCTCGCCCGCCTCGTAGACGGGCACGATGTGCGGGTGGTCGATCGCGGCGGCCGTGCGGGACTCGTGGGTGAAGCGGCGGCGGAAGGTGTCGTTGCGGGCGAGTTCGGGGGCGAGGAGCTTGAGCGCGACGGTGCGGTCCAGGCGCAGGTCACGGGCGCGGTAGACGACGGCCATGCCGCCTCGGCCGATCTCGCGTTCGATGCGGTAGCCCGCGACCTGGCGGCCGATCAGCTCGGAGGGCCGGCCGGAGAACAGGCTCGTGTCACGGGCCATCGGGGGTCACGACCTGGGTCGGGGCGTGGCCGGGGTCCTCGGTGGCGCGGGGTCCGTCGTCCGTGGCGTAGGTGCTCAGCCGCGCGCCGTCCGCATACGTCCACCGCCCGTGCTCGGCGTCGTACAGCCACATGGACTCGCCCTCGACGACGACCCCGATCCGCAGGCCCGAGGTGCGGACCCGGAAGGTCTCGCCGTTCAGTGCGCCGGCCGCCAGGTCCTCGACCGCGGAGTGGTAGCCGGCCAGCACCCGTTCGGCGCGGGCGAGCAGTGGGCGCGGGTCGGCGGTGCGGGCGGGCGGGCCGCCGTCGGCGGTGGGCGGGTCCTGGGGTACCGCGACCAGGAAGCGGCCGTCGACCCAGGCCGACCAGCCGTTGGCGCACAGGATGCGCCCCCAGTCGCCGCGCCGTTCGACGAGCTGGACCGGCAGGAACGCGTCGAGGGGCACGGTGGGCCGGGCGGGGTCGGGACTCTCCCAGGCGGGCATACCGTGCTGGGGGACGACGTGGGTGGGCCGGAAGCCGGGGGACGTCATGGCCTGCGCCTACTTCCGCATCACGACGGGTTCGCGGCGGCGCAGCAGCCGGGCGACGACGTAGCCGAAGGCCGCGGAGAGCACGACGAGCATGGCGATGTTGAACAGCCACACGCCGGCCGAGTGCTCGAACAGCGGGTCGCCGGTCAGGTCGCCGGGCACGATCCGGGCCAGGTCGACGGTGCCGGCCATCGCGCCGAGCGCCCAGCGCGAGGGCACCAGCCAGGACAGCTGCTCCAGGCCGGGAACCCCGTCCAGCTTCAGCAGGGCGCCGCAGAAGACGACCTGGACGATGGCGAGCAGCACCAGCAGCGGCATCGTCACCTCCTCCTTGCGCACCAGCGCGGAGACGACCAGGCCGAGCATCATGGCCGTGAAGGCCAGCAGGGCGACGGCGACGGTGATCTCGACCAGGGGCGGCATCAGCACGCCTTCGCCACCGGGGGCGTTGAGGTCGACGCCGAGCAGGGCGACCAGGGTCAGCACGATCGCCTGGAGCACGGTGATCGTGCCCAGCACCACCACCTTGGACATCAGATACGCCGATCTGGACAGGCCGACGGCCCGCTCCCGCTGGTAGATCACGCGCTCCTTGACGAGTTCGCGCACGGCGTTCGCCGCGCCGGTGAGGACGCCGCCGACGCACAGGATGAGCAGCGCGTTCATCGCCGTCTCCTGGGTCAGCCTGCTGCCCGCCAGGGCGCGGGCCATCGCGCCCATCACGAAGGGCAGGGCGATCATGATGGCGAGGAAGGTGCGGTCGGCGCTCAGCGCGCTGGTGTAGCGGCGGATCAGCGTGCCGAGCTGGGCGCCGCGGCTGCGCGGTCTGGGCGGCCGGGTGATGACGACCGGGCCGGTGCGGGGCAGCCGGGGCTGTCCGGTCGCGTCGGCGATGTACTGCCGGTGCAGGAGCGAGGCCCGGTAGTCGCCGGCCCAGTCCCGTTCCTGGTCGCGTTCGAAGGCCTCGAAGGCCTCCGGCCAGTGCGCGAAGCCGAAGAAGAGCAGGGCCTCGTCGGGCGGGCCGTAGTAGGCGATCCGGCCGCCGGGCGCGAGGACGAGGAGCCGGTCGCAGACGTCGAGGCTGAGGACGCTGTGGGTGACGACGATGACGGTGCGGCCGTCGTCGGCGAGGCCGCGCAGCATGTTCATCACCGAGCGGTCCATGCCGGGGTCGAGCCCGGACGTCGGCTCGTCGAGGAAGAGCAGCGACGGCTTCGTCAGCAGCTCCATGGCGACGCTCACCCGCTTGCGCTGCCCGCCCGAGAGACTGTGCACGGGCTGCCCGGCGCGCTGCTCCAGGCCCAGCTCGCGGATCACCTCGTCGACCCGGGCCCGGCGCTCGGCCTTGGCGGTGTCCTGGGGGAAGCGCAGTTCGGCGGCGTAGGACAGGGCGCCGCGGACGGTGAGTTGCGCGTGCAGGATGTCGTCCTGCGGGACCAGGCCGATGCGCTGGCGCAGCTCGGCGTAGTCGCGGTAGAGGTCGCGGCCGTCGTAGAGCACGGTGCCGTGGTCGGCGGGCCGCTGTCCGGTCAAGGCGTTGAGCAGGGTGGACTTCCCGGCGCCGCTCGGGCCGACGACGGCGAGCAGGCACTTCTCCCCCACCGGGAAGGAGACGTTGTCGAGGAGGATCTTGCGGCCGTGGTCGACGGCCACTTCCAGGTCCTGCACCTCCAGGGAGATCTCGCCGGTGTCGACGTACTCCTGCAACTGGTCGCCGACCAGGCAGAACGCGGAGTGGCCGATGCCGACGATGTCGCCGGGCCCGATCGGGGACCCGGTGACCGCACTGCCGTTGAGGTAGGTGCCGTTGTGGCTGCCCAGGTCGGCGATCTCGTACGTCCCGTCGGGCAGGGCGCGCAGTTCGGCGTGGTGGCGGGAGACGATCAGGTCGTCGATGACCAGGTCGTTGTCGGCGGCGCGGCCGATGCGGACGGTGCGGGTGGGCAGCGGCCGGACATGGGTGGGCTGCCGGAAGGTGCCGGTCAGGCCGGGCATGGAGACCGCCGAGGGGCGTTCCGGCGCGGTGGCCGGGGCGGGGCGGCGGTCGAGCAGCACCGCGCGCGGTCCGTCGGAGGGGTTGCCGAAGCGGATGACGGTACCCGGGCCGACATCCCACTCCTGGACGCGGTGGCCCTCGGTGTAGGTGCCGTTCGTGCTGTCTTCGTCCGCGAGGGTCCAGTGGTCGGCCTCGGGCCGCAGGACCGCGTGGTGCCAGGAGACGCGGGCGTCGTCGATGACGATGTCGCAGAGCGGGTCACGTCCGACGTGGTAGTCACGGCCCGGGGTCATCACGGTGGAGCCCGACTCGGTCTCCAGGACCAGTACGGGGGCTGTCGGTGCGATCGGCCGCTCCGCCATGCCAGGATTCTATCGATCTGCCCACATATACGCCTGCCTACGATCGGAGCGGGGATCTTGCTCTACGGGGCTCAGCCGACGGGCATGACCAGCGCCGGGAGGGTGCGCTGCATCCGCAGGGCGTCCACCGACTCGGCGAGCAGTTCGTACTCGGTGGTGTCGTCGCTCACGGCAATCCGGACCAGGTGCCCGGCCGCCAACTCGTCGGCGACCAGCTCCTGTCGGTCGGTGTCGGCGCACCAGGTGCGCAGCACGGCCGGTACGTCGGGCACGGTGTCGGCGACCGGGACGAGCGCGCTCGGGGGGAAGTGCTCGGCATCGGGTTGCGGGTCTAATCGCTCGGCGATCCAGGAGGCCCGGTCGCGTAACCACCACAGGGCCAGGGCCAGGGTGGGTGCGCGGTACGTGCCCAGGGGTACACCGATGCGCCGGCCTCCGCAGACTCCGTATGCGGTGACATGGCAAAGGAACTCGTCGTGCACGTGGCCTCCCCCGTGTTGCCGTGTTCGCCTGTCGGCGGGCCTCGCTTTCGGTGCGGCTCATGAGCGGTGTGTAAGGGCGCCGTCGCCCCATGTGAGGCACCCTCGTAGTGAGTATGTTCACTACTGAAACACTGTCACCATGACTTTCCGGCCAGTCTCCTGGCATATTCACAGCCGGTGTTGGCTGAAACACTGCGGGTACACGTCAAACCCACGTCAAACCCGCCTTTCCTTACCCCCGAGGTAATCGAGCTTCCCGACGCGTGCGGGCATCGTTGCGGTACCGGCTCCCCCCTACCGGGACCCGGGTCCCACCAGCAGTGACGACCTCATTGGAGGCTGATCGGCCATGCCCGCATCCACCGACCACCACGACACCGGCATCGACCGCTACGCGACCGCCGTCGACCGCTACTTCGAGGCCTGGAACGCCCGCGAACCCGCAGCGTTGGCCCGGGCCGTCGCCACCGCATGGACCCCGCTCGGCAGCTACACCGACCCCCTGGCCGACGTCCGCGGACAGGAGGGGATCGTGGCCGTCGTCGCGGCCGCGCAGGCGCAGTTCCCGGGCTTCGCCTTCCGCCTCACCGGCTCCGTGGAGGGCCACCACGACACGGCCCGCTTCTCCTGGGAGCTGGTGAACGAGGCCGACGGGTCGGCGCCCGTGGCCGGGTCCGATGTGATCACCCTGGACGCCGAGGGGCGGATCGTGTCCGTGCTCGGATTCCTGGACCGGGTGCCCGCCGACGCGTGAGCGATGAGTTCCGGGACTTGCGGCGGTCTCGACCAGTGAAGGCCACAGAGACCGCCGCGACGGAGGAACACCATGACAACCAGCGGGAAAGTGGACGCGGAGTTCACCGCCGTGCTGCGCAAGAGCCCGAGCAAAGGCGGATGGACCTACGTCGTCTGGCCGGAGTCCGTCGGCTTCTTCGGTACCCGCGGACTGTTCAGGATCCGCGGGACCGTCGACGGACATCCGTTCCAGAGTTCGTTCATGGCCCTCGGGGACGGCACCCACAAGCTCCCCGTCAAGGCCGAGGTACGCAAGGCCATCGGGAAGGAGGAGGGGGACTGCGTCACCGTCCGCCTGACGGAACGGCTCAGCCCGTGATCACAGGGATCAGCCCCTGATCACCACAACGCTCAGCTCTTGACCACCGCGTCGATCCGGGCCAGTTCCTCGGCGTCGAAGTCGAGGTTGCCGGCCGCGGCGACGCTGTCCTCGATCTGCCGTGTGCTGCTCGCACCGACCAGTGCCGAGGTCACCCGGCCGCCGCGCAGCACCCAGGCCAGCGCCATCTGGGCCAGGCTCTGGCCGCGGGACTTGGCGATCTCGTCGAGGGCACGCAGCTGCCCCAGCAGCTCCTCGGTGAGCCGGTCCGAGTTCAGGAACGGGCTGTCGCTCGCGGCCCGCGAGTCCTCCGGGATGCCGTCGAGGTAGCGCCCGGTCAGCACGCCCTGCTCCAGCGGGGAGAAGACGATGGAGCCGACCTGGAGCTCGTCCAGCGTGTCGAACAGGCCCGCGTTCTCGACACGGGGGTCGAGCATCGAGTAGCGCGGCTGGTGGATGAGGAGGGGGGTGCCCAGCTCGCGCAGGATGCGGGCGGCCTCGCGGGTCTGCTCGGGCGAGTAGTTGGAGACACCGACGTACAGCGCCTTGCCCTGCTGCACCGCCGAGTGCAGGGCGCCCATCGTCTCCTCCAGGGGAGTCTCCGGGTCGGGGCGGTGCGAGTAGAAGATGTCGACGTAGTCCAGGCCCATCCGCTTCAGGCTCTGGTCCAGTGAGGACAGCAGGTACTTGCGCGAGCCCCACTCGCCGTACGGGCCGGGCCACATGTGGTAGCCGGCCTTGGTGGAGATGATCAGCTCGTCGCGGTACGGCGCGAAGTCCGCCTTCAGCGCCTCGCCGAACGCCGACTCGGCGGCGCCGGGCGGCGGGCCGTAGTTGTTGGCCAGGTCGAAGTGGGTGACGCCGAGGTCGAAGGCGCGGCGCAGGATGGCGCGCTGGGTCTCGACCGGGCGGTCCGGGCCGAAGTTGTGCCACAGTCCGAGGGACAGCGCCGGGAGCTTGAGGCCGCTGCGTCCGGTGCGCCGGTAGGGCATGTCCGCGTAGCGGTCGGGGTGTGCGGTGTACAACGCGACTCCAGAGGGGTTGGCACACGAGGGACGGCTCCGTGGAGCCGAGTTCCGTTCGGTATCCACTCTTTCGTGACCTGCGGGCAGTGGTCCAACAGGTAAATCAGATGGGATTGAGCGGCTACGCTGCTCAATCATGGAACTGCGCCATCTCCAGCACTTCGTGGCGGTCGCCGAGGACCAGCATTTCACCCGGGCGGCCGAGCGCCTGATGGTGTCCCAGTCGGGCCTGTCGGCCTCGATCCGGGCGCTGGAGCGGGAGTTGCAGACGCCGCTGTTCGTGCGGACGACCCGCCGGGTGACCCTCACCCCGGCGGGACGTGCCCTGCTGTGCGAGGCGGAGCGGATCCTGGCCCAGGTGCGGGCCGCCCATGAGGCGGTGGCCGCGGTGCAGGGTGTGCTGCGCGGGATGCTGGCGCTCGGGTCCGAGCAGTGCATCGCCGGGGTGCATGTGGCGGGGCTGCTCGCGGCGTTCCGGCGGGCGCATCCGGACGTGGAGATCTGTCTGCGGCAGGCGGGCTCGGGCGCGCTCGCGGAGGAGGTCGCGGCCGGCCGCCTCGACATGGCCTTCGCGGTGCGGGCCGCGCAGGAGGACACCGACCAGCTGCGGGTCGTACCGCTGACCGGCGAGCCGATGACCGTCCTGTGCCATCCGAGCCACCCGCTCGCGGCCGCCGGGGCGGCGGTCACCCCGGAGGACCTCGGCGGGGAGGTCTTCGTCGACTTCCACCCGGACTGGGGGCCGCGCCGCACCACCGACGCCGTGTTCGCCGCGGCGGGCGTACGCCGCAGCGTCGCCCTGGAGGTCAACGACGTGCACAGCCTGCTGGACCTGGTGGACGAGAACCTCGGCGTCGCCGTCGTACCGCGTCACTTCCGGCACAAGCGGCGGTCACTGACCGCGCTGCCGGTGAAGGTCAGCGGCGAGAGCGTCTACGAGACGGTCGCCCTGCTGCCGCCCGCACAGGCCACGAGCCCGGCGGCCCGGGCACTGATGGCGCTGCTCGAAACAGAAGGCGCATGACGACGGAAGGCGCATGACGGACGGGTGCGCGATGGTGGAGCCATGCATGCCAAGGACATCCTCATCGACGGATACGACCGCATCCAGGAAGAAGTCCACGCAGCCGTGCAGGGTCTCGACCCCGAGGCGCTGCACGCCCGCCCCTCCCCCGACGCCAACTCCGTAGCCTGGCTGATCTGGCATCTCACCCGCGTCCAGGACGACCACATCGCCGACGCCTTCGGCCTCGACCAGGTCTGGCTGACCCAGGACTTCCAGAAGACCTTCGGCCTGGACCTGCCGCGCCACGACACCGGCTACGGGCACACCCCCGCCAAGGTGGCCAAGGTGCGGGTCGACTCCGGTGACCTGCTCACCGGCTACTACGACGCCGTGCACGCCCAGACCCTAGGGGCACTGCGGGCGCTGGCCGCCAAGGATCTGGAGCGCGTCGTGGACGACCGCTGGGATCCGCCGGTCACGCTGGGCGTACGGCTGGTCAGCGTCCTGTCCGACGATCTGCAGCACGTCGGACAGGCCGCCTATGCGCGCGGGCTGCTTCAGAGCGCGTAGCCCGGCAGGACGACGTCCTCGATGAGGGCCTTGCGCTCGTCGAACGGCATGAACGCGCTCTTCACGGCGTTCACCGTGACCGTGCGCAGGTCCTCGACGCTCCAGTCGGCCTGCTCGACCAGCAGCGACATCTCGCGCGTCATCGTGGTTCCGGACACCAGACGGTTGTCGGTGTTGAGGGTGACGCGGAAGCCGAGGTCCTTCAGCGCGGTGATCGGGTGCTCGGCGATGGAGGTGGCGGCGCCGGTCTGGAGGTTGGAGGTCGGGCACATCTCCAGCGCGATACGGCGGTCGCGCACCCAGCCCGCGAGGCGGCCGAGCTTGCCGTCCACGATGTCGTCGGTGATGCGGACGCCGTGCCCGAGGCGCTGGGCGCCGCAGATCTGCAGGGCCTGGTGGATGCTGGACAGGCCGTCGGCCTCACCGGCGTGGATGGTGAACGGCACGCTCTCGCGGCGCAGGTGCTCGAAGGCGGCGAGGTGGTCGGCGGCGGGGAAGCCGGCCTCGGCACCGGCGATGTCGAAGCCGACGACACCGGCGTCGCGGAAGGCCACGGCCAGGTCGGCCGCCTCGCGCACCCGGTCGAACATCCGCATCCCGCACAGCAGCGTGCCGACCCGCACCGGGGTACCGGCGGCAGCGGCCTTGGCCATGCCCGCCGCGAGCCCCTCCTGGACGGTCTCGACGACCTCGGCGAGGCTCAGCCCGCCGTTGGTGTTCAGCTCGGGGGCGTAGCGCACCTCGCCGTAGACGACACCGTCGGCGGCCAGGTCGAGGACGTACTCCTCGGCCGTGCGCAGCAGGCCCTCGCGGCTCTGCATCACGGCGAGGGTGTGCTCGAAGGTGGCTATGTAACGGACCAGGTCGCCGGAGTTCGCGGCCTCGAAGTACCAGGCGGCGAGCTCGTCCGGGTCGGTGGTGGGCAGGGTGTGACCGACCTCTGCCGCGAGCTCCACCACGGTGGCGGGGCGCAGGCCGCCGTCGAGGTGGTCGTGCAGGACGGCCTTGGGGAGGCGGCGGATCACTTCGGCGTCTACGCGCGTAGCAGTCATGGCGGGTCTTTCCTTGAGCGGGGCGGTTCGAAGGGGCGGGAGAAGGGGTCAGCCGGCGGGCTGGAGCAGGTCCCAGCGGTTGCCGTACAGGTCCTGGAAGACGGCGACCGAGCCGTACGGCTCGTGCCGGGGCTCCTCCAGGAAGGTCACGCCCGCGGCGAGCATCCGGGCGTGATCGCGGGCGAAGTCGTCGGTGTGCAGGAAGAACCCGACACGCCCGCCGGTCTGGTCGCCGACCCGGGCACGCTGGCCGTCGCCCTTGGCCCGGGCCAGCACCAGCCCGGTGCCGTGGTCGCCGGGCTGGACGACGACCCAGCGGGAGCCGTCCGGGCGCGGGGCGTCCTCGACGAGCCGGAAGCCGAGGGCTTCGGTGTAGAAGCGGATCGCCTCGTCGTAGTCGTCGACGACGAGGGTGACCAGGGCGATGCGTCTCATCGGGGCCTTCCGGGGCAGTCGGTTGACGGGAGAGGTTATACGTAAAACTTCGGTGGCGCCAGTCATGACCGGGACCGCGGTGCTACGTCTGCGGCCCAAGGTGCGACAGACGGCCCGCGGCCGGCGTTCCGGGCATGACGATCACGCAAGCGCCACGCAGCCCCGAACGCCGTAAGCAGGACGTACTGGACCGGCTGGCACGGGAGACGGACATCTGGGCGGCCTCGGCGGACGCGGTCGGGGTGCCGTGTCCGGTCGCGCTCTGGTTCGTCTGGGACGGCGAGGCGCTCCGGCTGGCCACGCGCCCGGCCGACCTCACGGGCCGCAAGCTCCGCACCGGCAGCCGGACACATCTCCGTACCTGTCGTCAATGGCGATGACGACAGGCATGACGGGTGTCCAGTGAACCCGGCCCTTTCGGGGCTTCACGTCGGCGCGGATCCCATGAATTCCGATGACGGCTGACAACAGGGTTTGATGACAGGTCAGATCCGATGCTCAGACAGGAGTGAGGGAAATCGTGGTGTGACTGTGTGCTTTATCCGGCCGATAGGTGCTTGAGTTGGCGAGCGTGAGCGCCGAAGTTGGCGGACGTAGGCACGCCGACTTCTAGGGCCGCCTACACGGCCGGCATTTCCCGCCGCATTGCAGGTGAGAAGCAGTTGGAACGGAGCGACACAAAGCGTGCCCACTTCGGCCGCTGTCCCGCTCTCGCTCCCACTGCCCTCAGAGCCACCAGCAAGCCGCGCATGCGGAAGATGACCTACGCCCAGGCAGCGGCTGCGGCGCCAGCCTCTTGGTCAGTACTCCAGCCGTAGATCGTGATCTTGCTGGTGGGGAGAGGAGCGCCAGTCAGCGACGGCCGCTATTCCAGCCATGTCCCGTCGCGCATGATGACTCTGCCGCGTAGTTCCGGTTCGCCGCGCCAAGCGCGGACACTCTTCGGCATCACGCGCACATACAGAAAGGAACCTTCCTCCGCCCGCGGGTCCCACCCGAACTTGGCGGCGAACGCCTCTGCCGCGTCTCCGGGCACGTCCTGGTCCAGGAAGCATTCCGCCTCACCCTGGAGAAGCACCACGTCGAAGGTGTCCGGCAGCGCCAGGCGCACGCGCGGCTCCTCGCGGACGTTCCGCGCAGTCGCGGAAGTGGCACTGGTGCACATCCACACTGCTCGCCCATCCCACATGAACCACAGCGGCACCTGGTGCGGCCCGTGATCAGGATGTGCTGTCGACACCCATACATCCCGCTCGGTGACGAGCCGTTCCAGAGTGTCGCGCCTACGCTCCGCCGCCTGGCGGCGAACAATCCCCGTGGTCTGCATGAGTGCCGACCATAAGCCGGCAGGCTCAAAGCGCGCATGAGGCGAGAGACCTACGCCCCGCGACCGATGAACCCCTCAGCTTCTGATCCGGACAGCCAGCACAGGCTGGCTGGCAGACGGCTACGGCCACCGCTGATCATCGTGTGTGGCGTGGACAAACGAAGAGACGCTGGCCGCGGGTCATGGCGTAGACCCTGCCCGCTGGCCTGAGATGTTCGAGGTCCTGATGGGCCGGATAGCGGGCCGGTTTGCGAGGGTTGAGCCCCGGCGCCGGGTACGGGACCTGGTACTGGGGCCGCTGTCGGACCTGCCACGCAAGAACTGCTGGTCGATCGCCGAAATCGGGGACCGGGCCGAGCCCCCGGAACTCGATTGGGCGAGCGTGCAGACGCGCAGGGCCTTTACCGATGACACTTCCGTGCGCTCTCAAGATCACCCTGGCGCTCCCGCATGATCCCGGGGCGGGGGCAGCGGGCGGGGCATGCTCTGGGCCGGACGGCCGGTCGTCGGCCGATGTCCGCCAAGCAAAGGGATCTCATGCGTCTACGCCGTACTCTCGGTGCCGCCCTCGGCGCCGTCGCTCTTGTTGTCACCTTGCCGGCCTCGGCGAGCGCCGCCACCGGCGACTTCTCGTACAAGTTCACCGGCCTCGACGGCTCTCCGCAGTCGGTCACCCTGCACGACCCGCCGAGCCCCGGCTGCATCCCCCTGGCGGAGGTAGCGGACCCGGGCTCCTCCGAGCCGGCGTTCGCCCCGCACAACGACACCGACACGTGGGTGATGGTGTTCACCGAGCCGGACTGCACGGGCGACTCCTGGACGTTGCGCCCGCATGGGCAACCTGCCTCGGACCGGCTCAAGTTGCGTTCGGTGTACCTGACCGACCGGCACTGAAAGCGCATTTCGCCCGCTCCCCTCCACGAGGGTGGCGTCACTGGCGGTACGCGAGCGCCGAATCGGTAGCTCGCAGGCCAACCCGGCTGGCCTCACCCCGCCGCGCGGCACCGCGGTCCGTGGCTGCGCCGGATCTGGCCGCCATCCTCATCTGGAGCTGCAGATGACCGAGGTTCGAGAACCTCGGTCCATCGCCTGCACCTTGTCCGCGTTGGCCAGATGTCTGTGGGCGGCGTGTCGAGCCCTGTCAGGCCCCCTGACGTCAGCTGAAGCTGAAGTGGTGGTGGCACTGGTCCGCGCACGCCCGGCAAACCATCGCCCGCTTCAGGTGCGCGAACCTCCGCAGCGGCATCTGATGCGAAACGGAACGTGGCTTGTCTGAACAACTTCCGTGGCGTACGTCCCTACGCCATCCAATTCCCGCACGACTGTTACCTGGGAGTAATCCCTGATGGTTTGATGTGCGGCGCCACTCAACCCCCTTCACCCCACAGGGAGATCCAGTGACGCTCTTCGCACACCGACGTGCACAGGGCTCGGCCGTGCTCGCACTTTCGCTCGCCACCGCGGGTCTCGTGGGCGCGACGCCCACCGCATCGGCCGCCGAGCAGACGCCACCGCTCAAGGTGCTGACGTACAACGTGTTCCTTTTCAGCAAGTCCCTGTACCCCAACTGGGGCCAGGACCACCGGGCCGCCGAGATCGCCAAGGCGCCGTTCGTGCAGGGCAACGACGTCGTCGTCCTCCAGGAGGCGTTCGACAACTCCGCCTCGGACGCGCTGAAGAGCTCCCTCACCGGCCAGTACCCGCACCAGACGCCGGTGGTGGGGCGTTCCAAGAGCGGCTGGGACGCGACCGGCGGCTCGTACTCGGCGACGACGCCCGAGGACGGCGGGGTCACGATCCTCAGCAAGTGGCCGATCCTGCGCAAGGAGCAGTGGGTCTACAAGGACGCGTGCGGCGCGGACTGGTGGTCCAACAAGGGCTTCGCGTACGTCGTGCTGAACGTGAACGGCACCAAGGTGCACGTCGTCGGTACGCACGCCCAGTCGACCGACCCGGGCTGTGCCGCCGGTGAGGCGGCCGCGATGCGCAGCCGGCAGTTCAAGGCGATCGACGCGTTCCTGGACGCGAAGAACATCCCGGCGGGCGAGCAGGTGCTGGTCGCCGGTGACATGAACGTCGACTCGCGCAGCTCGGAGTACGCCTCGATGCTCGCCGACGGCGGGCTGGCGGGCGCCGACGGGCGCACCGGGCACCCGTACTCCTTCGACACGCAGGACAACTCCATAGCCCACGACCGCTATCCCGACGACCCGCGCGAGGACCTTGACTACGTTCTGCACCGCGCGGGTCACGTCCGTCCCGCGGTCTGGAAGAACGAGGTCGTCAAGGAGCATAGCGCGCCCTGGACGGTGACGAGCTGGGGCACGGACTACACGTACACGAACCTCTCCGACCACTACCCCGTGACCGGCTACGCGGGCTGAGCGACGGCGTCGGTCCGGCTCAACCGGCGTGCTCGCGTGCCGTGTTGAGCCGGGCCAGTTCGTCGGCGGTGAGGCGCAGGGCGCCGGCGGCCACGTTCTCGGCCAGGTGGCCGGGGTTGCCGGTGCCGGGGATGGCGAGGACGTGCGGGCCCTGGTGCAGGGTCCAGGCGATGCGCACCTGTGCGGGGCCGACGCCGTGCGCCCGCGCGATGGCGAGCACCTCGTCGTCGTGGGCGGCGGTCGCGCCCCGCTCCCCCGCCTCCCCGGCGACGGCGTAGAACGGTACGAAGGCGATGCCCTGCTCGCCGCACAGGCGTAGGAGTTCGTCGGCCTCGGGGTCGGGCCGGTCGAGCGCGTACCGGTTCTGTACGCACACCACGGGCGCGATGGCCTGCGCCTCGGCGAGGTGCCGGGGCTCCACGGCGGAGATGCCGAGGTGCCGGACGAGCCCCGCCTCCCGCAGTTCGGCCAGCGCGCCGAAGTGCTCGGCGATGGAGTCCTGCCGCATGCGGCGCAGGTAGACGACGTCCAGGTGGTCGCGGCCGAGCTGGCGCAGGTTCTCCTCGACATGGCCGCGCAGTTGGTCGGGTCGGGCCGAGGTGCCCCAGTCCCCGTGGTAGTCGCGGTGGGGGCCCACCTTCGTGGCGATGACCAGGTCGTCGGGGTACGGCGCCAGCGCGGTGTTGATCAGTTCGTTCGCCGAGCGGAGCGCGGAGAAGTAGAAGGCGGCCGTGTCGATGTGGTTGACGCCGAGCTCGATCGCCTTGCGCAGTACGGCGATCGAGTGCTTCCGGTCGCTCGGCGTCCCGTGGTGGAAGGCGGCGCTGCCCATCAGCCGCATCGCGCCGAAGCCGACGCGGTGGACCGGCAGATCGCCGAGTTCCCAGGTGCCCGCGGCGTGTGCGGTGATCGTTTCGGAGGTCATCGGCGGAGTCTCGCACACGCCTGGGGCACCGGTGGGCGTCAGCAGTAGAGGTTGCCGCCCGGGGAGACGCCGAGGATCTGGGTGAAGCGCTGGTAGGCGTCCACACGGCTCTGCACCTGGGCCGGGTTCTTGCCGTCGCACTCCAGGGAGCCGTTGATGGAGCGGATGGTCTGGCCGAAGCCGGCCTGGTTGACCATGGCGTTGTGCGGGGTCATGGTGCCGGGGCCGTTCTGGGTGTTCCAGTACCACAGGCCGGTCTTCCAGGCGACGGCCGACTCGTTCTGCACCCGCCAGGGGTTGTTGAGCAGATCGATGCCGAGGGCGTCACCGGCCGCCTTGTAGTTGAAGTTCCAGCTGAGCTGGATGGGGCCGCGACCGTAGTAGGCGGCCTGGCCCGCGGGGCAGCCGTAGGGCTGGCTGCGGTCGCAGTAGTGGGGGTAGTTGGCCTGGTTCTGCTCGACGATGTGGACCAGGCCGCCGGTCTCGTGGTTGACGTTGGCGAGGAACGCCGCCGCCTCCTGTTTCTTCACCGTGTCGCTGCCGGTGTTGGCGAAGGCGGGGTAGGCGCTGAGGGCGGCGGTGAGACCGCTGTACGTGTAGAAGGGGTTCCGGTTCGGGAACATCTGGTTGAACTGCGACTCGCTCACGACGAAGCCGGCGGCGGACGCGCTCGGGGGCTGGATCACCAGCGCGGCGCTGCCCAGGGCGAGCGCGGACAGGACTGCGGCTATGCGGCGCCTCGACACAGGATCAACTCCTTTGCGGAGCACGGCCGCACCCGGACAAGGGCAGGGCGAAGCAGCGCCTTGTGCGCACGTGCCGACGGGGTCGGCCACGGCGTGGGGCGGCCGTGGTGGGGGGTGTGGAGACACACTCAATCGCATTGGTCTGTACCAGTCAATGGTCCGGACCAATCAACTCGAAAGTTGGCCTGAAGGGTTGGCCGAAGCGGTTGGTGAGGCGCCGGATCCCCCGTGTCAGCGCACCGCTCGGCTCGCGTAGGCACGGACGTCGGCGTCGGGGTCGTCGACGGCGGTGGACAGTGCCGTGCGGGCGTCTTCGTGCCCGGCATGGCGCGACAGAGCGAGTACGGCGGCCTTGCGCACGTCGGCGTCGGCGTCCCGCAGCAACTCGGCGAGGGCGGGCACGCCGTGGTCCGGTGCCGCTGCGCCGAGGGCGGTCGCCGCGCCCGTGCGGACCTGCCAGGCAGGGTCGTTGAGTGCCGCCGTCACGGTTTCGAGGAGTGCGTGGGGGACGCCGAGGGCGCCCAGGGTCTCCAGGGCCGCGGCGCGCACCAGGACGTCGGGGTCGTGGATCAGGCGGTGCAGCGCGGCCGGCGTGCCTTCCTCCGCGTGCTCCCGCCGGTCCCGGTCGAGATGCGGGGCCAGGGCGGCGAACCCGCGCGCCACAGCGACCCGTACCTCACGCGCGGCGTCGCCGGCCGCCCCGGACAGCGCCTCGGCCGCGTCCACCGAGACCAGGGCGCGCACGGCGGCCAGGCGTACGTCGGTGTCCGGATCGGCCAGGTGCGCGGCGAACAGGGCGGTGTCTCCGAGGCGCAGGGCACGCAGCACGTCCAGGGCCGTGCCACGGGCCGTCGGATCGACCGCCGTCAGGGCGGTCACCAGCGGGACCCTCAACTCCGGTTCCGGCGCGAGGACTTCGGCCAGTTCACGCAGCGAGGCGGCGGCCGCGGCGCTCACGCGGCCGTCGCCGTCGGTCAGGGCGGCGGCCAGTGCGGGGCCCGCTCCCGGCGGCACCGTCTCGGTCAGCGCCTTGACGGCGGCGAGTCGCACGGCCGCGTCCCCGTCCTTCAAGTAGGGCTCCAGAGCAGGGAGATCGGGTTCCTCCTCCGTGAGCGCGACGAGTTCGAGAAGCCGTTCCCGGGTCGATTCCGAGGTTCCGTGCGCGGGTCCGGTGGGGTCGGCCGCGTCTCCCGGCTCCGGGGTGGCGGGCGCCGGGGGGGGGGGGCCGGCGGGCCCCCCGCGGCGGGCGGCCCGCGGGGCTGCACCCCCGCAGGGGGGGGGGTGGGCGCGCGGGGGGGGGGGGGGGCGCCGGGGGGCGCGCCGCCCCCCCCCCCCGCCGTGGCCGTCTCCAGCGGATGCACCTCGCCCAGGTGGCGGGAGGAGCCGCCGGTGGGGGTGAACTCGTCGACGGGGACGAGGTAGGGCTCCACGGGACGCGCCGTGAACTCCATCGCTCCGGCCGGGCTCTTGCGCAGGTCGAGGTGGTGCAGCCAGGCCGTGTCGTCCCGTTGGGGGTGGTCGAGGCGCTCGTGGTAGAGGCCCCAGCGGGACTCGGTGCGGGCGAGGGAGGACCGGGCCGCCATCTCCGCGCAGTCGCGGATGAACGAGACCTCGGCGCAGCGCATCAGTTCGTGCGGGGTCCGCGCCCCCATGCCGGCGATCTCGTCCCGCATCCGCTCGAAGTGCTCCAGCGCCAGGGAGAGCCGGGCGCCGCTCTTGGGCGGGGCGACGTAGTCGTTGACGAAGCGGCGCAGCTTGTACTCGACCTGGGGCTGGGCGGGGCCGTCCGGGTTGCGCAGCGGCCGGTAGATCAGTTCATGGGCCTCGGCCAGCTGGTCGCGCGGCAACTCGCCCTCGTAGGCGGTGTACTGAGCGGCGTCCGCGCCCGCGAGGTCGCCGTAGACGAACGCGCCGATCATGTAGTTGTGCGGGACGCAGGCCAGGTCGCCCGCCGCGTACAGGCGGGGCACGGTCGTACGGGCGTGGTCGTCGACGCGTACCCCCGAGGCGGAGTGACCGCCGCACAGGCCGATCTCGGAGATGTGCATCTCGATGTCGTGGGTGCGGTAGTCGTGGCCGCGTCCGGCGTGGAAGGTGCCGCGGGTGGGGCGCTCGGTGGAGTGCAGGATGGACTCCAGGGCCGCGACCGACTCCTCGGGCAGATGGCTGAGCTTGAGGTAGACCGGGCCGCGGTCGGAGGCGACCTCGGCGGCGAACTCCGCCATCATCTGCCCGGACCAGTAGTCGGAGTCGACGAACCGCTGCCCGTGCCGGTTGACCTGGTAGCCGCCGAACGGGTTGGCGACATAGGCGCAGGCCGGGCCGTTGTAGTCCTTGATGAGCGGGTTGATCTGGAAGCACTCGATGCCGGTGAGCTCGGCGCCCGCGTGGTACGCCATCGCATAGCCGTCGCCTGCGTTGGTCGGGTTCTCGTAGGTGCCGTACAGATAGCCGCTCGCGGGCAGCCCGAGACGGCCGCAGGCGCCGGTCGCGAGGATCACGGCGCCGGCGCGCACGGTCACGAAGGCGCCGGTGCGGGTGTTGAAGGCGGCGGCGCCGATCGCCTTGCCGTCGGCGGTCAGGACGCGCACCGGCATCAGCCGGTTCTCGATCCGGATCCGCTCCCGGTTCTCCCGCCTGCGCAGCTGCCGGTAGAGGACCTTCTTGACGTCCTTGCCCTCGGGCATGGGCAGCACGTACGAACCCGAGCGGTGCACTTGGCGGACCGCGTAGTCGCCGTGCTCGTCCTTCTCGAACTTCACCCCGTACGACTCCAGGCGCTTGACCATGTCGAAGCCCCGGGTGGCGGTCTGACGGACCGTCGACTGGTCGACGATGCCGTCGTTGGCGCGGGTGATCTCGGCGACGTAGTCGTCCGGTTCGGCGCGGCCGGGGATGACGGCGTTGTTGACGCCGTCCATGCCCATCGCCAGCGCTCCGGAGTGCCGTACGTGGGCCTTCTCCAGCAGCAGCACGGAGGCACCGCGCCCGGCGGCGGTCAGCGCGGCCATGGTGCCGGCGGTGCCGCCGCCGATCACCAGGACGTCGCAGCTCAGCGCCTCGGCCGAGTCGAGGGCGGGGATCTGCGTCGGTGTCGGGGTGGTCATGGCGGAGTGCCTTTCAGGACGTGCGGGCGGCGGAGGGCTCTCGGGACGCTCGGGGCCGACGAACGCTCAGGACGTGCTGGGGTCGAGGGACGCGAGGATGTCGTGGCGCAGGGCCACGGTCGCGGGGTCGTCGCGGGCGCCGCGGTCGCGGGGCCGCGGCACGGTCCGGACCCGGGTGAGGCCGCCCGATCCGAGCAGCGCGACACGGTCGCCCAGGAACAGCGCCTCGTCCACGTCATGGGTGACGAAGACGACGGTGGCGCCGGTCCCCGCCAGCACCTCCACCAGCAGCTGCTGCATGCCGGCCCGGGTCTGGGCGTCCAGGGCGCCGAACGGCTCGTCCATCAGGACGGCCCGCGGCTGACCGGCAAGAGCGCGGGCGAGCTGCACGCGCTGGCGCTGCCCGCCGGAGAGCCGGTGCGGCAACTGCCGCTCCAGACCTGCCAGTCCGACCCGGTCCAGCCACCGCTCCGCCGTGGCCCGGCGCTCGGCACGGCCCGAACCCCGGATCGCCAACGGCAGTTCGACGTTGGCCCGGGCGGTACGCCACGGCAGCAGCGCGTCCTCCTGGAAGACCAGCGCCCGGTCCGCGCCGGGCCCCGTGACGGGCCGCCCGTCCTGGGCGACCTGTCCGGCGAGCGCGGGCAGCAGCCCGGCCAGGGTCCGCAGCAGGGTGGACTTGCCGCACCCGGACGGTCCGACGACGGTGAGAATCTCACCGGGGGCGGCTTCGAGGTCCAGCCCGTGCAGCACCACGGCACCCGGTCGTCCGAGCTCCGCGCCGGTGACGGTGAGCCGTGCCCCGGGTGCGGGCAGGTCGGTGCGCGCGGCGGTGACGGTGGTGTTGGCGTCCGTGTCCGTGTTCGTATCCGTGTCCGTGCTCATGAAGTGGCCTTCCCCTCGCGGCGCGGCAGCCAGTGCGTCAGGCGGCGTCCCAGGAGTTCCACCACGGTGGACGTCAGCCAGCCCAGCAGGCCGATGCTGACGATGCCGGTGAACACACCCGGGTAGTCGATGACGGTGTAGTCCTGCCAGGTGCGGTAGCCGACCCCGTACTCGCCGGAGATCATCTCCGCGGAGATCACACAGATCCACGAGACGCCGATCCCGACCGACAGCCCGCCGAAGATCCCCGGCAGCGCGCCGGGCAGCACCACGGAGGCGAGCACCCGCCATCGTCCGCCGCCCATGGTGAGCACCGCTTCCTCCCACACCGGGACGAGGGCGCGCACCGCGTGCCGGGTGGCGACGAGCACCGGGAAGAAGGCGGCGGTGAAGGTGATGAAGACGATGCCCTGCTCGTTGCTGGGGAAGAGCAGGATCGCCACGGGTACCAGCGCGATGGCCGGGATGGGCCGCAGCACCTCCAGTACCGGCCCGATCAGGTCCGCGGCCCAGCGGGAGCGGCCGACGGCCACGCCCGCGGCGACGCCGAGCACCGCCGCCAGCAGGAAGCCGGTGACGATCCTGCGCAGGCTGTCGGTCACGTCCTGCCAGTAGGCGCCGTCGCCGAGCCGCTCGCCGAACTCCCCGGCCACGTCGGTGACGGACGGGAACTGGTCGAAGCGCAGCCACAGTTGGACGTCGAGCGTGGTGAGCAGCTGCCACAGCCCGAGCGCGGCGAGCAGCGACAGGACACGCACGACGGGCCGGAGGGGGGCCGTGCGCCGCACGGGTGCCGGCCCCGCCGATGCCTTCTTCGGCGGGGCCGTCACCGCGGTCATGACGCCTGCTCCAGTGCGGTGGTGTAGGAGACGGTACGGGCGGTGGGGTGCGCCTGGGTGTACGCCCGGGCGGCGGAAGCGGTGACGAAGGGCTTCAGCTCCTTGCCGTCCTGGGTCCAGACCGCCTTGTCGGCGTACCAGCGGGTTCCGTTGGTGGCGTCCGGCACATAGGCGGCGCGTACGTCGTCCTGGTGCCCGGCGACGAACTTCAGCAAGGCGGCGGGCGAGTCGAAGCCATGGGTGCTGTCCTCGCCCTTGAGCCACACCTCGCTGCGCGAGGCCGCGGGGGTGGCGGCGAGCCGCTCGGCGTACTCCTTGCCGTACACGCGCTTGATCGCGCCGTCGTCGACGAAGGAGTCGACGTCCACGTCGCCGACGAGATCCGCCGACTTCAGCACCGACACGTCCTTCTTCAGCGCGGCGACGAGCTGCGGCTTGACGGCCGGGTCGAAGGTGGCGATGCCGCCGCTGCCGTTGTAGAGGTAGACGACCTCCGGGGGCAGGCCGGTGGCGTCGGCGACCTTCTCGGTGGCCTGGACGGGGTGTTCGTTGAGGTACTTCGTCGCCTCGATCTGCGCGGTGAGGAAGGCGTCGAGCACCTTGGGCCGCTGCTCGGCGAAGTCCTCGCGGACGGTGACCCCGTGGAAGGTGGGAAGGTTCAGTTCCGCACCGTCGTACAGGGCCTTCGCCTTGTTCTGGAAGACGAGCAGTCCGGGCCAGGCCACGAACTGCGACAGGGCGTCGACGCTGCCCGCCTGCAGTGCCGAAGCGCCCACCGCCGGCTGCTGGTTGAGCTTGCTGATGTCCTTCTGCGGGTCGAACCCGGCACGCTGGAGCGCTCGTACGAGGGTGCCGTCGGCCGCCGAGCCGACGCTGGTGGACACCTTCTTGCCGCGCAGGTCCTTCAGGGAGCCGAGCTTCGAGTCCGGCGCCGTCACCACGGTGTTGAGGGCGCCCTTCAGGTTGTAGCCGGTGACCGACACCAGGTGGGTGGGGCGGTTCAGCTGCTTGCCGCGGGCGGCGTTGAGCAGCAGCGGGAAGTCCCCCATCGAGCCGATGTCGATCTTCCCTGCGGTCATCTGCGCCGTGATGGGCGCGCCCGTGGCGTAGTCCTGCCACTGGACCTTGTAGGAGATGCCGTCCCGCTTGCCCTGTGCGGCGAGTGCGCGCTCGAAGTAGCCGAGGGAGCGCAGCAGGGTGCCGGCGGTGACGGTGTTGATGGTCTTGGACTGGTAGCCGACGGTGACGGTGACGTGGGTGGCGTCACCGGCCGAGGCGTCGCCGCCGCAGCCGGTGACGAGGGTGGAGAGGAGGGCGGCCGCGAGCAGGGCGGCAGGAGTCGTGCGTTTCATCGGAAGTGGGCCTTTCACCGCAGCAGGTAGGGCATGTTGACCGTGACGGCCCCGGTGGGGCAGCGGGCGGCGCAGGGGCCGCAGTACCAGCACTCGTCGACGTGCATGTACGCCTTGCCGCTGTCGGGGTTGATCGCGAGGGAGTCCAGCGGACACATGTCGACGCAGAGCGTGCAGCCGTCGATGCACTTCGACTCGTCGACGGTCACGGGCACGTCGGCCCGCTGGGGCACCAAGGGCATGGCTGTCTCCAGTGAGGTACTGCGAGGGGTGAAAGGAACGCCGGTCGGGGCGGGGGTGTTCAGACGGTGCGGCGCAGCAGCCCGCTCATCGCGATCCGGTCGCCGCGGAACCGGATGAACTCCAGGTCCACGGGCCTGCCGTCGCACAGGTGGGTGAGGCGCTCCAGCATCAGCACGGCGGTGCCGCGCGGCGCCTGGAGCACGGTGGCGGAGTGCGCGTCGGCGTTGACGGCCTCCAGGGTGATCTCCGCGTGCCCGAGCGGCTGCCCGGTGATCTGCTCCAGCAGCCGGAATACGTCGGTGTTCTCCAGGTCGGCGCCGATGAGTTCGCCGCCGATGTCCAGGGGGAGGTAGGTGAGGTCGAGGGAGAGCGGCAGCCCGTTGAGTCTGCGGAGCCGCTCGATGTAGAGGACGTCGGTGCCGGTGGGCAGGCGGAGGCGCTCGGCCACGGGTGCGGGCGCAGCGACGGGGCCCATGGTGCGTACCTCGTTGGTGACCCGGCCGTGTTCCCGCAGGGTTTCCGCGAGTCCCATCAGCCGGTCGAGGCCGTGCGAGTACTTCTCGGCGACGACGACGGTGCCGACGCCGGGGAGCCGCTCGACGAGCTGTTCGGCGCGCAGCAGGTCCAGTGCGTGCCGGACGGTGTTGCGCGAGACCTGGTAGTCGGCGGCGAGGACGTCCTCGTGGGGCAGCGCGCCGCCGGGATATCCCCCGGTCAGGATCAGGTGCCGAAGCAGGTCCGCGAGCTGCCGCGCCCGGTCCGCACGCAGCCGACGGCGACGGGCGGCGGCGAGTGGCGCGGTGTGCTCGCGGGTTCGTTCGGGTGGCATGCGGCGACCATACCGACGGTTTCCGCGCGATGGTGTTGCTGAATCATTGCGCCACCTGAGCCCCTTTCACCAGGTCTCTGACCTGCGTGTTTCCGGGAGCTTGGCG
This sequence comes from Streptomyces sp. NPDC059010, assembly GCF_042740355.1. Classification (NCBI taxonomy): domain Bacteria; kingdom Bacillati; phylum Actinomycetota; class Actinomycetes; order Kitasatosporales; family Streptomycetaceae; genus Streptomyces; species Streptomyces sp. NPDC059010. Next base: position 99,864 of record NZ_JBHYJA010000038.1, read on the forward strand.
CGGTTTCGCCACTGCGCCCGCAGTTCGCGCGGGGCGGGTCGCCGACGGCATGTCACCCGCGGACGAGTTCCCGGCGGCGGCGTTCGAGGTACGCCCGCTCCGCCGGGTTCTCCGAGAGCGCTACGGCGGCCTCGTACGCCCGCACGGCCTCCGTGTCGCGGCCCAGGCGGCGCAGGAGGTCGGCGCGGACGGCGTGGAATACGTGGTAGCCGTCCAGGTCCAGGGCGTCCACGAGACGGAGGGCCTGCCGTGGGCCCTCGGCCTCGGCGACGGCGACCGCCCGGTTCAGGGCCACGACGGGACCGGGGGCGACGGCGGCCAACTGGTCGTACAGGCGCAGGATCTGGCCCCAGTCGGTGTCCCCGGCGTCCGGTGCGTCGCTGTGCACGGCCTGGATGGCGGCCTGGATCTGGTACGGCCCCGGCCGGTTGCGGCGCAGACAGCGCCGGACCAGTTCCTGCCCCTCGGCGATCAGTTCCCGGTCCCAGCGGTCACGGTCCTGCTCGGGCAACGGCACGAGCTCGCCATGGGCATCCCGCCGGGCGTCCCGGCGCGACTCGACGAGGAGCATCAGCGCGAGCAGCCCGGTTGCTTCGGGTTCGTCCGGCATGAGGTCGGCCAGCAGGCGCCCGAGGCGCAGCGCCTCCTCGCACAGGCCCGCCTCACCCTCGTATCCCTGGTTGAAGATCAGGTAGACGACGGCGAGCACCCCCGGGACCCGGTCCGGCAGGTCGGCGTCGCGGGGCACGCGGTACGGGATCCCGGCGTTGCGGATCTTCGCCTTGGCCCGCACCAGGCGCTGGGCCATGGTCGGTTCCGGGACCAGGAAGGCGCGGGCGAGCTGGGCCGTGGTGAGCCCGCCGAGCAGGCGCAGGGTCAGGGCGACCCGGGCGTGGACGGCGAGGGCGGGGTGGCAGCAGGTGAAGATGAGCCGGAGCCGGTCGTCGCGCACGGGGCCCTCCTCGGGCGGTGCGTCGGGGGCGTGCAACAGGGCGGCCTGGGCGTGGCGTTCGTCCCGGCCGGCCTCGCGGCGCAGGCGGTCGACGGCACGGTTTCGGGCGGTGGTGATGATCCAGCCGGCGGGGCTCGGGGGCACACCGGTCTCCGGCCAGCGCCGTACGGCGGTGGTGAAGGCGTCCTGGACCGGGGGGGGGCGAGGCGGGGTGGGCGCGGCGCAGAGGCCCGCGCGCCTGAGCCCGCTGGGGGGGGGGGCGGCCGCCGCGCCGCGCGCGCG
>NZ_JBHYJA010000039.1:0-28106 GCF_042740355.1 Streptomyces sp. NPDC059010
CTGCGTTTGGGGGTTGGGTGGGGGGTGGTTTTTTGTCTCTCCCCCCCGGGCGCCCCCCCCCCCCCCCGGGGGCCCGTTTTTGGGTCCCTCCGCGCCCCCCGGTCCTGTCTTCGGGGAATCACCCGGCTGATCCCTACGACGGGGTACGCGCCGCCGCGGCCAGCAGCCGGGTCACGTCGTCGGCGCAGATGGTGAGGGCGGCGCCGACCGTCGACAGGGCGTCGCGCTCGGCGGGTGTGTACGGGCCGTCGGCCAGCGCGATCCGGGCGCCCTGCAGCAGGATGGACTCGCGGCCGGCCGGAGCGAGGTGCGGGGCGAGCGGGTCCAGTGCCTCGTGCAGCTCTATGGCCAGCCCGGCACCGCAGGGCTCGGAGAAGACCCGCCCGGTGTCGGCCGCCAGCGCCTCGACGAGGGCGTTCAGCTGTTCCTCCGTACAGTCGTCGAACCCGGCCGCGCGCACTGTGGCCGCCGCGGTCTCCAGCGCCGTACGGGCACAGGTGCCGCCCGCCGCCAGTACCGCCAGGGCGACGGTGTGGACGGCGTCGCGGAGCATCGCGGAGAAGCGGGTGGTGGTCGGGTGGTCGAGGACATCGGTGCCGAAGTGACGCCGGCAGGCCGCGCACTCCACGACGGGGGCGGTCTCACCCCGGGGCAGCACCGGCACCCCGAGCAGGGTGAAACGACGGTGTCCCGTCAACCGCTGGTAGTTACGATCACCCCCGCAGCCGGGGCAGAAGAACTCGCCGTCGCCGACGGCCGACCACGCGATACGGGTGCCCAGGATGCGCGCAAGCCTGGCGGCACGGCCGTCTTGTCCCCGTCCTGGCAGCACGTCGCACCTCCGTAAGGCCGCGGCAACATCGCCGCGCTTGCGTGATGTTAGCCACATCCCGGACGCAGAGTCAGCACCCCGGACGAGACCTTTCCGTGACCTGCACGGATCAATGGCCGAAAACAGCCGGACCCCGCCCACCGAGAAACGGTGAGCGGGGCAACCTCAAGGGGCGCGGGGAACTGCGCGACCAGCCACGACGGCGCCGCAGCCGACCGACGGCATATCGCGGCATTTCCGTGGTCGCGCCCCTCCCCCAGCGGAGAGAACCGTCAGCGAGCAGCCCGGTTGACGGCAGACACGACCGCCTTCAGCGAAGCTCGCGTCGTGTTCGCATCGATCCCGATCCCCCACAGCACCTTGCCGTCGATCGCACACTCGATGTACGACGCGGCCTGCGCGGACGCGCCCTCGCTCATCGTGTGCTCCTGGTAGTCCAGCAGCCGGGCGTCGATGTCGATCTTCGCCAGCGCGTCGAAGAAGGCCGAGATCGGACCGTTGCCGGTACCCGCCAGCACGGTGTCGGCGCCATCGACCGTGGCCTCCACCTTCAGCGTGTCCACACCGTCCGTGTCCGTCGTCGACTGACCGTTCTTGACCTGGATCCGACCCCACGGGTTCTCGGGGTTCGGCAGGTACTCGTCCTGGAAGACCGACCAGATGTCCCCGCCGGTGACCTCGCCGCCCTCGGCGTCCGTCTTCGCCTGGATGATCTTCGAGAACTCGATCTGCATCCGGCGCGGCAGCTCCAGCTTGTGGTCGTTCTTCAGGACGTACGCGATACCGCCCTTGCCGGACTGCGAGTTGACGCGGATGACGGCCTCGTAGGAGCGGCCGACGTCCTTCGGGTCGATCGGCAGGTACGGGACCGCCCACTCGATGTCGTCGACGGTGACGCCCTTCGCCGCCGCGTCGGCCTCCATCGCGTCGAAGCCCTTCTTGATGGCGTCCTGGTGGGAGCCGGAGAAGGACGTGTAGACCAGGTCGCCCACGTACGGGTGGCGCGGGTGGACCTCCATCTGGTTGCAGTACTCCCACGTACGACGGATCTCGTCGATGTCGGAGAAGTCGATCTGCGGGTCGACGCCCTGGGAGAACAGGTTCATGCCCAGGGTGACCAGGTCGACGTTGCCGGTGCGCTCGCCCTGTCCGAACAGACAGCCCTCGACGCGGTCGGCGCCGGCCATCAGCGCCAGCTCGGCGGCGGCGACGGCCGTACCGCGGTCGTTGTGCGGGTGGACGGAGATGCAGACGTGCTCACGGCGCGACAGGTTGCGGCTCATCCACTCGAACCGGTCCGCGTGCGTGGACGGCGTCGAACGCTCCACGGTGGCGGGCAGGTTGAGGATGATCTCGCGGCCCGGACCCGGCTGGTAGACGTCCATCACCGCCTCGCAGACCTCCAGCGCGAAGTCCAGCTCGGTGTCGGTGAAGATCTCCGGGCTGTACTGGTAGCCGAACTCGGTCTCCGGACCCAGCAGCTTCTCGGCGTACTCCATGACCAGCCGCGTGCCGTCGACGGCGATCTGCTTGATGTCGTCCTTGGAGCCGCGGAAGACGACCCGGCGGAAGACCGGCGCGGTGGCGTTGTACAGATGGACGGTCGCCCGCCTGGCGCCCTTCAGGGACTCGACGGTCCGCTCGATCAGGTCCTCGCGGGCCTGGGTCAGTACGGAGATGGTGACGTCGTCCGGGATCGCGCCCGGCTCCTCGATGATCGACCGTACGAAATCGAAGTCCGTCTGCCCGGACGCCGGGAAGCCGACCTCGATCTCCTTGTAGCCCATCTTGACCAGCTGGTCGAACATCCGGCGCTTGCGCTCGGGCGACATCGGGTCGATCAGGGCCTGGTTCCCGTCGCGCAGGTCGGTGGAGAGCCAGCGGGGGGCGACGGTGACGCGGTTGTCCGGCCAGGTGCGGTCCGGGATGTCGACCTGCTCGTAACGGCCGTACTTGTGGATCGGCATGGTGCTGGGCTGCTGGCGGTTCGCCATGTCTGCGGGGCTCCTCAGGATGTCCGGAAGGACGGCCGACGACGCAACGCGAAGCTCCGCGGGGAGGGAGTCGACCTGGACTACAGGCCCTCGCCGCGGCAGCTAAGAAGAAGCAGCCCGAAACGCATGATGCGCAGCATGCTAGCCGAGCCACCCCCCGTGCGGGGCGTCGTATCAGTATGCGGGACCCGAGGGACGAATCGGACAAAAAGTGTGCCATACCACTTCGTCACTGAGCGTGCGGCTCGCTGTCCGTATATTTCACCAATCATGGTTGCGGGTAGTGACAAGGGCATAACCCAGTGCAAGTGTGCCCGGCATGACGACACACGGGGGCTTCGAGCCCGTCTTCTGCACCGTCGTACCGCCACACGTCCTCGACAAGCTGGCCCGGAACGACGACCCCGCACTCTCCGGCCCGGCTCGCCGGACCCTGATGCGCGACAGCGAGCTGCGCGGCAGGCGCCGTGTCACGACCGAGTTCGCCCTCGCGGCCGCCCCGGCGGCGAAGGCACCGGCGGACCAGCCGCTGCGCACCATCTACGACGCCGAGCACCGGACCGCCCTGCCCGGCAGGAAGGTCCGCGGCGAGGGCGACGAGCCCGGCCAGGACGCCACGGTCAACCGCGCCCACTCCGGCCTCGGCGCCACCTTCGACCTCTACCTCAAGGCCTACGCCCGGCACTCCATCGACGGCGACGGCCTGCCGCTGGACGCCACCGTCCACTACGACGAGAACTACAACAACGCCTTCTGGAACGGCGAGCAGATGGTGTTCGGCGACGGTGACGGCGAGATCTTCGTCGACTTCACCATCCCGATCGACGTCATCGGCCACGAGCTCACCCACGGCGTCACCCAGTACACGGCCAACCTCACGTACTACGGCCAGCCGGGCGCGCTGAACGAGTCGATGTCGGATGTCTTCGGCTCGCTCATCAAGCAGTACACGCTCGGCCAGACCGCCGCCGAGGCCGACTGGCTGATCGGCGCCGGCCTGCTCGCGCCCAGCGTCTCCGGCAAGGCCCTGCGCTCCATGAAGGAGCCGGGCAGCGCGTACGACGACGACGTCCTCGGCAAGGACCCGCAGCCCGCGACCATGGACGACTACGTCCGCACCGGCCGCGACAACGGCGGTGTCCACATCAACTCCGGCATCCCGAACCATGCCTTCTACCTGGCCGCGACCGCCCTCGGCGGCCACGCCTGGGAGAAGGCCGGACAGATCTGGTACGACGTCCTGACCGGCGGCGAGCTGTCGGAGCGGGCCATGTTCAGCGACTTCGCCAAGCTGACCCTCAAGGCCGCGCGCGAGCGGTTCAGCGACGGCGGCGAGGAGCTGCGGGCCGTGGAGAAGGCCTGGGAGCAGGTCGGGGTGCGGATCCAGTAAGTACGTACTAGACAGGGACCCATGCGTATTCAGGTACGGCGCACGGGTGGATTCGCGGGCATCGAGCGGCACGCCGAGGTGGACACCTCGGGGCGGCCCGACGCCCAGGAGTGGCAGGCCCTGGCCGAGCGCGCGGTCGCGTCCGGCCGGGGCACGCCTCCGATCGGGGTTCCGGACGGCTTCAGCTACCAGATCACCGTCGACGGCGAGACGGTGTACTGCTCGGATCCCCGGCTCACCGACGAGCAGCGCAAGCTGATCTCCAGGGTGCTGAAGGAAGGAGCGTAACGGGCAGTTCACGCCGGAGCGTTGACTTCTGTTACCGCCGGTACGGATGATCCGGCGCATGGCGATCGATGAGCGCGGTGCGACCAATCCGATACCCCGGTTCCCGGCGGACTTCCTGTGGGGCGTCTCGACCTCGGCCCACCAGATCGAGGGTGCGGCGGACGAGCGCGAGCGGTCCGTGTGGGACGCCTTCACGGCCGAGCCGGGAAAGGTGAAGGACGGCTCCACCGCGGCGGTGGCCTGCGACCACTACCACCGCTACGCCGAGGACGTGGCCCTGCTCGCCGATCTGGGCGTGGACGCGTACCGCTTCTCGATCTCCTGGCCGCGGGTGAACGCGCCGAAGGGCCTCGACTTCTACGACCGTCTGGTGGACGAGCTGTGCGCGGCGGGCGTACGCCCGGTGCCGACCCTCTTCCACTGGGATCTGCCCCTCACGCTGGACTGGCTGGACCGGGACACGGCCGCCCGGTTCGCCGAGTACGTGTCCGTGGTCGCCGAGCGTCTGGGCGACCGCGTCAGCAAGTGGATCACCCTCAACGAACCCGCCGAGCACACCCTCCTGGGCCACGCCCTCGGCACCCACGCCCCCGGCCGCCGGCTCCTCTTCGACGCCCTCCCGGTCGCCCACCACCAGCTGCTGGCCCACGGCCTCGCGGTACGGGCCCTGCGCGCGGCCGGCGCGACGGACATCGGCGTCGCCAACTCGCACGGCCCGACCTGGCCGGCCTCGCGGGAACAGCCGGACCTGGAGGCGGCGGACTTCTACGACCTGCTCCTCAACCGCCTGTTCGCCGACCCACTGCTGCTGGGCCGGTACCCGGACGGCATCGCCGAGTTGATGCCGGGAGACGTCGAGGCGGACCTGAAGGTCATCGGGGAGCCCCTCGACTTCTACGGCATCAACTACTACGCGCCGACCCGCGTGGGCGCCCCGCAGGGCACCGAGATCGAGTTCGGCGGGGTGAGCATGCCGGCCGAACTGCCCTTCTCGGTACGGGAGATCGAGGGCGTACCGACGACGGACTTCGGCTGGCCGGTGGTCCCCGAGGGCCTCACTGAACTGCTCACCGGCTTCCGCGACCGCTACGGCGACCGGCTCCCGCCCGTCGTCATCACCGAGAACGGCTGCTCGTACGAGGGCGTAGACGACCAGCAGCGGATCGCCTACCTGGACGGCCACATCCGCGCCCTGCACAAGGCGGTGGAGGCGGGGGTGGACGTCCGCGGCTACTTCGTCTGGTCGCTGCTCGACAACTTCGAGTGGGCGGAGGGGTACGAGCGCCGGTTCGGGCTCGTCCACGTGGACTACGAGACGCTGACCCGGACGCCCAAGGCGTCGTACGGCTGGCTGCGGGACGTGCTGCGGGCCCAGAGATGACGGCCGACGCCCTCGCCGAGCCCACGGACCGGGTCGGCAAGGGCTGGACGTCGGCGCTCTCGCTGGCCAACGTGGCGATCTGGGTGGGCTGGTACGGCCCGCTGCAGATCCTCCTGGCCCAGCAGGCGGAGGACTTCGCACCCGGCACCGGGATGTCGAAGGAGACGCTGCTGGCGTGGGTGACCGGCGTGGGCGCGGCCGTGTCGCTGGCGGCCAACCCGTTCTTCGGCGCGCTGTCGGACCGCACCACGGCCCGCTGGGGGCGCCGTACGCCGTGGATCGTGGCCGGTGCGGCGGGCGGCGCCCTGTCGCTGCTGCTGCTCGCGGGCGCGGACGGGCTGTGGACGATGGCGCTGGGCTGGTGCCTGGTCCAGCTGACCCTGAACGCGGCCTTCGCGGCGGTCACGGCGGCCGTACCGGACCGGGTGCCGCGGCTCCAACGGGGCGCGGTGGGCGGCTGGTTGGGGGCGGCCCAGATCCTCGGGGCGGTCGCCGGTACGGGTCTGGCGACCGCGACGGGCGGGATCGCGGCGGGGTATGCGGCGTGCGCGGTGTTCGCGATGGCGGGGGTGCTGCCGTACGTACTCCGCTACCGGGATCTCGGGCTGGCGGTCACCGACCGCCCGGCCTGGTCCTGGCGCTCCTTCGCCCGCGGCTTCTGGCTGAGCCCGCGCCGCTATCCGGACTTCGGCTGGGCCTGGCTGACCCGCTTCCTGATCAACCTCAGCAACGCGCTGGTGATCCTCTACCTCCTCTACTACCTGCGGGACCGCCTCCACCACGACGACCCCGAGCAGGGCGTGCTGATCCTGACCGCGGTGGACAGCGTGGCGCTGCTGGCGACGGTCGTGGTGGGCGGCGTCTGGTCGGACCGGGTGGGCCGCCGCAAGCCCTTCGTGAGGTGGTCCGGGGTACTGATGGCGGCGGCCACCGCCCTGCTGGCCGTCTGGCAGACCTGGCCGGGCGCGATCGTCGTGGCGGCACTGCTGGGCGTGGCCCTGGGCGTGTTCATGTCGGTCGACTTCGCCCTGATGACCGACGTCCTGCCGAAGGCGAAGGACCGCGGCAAGGACCTCGGCATCATCAACGTGGCCAACGCCCTGCCCCAGGTCGCGGCCCCGGCCCTGGCCGCCCCGATCGTCACCCATCTGGGCGGGTACCGGGTGCTGTACGCCGTAGCCGCGGTGATCGGGTTGGCGGGGGCGGTGCTGGTGGGACGTATAAGAGGCGTCGACTAGGCCGCCCTCAGGGGCGCGGGGCTGTGTCGATTTGCGGCTACCGCCGCGTGGGCGCGACCAGCCACAACGAACCCGCAGACGCCCGACCACCCCTCGCGGCACTCCGCTAGAGCGCTCCCGCGTCCCTCGCCGCGTAGACCGACGGATACACCGGCCGATACCCCAGCTCCCGACGAATCCGGTCCGTGGAAGTGATCGCCAGCCACGGGTCGGGGTCCGTCCGGCCGTACAGCTCCTCCGGGATCTCGACCCCGTTCAGCTGGTGCAGCTCGACCGCCGTCACGGGCGCGTCATCGGCGATGTTGTAGATCCGCCCCGCGCCCCCCTGCGCATGCAGGATCCGCAGCAACCCCTGGGCGACATCCGCATGATGGCCCATATGCAGCCGCTGGGTCGCCGCCCAGCCCCCCGCCCACATCAGCGACTGGGCAAGATGCGGATCACCCTCGCCGTAGACGAAGGGAAGCCGGCCCACCCGTACCTCCAGGCCCTCCAGCGCGAGCAGCTCCCGCTCGGCCTGTGCCTTGGACTCGGGATAGGCACCCCACATCGCCCCGCCGGGCCGGGTCTCGTCCTCCTCGGTCAGCGGGCGGCCCCGGCCGACGCCGTACACCAGACCCGTGCTGACCTGCACGAAGCGCCGCACCCCGGAGGCCAGCGCGGCCCGGCCCAGCTCCACGGCCGCGTCCCGGTTGACGGCCCACGCCTCCTCGTCGGGCACCCCGCGGAAGGAGGCCGCGACGTTCACCACGGCGTCGACCCCGGCGACCGCCTTGCCGAGCACGTCGGCGTCCCGCAGATCGCCGACCACGACCTCGGCGCCCAGCTCCGCGAACGGCTCGCCCCGCGCCGGGTCCCGCACCAGCACCCGCACCGGCTCCCCCGGCCTGGCCTGCGCCAGCAGCCTCGGTACGAAGCGCCGGCCGACCTGTCCCGTCGTACCCGTCACCAACGTCAGCATGATCTGCTCCTCTCGTCACCGACCACCCTGGGACGGAGCAGGTGCGGGCGGGAGAGACCCGTTGATCAGGGGATCGACAGTCCCTGGATAAGGCAGCCGGGCTGCCGCAGGCTGGAGAGGTGAACCGAGCCGAACTCGCCGACTTCCTGCGCCGTGGCCGTGCCCGGCTGACCCCGTCGGACGTGGGTCTGACGCCGGGCCCCCGGCGTCGCACACCGGGCCTGCGCCGCGAGGAGGTGGCGCAGCTGGCCGGCATGTCGGTCGACTACTACACCCGGCTTGAGCAGTCCCGCGGCCCCCGCCCGTCCCGCCAGATGCTGACGGCCCTGGCCCGCGCGCTGCGTCTGACCGCCGTGGAGCAGGACCATCTGTTCCATCTGGCCGGCGAGGAGCCACCACGGCGCGAGACGGCGTCGGAGCATGTCCGTCCCGGACTGCTGCTGATCCTGGACCGCCTGCACGACACCCCGGCGCAGGTGGTGAACGACTGCGGTGAGGTGCTGGCCCAGAACGCGATGGCCAGGGCCCTGGTGGGCGACGTGATGTCCCGCCCGCGCCGTGAGCGCAACCTGATCCGCCGCTTCTTCCTGGACCCGTCCGCGCGCACGCTCTTCCCGCGGGAGGACCTCGCGGGCCACGCGCGCACCCAGGTGGCGACCCTGCGCGCGGTGGCCGCGGCCCGCCCCGACGACCCGGAGCCGGCCGCGCTGGTCACCGAACTCCGGGCGTCCAGCGAGGAGTTCGCGCGGCTGTGGGACGAGCACGAGGTGTCGCAGCGCGACCGGGCGACGAAGCGCTTCCTGCATCCCGTGGTCGGCCTGCTGGAGCTGGACTGCGAGGTCATGGTCAGCCACGAGCACCACCACCTGCTGGTCGTCCACTCGGCCCGCCCGGGGACGGAGGCCCACGAGCGCCTGCAACTCCTGCGCGTGGTGGGCCTGCAGGACATGTCGCCCAGCGTTCGGTAGTTGACCCATGAGTAGTTGAGGCCGGAAATCACCCTTGCCGACCCGCGCCCCACGCGCATCAATGGAAACGGCGGTTCCGACGGCCCGTCAGATCCCGCTCGTTCCAGCTCAGTTCTTCATGCAGTGTGTCCGCACCCACCTGCCGAACAGTCCCCACCCCCACAGGCAGGAATTCCCCCACCCCCAAAGGGAGCGAACCCCCATGAGACGTACGCGTATCGGAGCAGGTGCGGCGCTGGCCGCCGGGGCCCTCGCGGTCACCGGACTGGCCTTCGCGCCCGCCGCCTTCGCCGTCGCCCCCGGCAGCGCGACGATCACCGCCGACTGCGGCAGCTTCGGCGGTGGCGCGGCCACCCTCACGGCGACCCAGAACGGCACCGCCGCCACGATGACCGTCAACTCCTCCGCGATCACCGCGCCGATCGCGCTGTCGGAGGACTCGATCGCCTCGACGCTCACCCTGGTGAAGGCGAGCGGCGGCACCGTCGCCTTCTCCGGCACGGAGAACCCGGCGATGGCCGCCGGCGACCCCGTCCAGGTCGGCCCGCTCAGCGGCACCGTGGCCTCCGGGGACAGCCTGGAGGCCTTCGGCGGCTCGCTGACGATGACCGTCTTCGGCATCACCATCACGTGTACGGCGACCGGGCCGCAGTCGCCGGGCCCGTTCGTGTTCGACTGAGGCGGCGTGCCACGCACCCGGTGAAGCACTGAGGGAGCGCGGTCCCGGCGCCGCTACTGCTTACAGCGCGTCGGGGCCGCGCTCGCCCGTGCGTACCCGTACGACCGTGTCGACCGGCAGCGCCCAGACCTTGCCGTCGCCGATCTTGCCGGTCTGGGCGGCCTTCACGATGGCGTCGATGACGTCGTCGGCGGCCTCGTCCTCGACGACGACCTCGATGCGGACCTTCGGCACCAGGTCGACCTGGTACTCCGCGCCCCGGTACACCTCGGTGTGGCCGCGCTGACGGCCGTAGCCGCTCGCCTCGGTCACGGTCAGACCGTGCACACCGATCTCCTGGAGGGCGGTCTTGACCTCGTCGAGCCGGTACGGCTTGACGATGGCGGTGATCAGCTTCATGCCTGCTTCTTGACCTTCTGCGCGGCGGGGACGGAGGTGGAGAGGGATGACGTGACCGGGGCGCCGTGCCCCAGGACCCCGTGATCGTAGGCGGTCTCGGCGTGCACCGTAAGGTCCAGGCCGGTGTGCTCCTCGTCCTCGCTCGCCCGGAAGCCCATGGCCCTGTCGATGACCTTGCCGATGCCGTAGGTGACGAGGAAGGCGTACGCCGCCACGGCCACGATCGCCACCAGCTGCTTGCCGAGCTGGGCGAACCCGCCGCCGTGCAGCAGGCCCTCGGCCCCGCCCGTCATGGTGGCCGTCGCGAAGACACCGATCAGCAGGGTGCCGATGACACCGCCGACCAGGTGGACGCCGACGACGTCCAGGGAGTCGTCGTAGTTGAACCTGAACTTCCAGCTCACGGCGTACGAGCAGACGACGCCGGCGGCGAGGCCGATGACGAGCGCGCCGAGCAGGGAGACCGAGCCGCAGGACGGTGTGATGGCGACGAGTCCGGCGACCGCGCCGGAGGCCGCGCCCAGCGTGGTGGGGTGGCCGTCGCGCTTGTGCTCGACGAAGAGCCAGCCGAGCAGGCCGGTGCAGCCGGCGGCGAGGGTGTTGAGGAAGACGGCGGCGGCCAGGCCGTTGGCGCCGAGCGCGGATCCGGCGTTGAAGCCGAACCAGCCGAACCAGAGCAGACCGGCGCCGAGCACGACCATCGGCAGGTTGTGCGGCCGCATCGCGTCCTTCTTGAACCCGAGCCGCGGGCCGAGGACCAGGCACAGGGCGAGGCCGGAGGCACCGGAGGTGATCTCGACGGGGAGACCGCCGGCGAAGTCGAGGGCGCCGAGACGGTCGAGGATCCAGCCGCCGGGGCCCCAGGTCCAGTGGGCGACGGGAACGTATACGAGCAGCGCCCACACCGGCACGAACACGAGCCACGCCCCGAACCTGGCCCGGTCGGCGACGGCACCGCTGACGAGGGCGGCGGTGATGATCGCGAAGGTGAGCTGGAAGGTGGCGAAGAGGAGGGTGGGGACGGTGCCCTGGACGCTGTCCGGCCCGAGCCCGGCCATGCCTGCGTGGTGGAGGCCGCCGATGAGACCGCCGGCGATGTCGTCCCCGAAGGCGAGGGAGTAGCCGCAGGCCAGCCACACGACAGTGACGAGCGCGATGGACACGAAGCTCATCATCAGCATGTTGAGGACGCTCTTCGTGCGGACCATGCCGCCGTAGAACAGGGCCAGGCCCGGGGTCATCAGCAGGACGAGGGCGGTGGCGGCGAGCAGCCAGGCGGTGTCGCCGGTGTCGACGCTTGCGGCGGCGAGGGGCACGGTTGTCTCCAACGGTGTGGGGGCTCGTCAGAGGTTCACGGGTTCGCGTTTCCGGTCGCGTACGGGTGTGTTTCGGTGACGTTTCGTTGCGTGGGGGTTTCCGGAAGCTCACCGGGTGGGGTGCGGTCGGGCGCGTGTGCGGCGGGGCTCTGTGGATCAGGGAGAATGGGCGCCATGAGCGTTCGTACCCAGTCATCCGAGGAGTCGGCCGAGGCCGCCCACCGCGCCGGCTTCGCCTGCTTCGTGGGCCGCCCCAACGCGGGCAAGTCCACGCTCACGAACGCACTGGTCGGGCAGAAGGTGGCGATCACCGCCAACCAGCCGCAGACGACCCGGCACACCGTGCGGGGCATCGTGCACCGGCCGGACGCCCAGCTGATCCTGGTGGACACCCCGGGGCTGCACAAGCCGCGCACCCTGCTCGGCCAGCGGCTCAACGACGTCGTGCGGACGACGTGGGCCGAGGTCGACGTGATCGGTTTCTGTCTGCCGGCGAACGAGAAGCTGGGCCCGGGTGACCGCTTCATCGCGAAGGAACTGGCGTCCATCAAGAAGACGCCGAAGATCGCGATCGTCACCAAGACCGACCTGGTGGACAGCAAGACGCTCGCCGAGCAGCTCATCGCGATCGACCAGCTCGGCAAGGAGCTCGGCTTCGAGTGGGCCGAGATCGTGCCCGTCTCGGCGGTCGGCGACAAGCAGGTGGACCTGCTGGCCGACCTGATCGTCCCGCTGCTGCCGGAGGGTCCGGCCCTCTACCCCGAGGGTGATCTCACCGACGAGCCGGAGCAGGTGATGATCGCGGAGCTGATCCGCGAGGCCGCGCTGGAGGGCGTCCGCGACGAGCTGCCGCACTCCATCGCCGTCGTCGTCGAGGAGATGCTCCCCCGCGAGGACCGCCCCGCCGACAAGCCGCTCCTCGACATCCACGCCTTCGTCTACATCGAGCGCCCCAGCCAGAAGGGCATCATCATCGGCCCCAAGGGCAAGCGCCTGAAGGAGGTCGGCATCAAGTCCCGCAGGCAGATCGAGGCCCTGCTGGGCACACCGGTGTTCCTGGACCTGCACGTCAAGGTCGCGAAGGACTGGCAGCGCGACCCCAAGCAGCTCCGTCGCCTCGGCTTCTGAGGCCGGGGGCTGGGAGGCCGGGGGCCGGGGCCTACGCTCGGTCGCCGCGCCAGTCGGCGTCCCGGCGGGCCCGGCGTACGGCGGGGGCGATCGCCAGGCCGGCTGCGGCGAAGAGCACGCCGAGCACCGCCCAGCCGGTCGTGCCGTGCTGGATCGCGGTGACGGTGACCAGTGCCGGGCCGGCCATCATCCCGGCGGACATGCCGGCGCCGAAGACGCCCTGGTACACGCCGTGGAGGCGGGCGTCGGCGAGCTCGTAGCCGAGGGTCCAGCCGCCCGCCGCCGACAGCACCTCGGCGAGGACCTGCACCACCGCGCCGGCCGTCAGCGCGAGCACCGCCCACACCGGTGACAGCCCCGCCGACAGCGCGTACACCGCACAGGCCGCCCCGAGCAGCAGCCCCGCCCATCCCATCGCCCGTACGGCGCTGGGGACTTGAGAGGCCCGGCGGGCGACGCGCACCTGGAGCACGGCGACCAGGACGCAGTTGACGATCGCGAGCAGGGCCGCCGTCCAGCGCGGCGCCTCGGTGCGCTCCACGATCCACAGCGGCAGGCCTACCTCGGCCAGCGTGTACTGCACGGCCAGCACCGCGTTCAGCACGGTCACCGTCAGATACGGCCGGTCGCGCACCGCACGCCAGCGGTCCACCGGCGTCGCCCCGGCCCGGTCCGCCGTCCGCTCCAGGACGTGCGGCGCGACCGGGAGCCGCCGCACCATCAGCGCGGGCGCCCAGAACGTCACCGCGTTGATCAGGATGACGGTCACATAGGCGCCCCGCGTGTCGAGTTGGAGCACGATCGCGCCGAACCCGCCGCCCACGCCCATCGCCACGTTCGTGACCGTCCGCAGATACGCGCGCGCCTCCACCCGGGTCTTTGCGGGCAGCACATCGGCGTAGATCGCGCCCTGCACCCCGCGACTCGCCATCTGCAGCCCGGTCCCGCAGATCACCGCGGCCAGGAACCCGGCGTACGAGTGCACCAGCGTGTAGGAGGCCGTCGCCACCCCGCAGGCGCCCCACAGCCATGAGCCCACCCGGCGGGCACCCCAGCGGTCGGCGGCCCGCCCGGCCGGCACCCCGGCCGCCACACCGACCAGCCCCGCGACCGTCATCCCGAGCCCGACCGCGGTCGCGTCCAGCCCGACGATCCGGGTGAAGTACAGGACGCCCAGCGGGAAGTAGAGCCCGTTGCCCAGGGCGTTGAGCAGCACCAGCAGACCGGCACGGCGCAGGGTCGGGTCGGCGGGCAGCAGCCGGGGCGGGCGGGCGGAGGGGGCGTCGGGGCGCGGCTCGGTCGTCGTGCCGTCGTCGCGGTGTGACGCCGAGGTGGCGGGTGTTGTGCTCATGCCGACATCTCAACCGGCGCGGAGACGCACCCGACAATGATTTAGCGTGGCGCTCAAATGATCGAGTTCCACTTCGCCATCGGCGACCTGGCCACCACGTCCTTCGCGTACTCCCCGCTGCAGGAGGCGGTGTTCTCGCTGCGCTGCTGGCACGATCCGGCGCGGTTCCCCCACCAGCGGCCCTGGCTGCGGCGGCTGCGCCCGGCCTACGAACGCCAGGACACCGAGCTCCTGGAGGCACTCGTCATGCCCGGCAACTGGATCGCGGACTTCCTCACCCCGCGTCCCGCCCGGGTACGCCCCGCCTTCGCCGACGAGCTGGACCGGGTGCGGGCCACCCCCGCCGACGTGGTGGACGACGGCTTCCGCCGGACCTGCGGCAAGGGCGGACCCCTGCCACGGGTCGTGGCCCGTGGACTGGCGCGCCCCGAGAAGCTGCTGAACCGGGTGACCGCCGCGCTCGACGGCTACTGGCACGACTGTCTGGCTCCGGACTGGTGGCCCAGGGCACAGACCGTGCTGGAGTCCGATCTGTCCCACCACTCGCGCGTGCTCGCGGAACAGGGCTCGGCCGCGCTCTTCAAGGGCCTGGACCCTCGCCTGACCTGGACCGGCGACATCCTGCGGCTGACACCCCCCGTGGGCTCCCACTGGCCGGACGCGGACGTGCGGATCGCAGGCCGCGCCATGGTCCTGATCCCCACCCTGTTCGCCCGGGGCGCCACCACCAACATCGACCCCGCCCTGCCCCCGGTGCTGCACTATCCGGCCCGCGGCCGCGCCACCCTCTCCGAGGAACCGCCCCCGGTCAGCGACCGGGCCCTGGTCCGCCTCCTCGGCCGTCCCCGGGCCCGGCTGCTCCTGCTGCTCGCCGAACCGGCCTCCACGACCGAGCTGGCGCACCGGCTCGGCGTCACCCCGGGCGCCGTCAGCCAGCACCTCGCCGTCCTCTACGACGCCGGTCTGCTCAGCCGCGCCCGCAGCGGCCGGATGGTCCGGTACGCCCGCACCCGTCTCGGCGACGACCTGTGCCGCTGAACACGCGTGGCGCACCGGCCGTGACGGGCGGCGCACCGGCGGTGAACAGCACCGCGCCCACGTGAAAACCTCCCCGGGGAAAAGGCCTACGGCCTTGTCAGTCCCCCGGCGTACCCTGGAAATCACCAGGCCGCCCCTGTGGCGGACGAGTCGTTTCGAGGAGGACGAGCAAGGCCTACGAGCCGGCCCATGACTCAGACACCCACAGCTCATACCCCCGCGCAGGGACAGGCACGAGCGCAGTTCACCGTCCCCGCCCAGCACCCCATGGTGACCGTCCTGGGGTCCGGCGACTCCCTCCTGCGCGTGATCGAGAAGGCCTTCCCGGCGACCGACATCCATGTCCGGGGCAATGAGATAAGCGCGGTCGGTGACAGCCATGAAGTCGCCCTTGTCCAGCGCCTGTTCGACGAGATGATGCTGGTGCTCCGCACCGGGCAACCGATGACGGAGGACGCAGTGGAACGCTCGATCGCCATGCTCAGGGCCAGTGAGAACGGGGAGGGGCCGGAAGAGACCCCGGCCGAGGTGCTCACCCAGAACATCCTCTCCTCCCGCGGCCGCACGATCCGCCCCAAGACCCTCAACCAGAAGCGGTACGTCGACGCGATCGACAAGCACACGATCGTCTTCGGCATCGGCCCCGCCGGTACCGGCAAGACCTATCTCGCCATGGCCAAGGCGGTGCAGGCCCTGCAGTCCAAGCAGGTCAACCGCATCATCCTGACCCGCCCCGCGGTGGAGGCGGGCGAGCGGCTCGGCTTCCTGCCGGGCACGCTCTACGAGAAGATCGACCCGTATCTGCGGCCGCTGTACGACGCGCTGCACGACATGCTCGACCCGGACTCGATCCCCCGGCTGATGGCCGCCGGGACCATCGAGGTCGCGCCGCTCGCGTACATGCGGGGCCGGACGCTGAACGACGCCTTCATCATCCTGGACGAGGCCCAGAACACCAGCCCCGAGCAGATGAAGATGTTCCTCACCCGTCTCGGCTTCGACTCGAAGATAGTCATCACCGGTGACGTGACCCAGGTCGACCTCCCGGACGGCACCAAGTCCGGTCTGCGGCAGGTGCAGGACATCCTGGACGGCGTCGACGACGTCCACTTCTCCCGGCTGTCGTCCCACGATGTCGTCCGGCACAAGCTGGTCGGCCGTATCGTCGACGCGTACGAGTTGTACGACAGCAAGCACGGCACCCAGAACGGCTCGCACAAGAGCCGCGGCGGCAAGGCCGGGCACAAGGGGAAGTAGAGACACAGCGCGACCATGTCGATCGACGTCAACAACGAGTCCGGAACCGAGGTCGACGAGCAGGCGATCCTCGACATCGCCCGCTACGCACTCGCGCGGATGCGCATCCACCCGCTCTCCGAGCTCTCGGTGATCGTCGTGGACGCCGACGCCATGGAGCAGCTCCACATCCAGTGGATGGACCTGCCGGGGCCCACGGATGTCATGTCCTTCCCGATGGACGAGCTGCGGCCGCCGTCCAAGGACGACGACGAGCCTCCGCAGGGGCTCCTCGGTGACATCGTGCTGTGCCCCGAAGTCGCCGCGAAGCAGGGGACCGAGGCGCCCACGCAGCACACCATGGACGAGGAGCTCCAGCTGCTCACCGTCCACGGTGTGCTGCATCTGCTCGGGTACGACCACGAGGAGCCCGACGAGAAGGCCGAGATGTTCGGTCTGCAGGCCGCCATCGTGGACGGCTGGCGTACGGAGAAGGGCCTGACCGGGCCCTCCCCCGCGCCGACCGTGTCATGAGCCTCCCTCTCATCGCCGGGGCGATCGCCCTCGTGGTCGTGGCCTGGCTCGCCGCCTGCGCGGAGGCGGGCCTGGCGCGCGTCTCCAGCTTCCGCGCCGAGGAGGCCGTACGCAGCGGGCGGCGCGGCAGCGAGAAGCTCGCGCTGGTCGCCGCCGACCCGACGCGCTATCTGAACGTGGCGCTGCTGGTGCGCGTGGCCTGCGAGATGGCCGCCGCCGCGCTGGTCACCTACGCCAGCCTGCAGGAGTTCGACAGCACCACCCAGGCCCTGCTGGTCGCGATAGCGGTCATGGTCCTCGTGTCGTACGTCGCCGTCGGTGTCTCCCCGCGCACCATCGGGCGCCAGCATCCGCTGAACACGGCGACCGCGGCGGCGTACGTCCTGTTGCCGCTGGCCCGCGTCATGGGGCCGATCCCGCCGCTGCTGATCCTCATCGGTAACGCGCTGACGCCCGGCAAGGGCTTCCGCCGGGGCCCGTTCGCCTCCGAGGCGGAGCTGCGGGCGATGGTCGACCTCGCCGAGAAGGAGTCGCTGATCGAGGACGAGGAGCGCCGGATGGTGCACTCGATCTTCGAGCTGGGCGACACGCTGGTGCGCGAGGTGATGGTCCCGCGGACCGACCTGGTCGTCATCGAGCGGTACAAGACCATCCGCCAGGCACTCACCCTCGCCCTGCGGTCCGGGTTCTCGCGTATCCCGGTGGTCGGGGAGAGCGAGGACGACGTGGTCGGGATGGTGTATCTCAAGGACCTGACCCGCAAGACGCACATCTCCCGGGACGCGGAGAGCGAGCTGGTGTCGACGGCGATGCGGCCCGCGTTCTTCGTGCCCGACACCAAGAACGCCGGTGATCTGCTGCGCGAGATGCAGAAGGAGCGCAATCACGTCGCCGTCGTGATCGACGAGTACGGCGGCACCGCCGGCATCGTCACCATCGAGGACATCCTTGAGGAGATCGTCGGCGAGATCACCGACGAGTACGACCGTGAACTGCCGCCGGTGGAGGAGCTGGGCGAGGACCGCTACCGGGTCACCGCCCGCCTGGACATCACCGACCTGGGCGAGCTGTACGGCCTCGACGAGTACGACGACGAGGACGTGGAGACCGTCGGCGGACTGCTGGCGAAGGCGCTCGGCCGGGTCCCGATCGCCGGGGCGTCGTCGCAGGTCGTACTGCCCGACGGCCGTGAGCTGCGCCTGACGGCGGAGGCGGCGGCCGGCCGCCGGAACAAGATCGTGACCGTGCTCGTGGAGCCGGTGGGCCCCGCCGAGCTCTCACCGGAGGAGACGAAGCCGGAGTGATCCCCGAGTGACCCCTCAAGAGCTGCGGAACTTCTGTCTGTCCTTCAACTCGGCCGTGGAGGACTTCCCCTTCGCCCCGGAGATCTCGGTCTTCAAGGTGCTGGGCAAGATGTTCGCCCTGAGCTGGATCGACACCCGCCCCCTCAAGGTCAACCTCAAATGCGACCCGGAGGACGCGGTGCGGCTCCGCGACGAGCACGAGGGGCTGATCACTCCCGGCTACCACATGAACAAGCGGCATTGGAACACCGTCACGGTGGACGGCAAGCTCCCGGACCGCCTGGTCCGGGAGCTCATCGAGGACTCGTACGACCTTGTCGTGGCGGGTCTACCGCGAGCCGACCGCCTCCGCCTCGACCGCCCCTGAGCCCGACGCCGGGCGCCGGGTGCGCAGGCCGAGGGCGATCAGGGCCGCTGCGGCCAGCACGATCGCCGCGTTGAGGGCCATGACGGTACGGGTGCCGGAGAGCAGGTCGTCGGCGGTCGTGGCGAGGACGCCGAGCAGGGGGATGCCGACCGTGAGGCCGATCTGCTGGGTCGAGGTGACCAGGCCGGTGGCCAGGCCCTGTTCCTCGTCGGGGACACCGGAGGTGACCGTCAGGCCGTAGGAGATGATCGCGCCCAGGTGGAACATGCTCGCCAGCGAGACGGCGGCCGTGGCGAGCCAGACGGACCAGGTCTGGGCGTCGAGGAACAGCAGGGCCGCGATGAAGGCGCCCTGACCCGTGAGCGAGACCACCAGGGTGCGGCGGGCGCCGAAGCGGCTGATGAACCTCGGGGTGAGCGCGCCCGCGAACACCGACATGACACCCTGGACGCCGAAGACCAGGCCGGTCTGCCAGGCCGCCAGGTTCAGGGTCTCCTGGAAGTACAGGGTGAGCACGAAGATCACCGTCGACATCATCGAGAAGGTGACCAGCCCGCCCAGGTTGCCCCACGCCACCGTGCGGCGGCGCAGCATGGGCAGGGAGACGAGCGGTGCGGCGGTGCGGGACTCGACGATCACGAAGGCGGCCAGGAGCGCGAGGCCCGCGATCAGGGCCGCGATGACATCGGCGCGGGCGAAGCCGTGGTCGGCGGCCGTGGTCAGGGCGTAGATCAGAGACAGCAGACCGCCGGTGACGGTGATCGCGCCCGGGACGTCGAGCTGCGGGCGGTCGGGGGTGCGGGACTCGGGCAGCAGGCCGGGCGCGAGCGGCAGCACGATCAGCGCGAAGACCGCGAGCAGGCCCATGGTGGAGCGCCAGCCGAACGTGTCGGTCAGGACGCCGCCCGCGACCATGCCGATGGTGAAGCCGAGGGACATCAGCGTGCCGGAGATACCGAGGGCGCGGTCCCGGGCGGGTCCCTCGGCGAAGGTGGTCGTCAGCAGCGACATGCCCGTCGGGACGATGACCGCCGCGCCGAGGCCCTGCAGCGCGCGTCCGGCGAGGAACGACGCCGGGTCCCAGGCGAACGTCGCCAGCACCGAGGCGGCGGCGAACAGGGCGAGGCCGGTGAGGAACAGCTTGCGGCGGCCGTAGAGGTCGCCGATGCGGCCGAAGAGGAGCAGGAAGCCGCCGGAGGGCAGCGCGAACGCCGTGACCGCCCACTGCAGCGCCGATGTGCTCATGCCGAGGTCGGCGCCGAGGACGGGGAGGGCGACGTTCAGGACGGAGAAGTCGAGCGCGACCATGAACTGGGCGGCGCACAGGACGAACAGGACGAGTTTGTCGCGCGTCGACAGCCGGGGGGTCGTCCGGGGGGTGTCGAGCGGTGGGTCGGGGGTCGTGGTGGGACTGGTGGTGGGACTGATGGAGTCGATCGCCATGGGTAAGAGACTGCTGGCGTCGGAATAGCCGTGGGGAGCGGGAAGTTGTGCTGGTGGTGGCACCACCAGGCAAGTGGCGTCGCCGGCCAACGGGATGAGGGGGATCCGTCCGTGTCCATGGACACGCTGAAGAGTCATCGGCGGCGCGAGCTGCGCGAGTTCCTGATGAGCAGGCGGGCCCGGGTGTCCCCGGGCGAGGCGGGGCTGCCGGACGGTGGCGCGCGGCGCCGTACGCCGGGGCTGCGGCGCGAGGAGGTCGCCGTGCTCGCCGGAGTGGGTGCCTCCTGGTACCAGTGGCTGGAGCAGGGGCGGGAGATCTCCGTGTCGCCGCAGGTGCTGGACTCGGTGGGCCGGGTGCTGCGGCTGAGCAACGCCGAGCGGCGGCATCTGTATCTGCTGGCCGGGCTGAATCCGCCGATGGCCGAAGTGGCGCCCGAGAAGGAGCACATGTGCGACGGGCTGCGGCGGCTGATCGACGCGTGGATGCCGTATCCGGCGCACATCATGGACCGGTACTACAACGGCGTGATGTACAACGACGCGGCCGCGACGGTGCTCGGTATGCGGGCCGGCAAGCGGTGGAACTGTCTGATCGAGTTCTTCACCGATCCGCTGTACCGGGCGCGGGCCAAGAACTGGGACGAGAACGCCGGTACGGTCGTCGCGCAGTTCCGCGCGCTGTGCTCGGCCTCCCCCGACGACGAGGGGTTCCAGGCGGTGCTGGCCGAGGCGAAGGCGTCCAGTGCGGAGTTCGTCGAGCTGTGGCAGCGGCGGGACATCGAGGACGCCGGGCAGATCCGCAAGGAGCTGGACCATCCGCTGGTCGGGCTGCTGTGCCTGGAGTCGAGCGTGATGCAGATGCCGGTGCGGCCGGATCTGTCGATCGTGCTGCACACGCCGCTGGACGAGGCGAACACCGCGGCGAAACTGGAGTGGCTGGCCTCGCCGGAGGGCCGGCGCGGGGCGATGTACCCCGTGGCCGGGTAGGGCGGGCGGCGCCAGGGCCGTCGTTCGGGGCGGCATGATCCGGACGGCGGGCCCTACGTATGCTCAGCCCATGACCGACAACAGCGCGCTCGACCCCGAGGACCGCAAGATCGTCACCCTGGCCCGTTCCGCCCGGGCTCGCAACGGTGTGCCCGAGGGGGCGGCCGTACGGGACGAGACCGGCCGGACGTATGTCGCCGGGACCGTCGCGCTGGACTCCCTGAAGCTGAGCGCGCTGCAGACGGCCGTGGCGATGGCGGTGGCCTCGGGGGCCAGGTCGCTGGAGGCGGCGGCGGTCGTGACGGAGGCGGCGGAGGCGGCGCCCGAGGACCGGGCCGCGGTGCGGGACCTCGGCGGGCCTGAGACGCCGGTGCTGGTGGCGGGGCCGGACGGCGCGGTGCGTACGACGGTTACGGCGGGCTGAGGTTCGGTCGCTGCACAACTGGAGCCGGTCCACTCGGCTTCCGAGCGGATCCGACGGGCGGTTGTCGGTGCCGGGTGTCAGGCTGGGGTGGTACGTGTCTGCGAAAGGGCATCGTCATGATCACCACTGACCTCACGCCCGGCTCGCCCTGTTGGCTCGACCTCGGCGCACCCGATGTCCGGGGCGCCGCGGCCTTCTACGGCGCGGTGCTCGGCTGGGAGTTCGAGTCCATGGGCGACTCGGAGGACTTCCAGGGCGGGATGTTCAAGAAGGACGGCAAGACCGTCGCCGGGCTCGGCAAGCTCACCGAGGAGGGGGCGCGCTCGGCCTGGATGATCTACTTCACCGTCAGCGACGCGGATGCCACGACCCGGACGGTGCAGGAAGCCGGCGGCACCGTGCGGGTGGCGCCGATGGACCTTGAGGACTGGGGTCGGATGGCGCAGTTCAGCGACCCGCTGGGCGGCCAGTTCGCCGTCTGGCAGCCGGGGAAGAACTCGGGCTTCGAGCTGGCCGACGAGACGGGCTCGCTGTCCTGGACCGAGCTGTACACCAGCGACGCCGGGGCCGCCAAGGAGTTCTACGGCACCGTCTTCGGCTGGCAGTACGGCGACATGGAGCTGCCGGGCGGTGGGGGTACGTACACGCTGATCACTCCGGCCGGGCAGCCCGCGGAGCGTATGCAGGGCGGGCTGATGGAGCTGCCCAAGGAGAACCTCGCGCTGTCCGGCGGGCAGCCGTACTGGCACCCGGTCTTCAACGTCGACGACTGCGACGCCGCGGTCGCCAGGGTCACCGAGAACGGCGGCAGCGTGCAGATGGGGCCGGACGACGCGGAGGGCGTGGGCAGGCTGGCCGTGTGCCTCGACCCGTCCGACGCGGACTTCGTGGTGCTGAAGCCGGCGCCCCCCAGCTGAGCCAACGGTCCACGCTGAGCCCGCGGTCCACCGGGGAGCCCGCGGTCCACCGGGGCGGGACCCTTCACGCCGACCGGCGGAACCCGATCGTCGGCACCGCCCGCCGCAGCGGCCAGGGTCTCTCCTCCTGCGGCACCAGGTCCGCCAGGAACGCGTACCGGCGCAGGGCCTCCGGGTCCTGCGCCTCCAGCGACTGCACCTTGCGCCACCACGCCCCGATCTCCGACCAGCCGGGCGCCGACAGCGACCCCCCGAACTCCTGGACGGAGAGCGCTGCCGTCAGACCCGCGAAGGCCACCCGGTCGGCGAGCGGCCAGTCGGCCAGGGTGCCGGTGACGAACCCGGCGACGAAGACGTCACCGGCACCGGTCGGATCCAGGGCCTCCACGGCGATGGCGGGGACCACCGCCGTCTCCCCGGTCCTGCCGTCCACCGCGTACGCGCCCTCCGCGCCGAGCGTGACCACCGCGACCGGGACATACGCGGTCAGGGCGTGGGCCGCCTCGCGGGGGCACTCGGCGCCCGTGTACCGCATCGCCTCCTGCGCGTTCGGCAGGAACGCCTCGCAGTGCTCCAGGTCTGCCAGCCCCGCCAGGTCCCACGCCCCGGTGTCGTCCCAGCCGACGTCGGCGAAGATCCGGGCGCCCTTGCGCGCGGCCTGCGCGATCCAGGAGGCCCGTTTGCCCGGCACCAGGGAGGCCACGGCGGCACGCGCGCGGGGCGGGCAGTCCGGGGCCGGCTCCTCCGGGGGCGGCTCATGGCCGTGGGAGACCATCGTGCGCTCCCCCTCGTAGGCCATCGACACCGTCACCGGCGAGTGCCAGCCCGGCACCGTGCGCGACGGCGAGAGGTCGATGCCCTCGCCGTGCTCCAGCGCGTCCCAGCAGTACTCGCCGTAGTGGTCGTCGCCGAAGGCCGCCGCGAGGGACGTCCTCAGGCCGAGGCGGGCCAGTGCCGTCGCCATGTTGGCCACGCCGCCGGGGCTCGACCCCATGCCGCGCGCCCAGGACTCGGTCCCGCGCACCGGGGCCGAGTCGAGGCCGGTGAAGATGATGTCGAGGAAGACCGTGCCCGTGAGGTACACGTCCCAGGGCGGGTCGGCGGGCGTGCGCAGGCCGGCGAGGGGGTCGACCTGGGCCCGGCGGTACGGCCCCCCTGACTTGGACGACGCGGTCGGCGTGGTCACGGTGCGCTCCCTGACGTGGTGCTGATCTGGCCAGTGTGCACCACACCACCGACAACGCCACCGGATCACCGACAACGCCGCCGCGATCCTGCCCGGCCCCCTTTCGGGGTCACCGGCGAGGCACCTCCACGGTCACCAGCGAGGCACCGAAGGCGTCACCCACCCCGGCTCGGCGATCCGCATCGCGGCCGCGTCGTCGCGGTCCCTGAGCGAGCCGTCGTCATCCAGCCACCGCCGGTGCAGCTCGGCGAGCCGTTCCCGGTCCAGCTCGACGCCGAGGCCGGGCGCGTCCGGCACGGTGACCTTGCCGCCGTCGAAGGTGAGGCGCTCGGTGAGGACGTCCTCGGACTGCCAGGGGTAGTGGGAGTCGCAGGCGTGGTGGAGGTTCGGCACGGTCGACGCCACATGGGTCATCGCGGCCAGCGAGATGCCCAGGTGGGTGTTGGAGTGCATGGACACCCCGACGCCGAACGTGCGGCAGATCGCCGCCAGCTGCTGGGTGTTGCGCAGCCCGCCCCAGTAGTGGTGGTCGGAGAGGACGACCTGGACGGCGTCCCGGGTGAACGCCTCCTTGATCTCCGCGAACGTCGTCACGCACATGTTGGTCGCCAGCGGCACCCCGGCCCGCGCGGCGACCTCGGCCATGGCGGCCGTACCGAGGGCCGGGTCCTCCAGGTACTCCAGGACGTCCCCGAGCTCCCGCGCCACCTCCAGCGAGGTCTCGACGGACCACGCCCCGTTGGGGTCGAGCCGCAGCGGGTGCCCGGGAAAGGCCTCGGCGAGCGCCCGTACGGCCGCGATCTCCTCGTCCGGCGGGAAGACACCGCCCTTGAGCTTGAAGGACGTGAACCCGTACCGCTCCTTGAACCTCCGCGCCTGCTCGACGACCCCGGCCGGGTCGACGGCGGCCCCCCAGTCGTCCTTCTCCGCGCGCACGCCCTCCGGATGCCCGGCCCACCGGTAGAACAGGTACGCGCTGTACTCGACGGCGTCCCGCACCTTGCCGCCGAGCAGCGCGTGCACCGGCAGCCCGAGCGCCTTGCCGAGGGCGTCGAGACAGGCCACCTCGAAGCCGGAGACGACGGACAGCCGCAGCTTGTCGGCGGTCTGGACCCCGCGCAGTCCGCCGACGTCGACCTGGCCGGACACCCGGGACCGGTCGACGGCCACCTCGTCCGCGATGACGAACAGGCCGTTCAGATCCCCGACTTGACGACCGATCAGCTTCTGGGCGAACGGCCTGGCGAGCTCCAGGTACTTGGTGTCGCCGTACGTCTCACCGGCCCCGACGACCCCTCCCGCCGTCTCGACCTCCACGATCAGCCGGGGCGTGTAGGGCTGGTGGACGCCCTGGGTGTTCAGCAGGGGCGGGTCGGCGACCAGGATCGGGGTCAGGCGGACGTCGGTGATCGTGAGGTTCACAGTGCGGCTCCTACGAGGTCGAGGCCGGTCGCGAGCAGGGTGCGCAGGTCGGCCAGGTCGGCGTCCGACGGGTCGGTGAGCGGGGCGCGTACGGGGCCGACGGGGCGGCCGCGCAGCCGGGCCGCCGCCTTCACCAGGGACACGGCGTATCCGGGCACCCGGTCGCGGAGTTCGACCAGCGGGACGTAGAAGTCGCGCAGCAGCTTGTCGACCGTGCCGTGGTCGCCGTCCTGGAGGGCGGCGAAGAAGGCGTTCGCGATCTCGGGGGCGAAGGCGTGGACGGCGGAGGAGTAGGCGGGGACGCCGACGGCGGCGTAGGCGCGGGCCTGGATCTCGGCGGTGGCGGCGCCGTTGAAGAAGAGGAAGTCCTCGGGGGCGGCGAGGGTGAGGCGCTGGAGGCGGTCGAGGTCGCTGTGGCCGTCCTTGAGCCCGATGACGCCGGGGATGCGGGTGATCCGCCGCACCGACTCGACGGTGAAGGCGACCTGGCCCCGCTGGTAGGCGATGAGCGGCAGGCGGGTGCGGGCCGCGAGCTGCTCCAGCTGGCCGACCAGGCCGTCCTGCGGGGCGGCGACCAGGTAGTGCGGCAGGACGAGGAGGGCGTCGGCGCCGGCCTCCTCGGCGATCCGCGCGAACCGGGCGGCCTGCGCCCAGCCGTACCCGGTCCCGGCGACGACGGGCAGGCGCCCGCCCGCCTCCTCGACGGCGACGGTGACGACCTGCCGGTACTCGTCCTCGTCCAGCGAGAAGAACTCGCCGGTGCCGCAGGCGGGGAAGATCGCGCCGGGTTCGGTGGCGAGCTGGGCGGCGACATGGGCGCGGAAGCCGTCCGGGTCGAGGGAGCCGTCGTCGTGGAAGCTCGTGAGCGGGAACGACAGCACGCCGCGCGCCATGCCGTCCCGCAGCCGCCGGGCCGTGTGCGTATCGCCGTTGTCGACCGTATCGACACTCACCTTCGCCCATCTCCCTATGTAGACGTCATCCATGTATGAAAATGGAGATTAGATACGCGAACGCGGACCGTCAATGGCGCCGTCTCCCCACGGTCGCTCCGATTACCATCGCCCCATGTCAGAGACAGGCGGCGTCCGCGAGGTGAAGTCCGCGGCGCGGACGGTCGAGTTGCTGGAACTCCTCGCCGCACGCGGCGACCGTCCGGCACGTCTGCAGGAGCTGGCCGACGAGCTGGACGTGCCGCGCAGCTCCATGTACGCGCTGCTGCAGACCCTGATCTCCCGCGGCTGGGTCCGCACCGACGTCACCGGCTCGCTCTACGGCATCGGCATCCACGCCCTGCTCACCGGCACCAGCTACCTCGACTCCGACCCGCGCGTCCGCGTCGTACGCCCGTATCTCGACGAGGCGTCCCAGGCGCTGGGCGAGACGATCCACATGGCGCGCCTCGACGGCCGGGACGTGGCGTATCTGGCGACGCGCGAGTCGCACGAGTACCTGCGGACCATCAGTCGCGTCGGCCGCCGGCTCCCGGCCCACGCGGGCGCCCTGGGCAAGGCGCTGCTCGCCGAACGCCCCGACGCCGACCTGCCCGAGGGCCCGTACGAGACCCTCACCCCCAACACCCACACCACCCGCGACGCCCTCACCGCCGACCTCGCCGAGGTGCGTGCGCGCGGCTACTCGGTCGACCGCGAGGAGGGCGTCCCCGGCATCGTCGGCTTCGGCTTCGCCCTGCGCTACGACACCCCGGCCCAGGACGCGATCAGCTGCTCGGTGCCGGTGGCCCGGCTGTCGGCGGGGCACGAGGAGCGGATCGTCGCGGTGATGCGGGAGATCAGGGCGAAGATCGAGGCGACGGTGCCCGGTGGCGGCGGGTCGGTGCATTGGCGCAGGTGAGAGCGCCTGCGAAGGCACTCTGAAGGCGCCTGCGAAGTCCGTCGAGCGCGACCTCGTCTACCCCCCACTCCCCACCCCAAACAGAACGTGCCTTAGATCACACCGTTCCCACTTTTTCGCGCGTCCCCCCGCTTGATACAAATTCTCCGCGCGTTCCTGTCCGTCGACGGCCTGCGCTCCTCCCCCTCTTGGCTCCTCTTGAGCCGCTCCTTTCGCATGCCCTGGGAACGCCCGTGTTCGCCCCCCGCACCATCCCCTGGCCCCTCGTCGCCCTTTTCACGGCCGGGTACCTCGCTCCGTATCTGCTGCCGACGGTCGTCGGCAGGCTCGACTCCGGACTTCCGCTCTCCCCGACCCAGGCCGGCGCCGTCGGCAGCGCGCTGCTGCTGAGCTCGGCGTCGGCGGGCTTCCTGCTGGCCTCCCGCGTCGAACGCGTCGGCGCCCGCAGGCTGGCCCGGACCGGCCTCGCCCTGGCCCTGTTCGGCTATGGCGGCGCCGCACTCACACCCGCCGTACCGGCCGTCGTCCTCGGCGTCCTGATCGGCGGCTTCGGATCCGGTACGGTCACGGCGGTCGCCGCCACCCGGATCGCCGCCCAGCGCGACCCGCACCGGGCCACCACGGTCGGCCTGCTCGGCGTCTCCGCCCTCGCGGGCACCGTGTATCTGACGGTGCCGCACCTCGGTCCGGGCCATGGTCAGCCGCTGGCCGCGATCGCCCTCACCGCACTCGCCGTATGGCCCCTGACGGGCCGTCTGCCGTCGGTCACCGTCCCGCGGCCGCAGGCGGTCCGGGCCGCCTCCGACCTCCCCCACCGCCGCCCGGGTCTGACCCTCGCCGTCTGCATGCTGTGCTGGTCCCTCGTCCAGAACTCCCTGTGGGGCGTCAGCGGCCGGATCGGTCTGTCGCAGGCGCAGCTGACCGAGGCCACGGTCGGCGTGGTGTTCGCCGTGGCGCTGGGCGCCGGGCTGCTCGGCGTCACCGGGGCGGGCGCGCTCGGCCCGCGCCTCGGGCTCGCGCTGCCGATCGGCGGCGGTACGGCCGTCATCGCGGCCTGCGTCGTGCTCAGCGCGTCCGCCACCGACCTGTCGTCCTTCGCGACCGGAGAGATCGCGTGGAACACCCTCTACCCGATCGTCCTGTCGTACGTCATCGGCCTCGCCGCCTCCCTCGACGGGCGCGGCCGCTGGGCGGTGCTCGTCGGCTCGGCCTCGTCGCTGGGGACGGCGGCGGGCCCGCTGACCGGCAGCGTGCTGTCGGCGCAGGCGGGGTTCCCGGTCATGGGGGCGGTGCTGGCGGTCGGGCTGCTGGTGGTCGCCGTACCGATGACGGCGGTGGCGCTGGGCGTGGGCAGGCGGCCCCTGCCGGTCGTGGAGATCCCGGTGGAGGCCCCTGCCTACGACAAGGCGACGGCGGCCTAGGGGGGGGCGGGGGCGGGCGGCGCGGGTGGGGGGGGCACCAGAGACGGC
>NZ_JBHYJA010000039.1:28116-47918 GCF_042740355.1 Streptomyces sp. NPDC059010
GCGCGCCCGGTGGGGGCCGCCTCGTCGGCGGGGGCGCCGGCGGCATCGGCCGCCCGGGCCTAGGAGGCCCTGTCGGCCTGGAACTCGTACGCCTCGACCTCGGCGAGATAGCGCGCCCGCCTCTCCTCGTCGTGCTCCAGGAAGGACGCGAGGAAGGAGTTGCGGGCCAGCTCGCGGAGCCGGTCCGCGCTCAGGCCGAGGGTCTCCTGCACGGCGGCGAAGTTGTCCCCCGCGTACCCGCCGAAGTAGGCCGGGTCGTCGGAGTTGACCGTGCACAGCAGCCCGGCGTCGAGCATGGCCGGGAGGGGGTGGTCCGCGAGGGTGTCGACGGTGCGCAGGCGGACGTTGGACAGCGGGCACAGGGTCAGCGGAACCCGGTCCCGGACCAGCCGCTCGACCAGCTCCGGGGACTCCATGCACCGCAGCCCGTGGTCGATCCGCTCGACGCCGAGCACGTCGAGGGCCTCGGTGATGTACTCCGGCGGCCCCTCCTCCCCGGCGTGCGCCACCCGCCTGAGGCCCAGCGCGGCGGCGGCCTCGTACACCTCGCGGAACTTCACCGGCGGGTGCCCGACCTCGGCGGAGTCGAGCCCGACGCCGACGATCCGGTCGAGGTACGGCCTCGCGGCCTCCAGCGTCCGAAGGGCCGACTCGGCCGACTCGTCGCGCAGGAAGCACAGGATCAGCTGGGTGGAGACACCGTGCGCGGACTCGCTGCGGGCGAGCGCCCGCCACAGCCCCTCGACGACCGTGCCCATCTCCACGCCCCGCGCGAGGTGCGCCTGCGGGTCGAAGAAGATCTCCGCGTGCCGCACCCCCTGGGCGGCGGCACGGGCGAGGTAGGCATCGGCCAGGTCGGCGAAGTCCTGCTCGGTGCGCAGGACGGCCATGAGCTCGTAGTACAGGTTCAGGAAGGACTGGAGATCCTCGAACTGGTAGGCCTTGCGCAGTGCGTCGGTGTCGCCGTACGGCAGGGTGACGCCGTTGCGCGCGGCCAGTTCGAAGGCGAGCTCCGGTTCGAGGGTGCCTTCGATGTGGAGGTGCAGTTCTGCTTTCGGGACGGGCATCGAAGCATCGTACGGCGGCATTACCGTCGTTTCGGCAGCGGCACCCGCAGCAGGTCGTGCGCGACCGTCAGCTCCCCGTCGAAACCGGCGTCCCGTGCCTGCCGCTCGAAGTCGTCCGGCTCGGTGTAGCGCTGGCTGAAGTGGGTGAGCACGAGATGCCGTACGCCGCACTCGCGCGCGACGCGGGCGGCCTGACCGGCGGTCAGATGGCCGTGCTCGACGGCGAGTCCGGTGTCCTCGTCCAGGAAGGTGGACTCGATGACGAGCATGTCGCAGCCGTCGGCGAGGGTGTAGACCCCGTCGCACAGCCGGGTGTCCATGACGAAGGCGAACCGCTGTCCGCGCCGGATCTCACTCACCTCGTCCAGCGAGACCCCGCCCAGCACGCCCTCCCGCTGGAGCCGCCCGACGTCCGGCCCCTTGATGCCGTGCGCGGCGAGCCGGTCCGGCAGCATGCGGCGCCCGTCGGGCTCGACCAGGCGATAGCCGTAGGACTCGACGGGGTGCGAGAGGAGGGCCGTGTGCAGTGCGTAGCCACCGGTGTCGGCGATGACGCCGTCGGCACCGACCGGGGCCTCGGTGAGGTCGACGGTCTCGCGGTAGGCGGTGGCGTAGCGCAGCCGGTCGAAGAAGCGCTGGCCGGAGCGCGGGTAATGGGCGGTGACGGGGTGCGGGACCTTGTCGAGGTTGATCCGCTGGATCACGCCCGCGAGCCCGAGGGAGTGGTCGCCGTGGAAGTGGGTGACACAGATCCGGTTCAGGTCGTGGGCGGCGACGCCGGCACGCAGCATCTGCCGCTGGGTGCCCTCGCCCGGGTCGAAGAGGATGCCCTCGCCGTCCCAGCGCAGGAGATACCCGTTGTGGTTGCGGTGCCGGGTCGGGACCTGGCTCGCCGTCCCCAGGACGACCAATTCACGTACGGACACGGTGACTTCGGCTTGCTTCCGTTATCCGGGGGGCCACTGCATGCCGCGGCCGCCGAGGATGTGGGCGTGGGCGTGCCAGACGGTCTGGCCCGCGCCCGCACCGGTGTTGAAGACGATGCGGTAGCTCTCCAGCTTGTCCTCGTCGGCGACGGCCTGGGCCTCGCGCAGGACGTCCGCGGCGAGGGCCGGGGCGGCGGTGGCGAGGGTGGCGGCGTCCTTGTAGTGCGCCTTGGGGATGACCAGGACGTGGGTGGGTGCCTGGGGGTTGATGTCCCGGAACGCGACGGTCGTGTCCGTCTCCCGCACGATCGTCGCGGGGACGTGCCCTTCGGCGATCTTGCAGAACAGGCAGTCGTCCTGCGGTTCCCCTGACATGTCCCCTCCGGGGGTCGGTCCGGTTTGGTTTACGGGGGGCATCGTATCGTCGTCGGGTGCGGGTGACCTGCGGCTGGTCGCGCCCACGCGGCGAGCCGCATATCGATACGGCCCCGCGCCCCTTTCAGGTCGGCAAAGCCGGCGGAGTCTTGGCAGGACTGGTCTCCAGGCCCTCCAGCGCGATCCTGACCGCCTCGTCCAGTTGGGCGTCCTTGCCCGCCATCCAGTCCTGTGGGCGCTGGACCACCTCGACGTCCGGGTCGACGCCGTGGTTCTCCACGTCCCAGCCGTGGCCTTCCAGCCAGATGGCGTACTTCGGCTGGGTGATCAGCGTGCCGTCGACCAGGCGGTACCGGCTGTCGATCCCGATCACGCCGCCCCACG
The DNA here is from genome assembly GCF_042740355.1 of Streptomyces sp. NPDC059010. Lineage (NCBI taxonomy): Bacteria > Bacillati > Actinomycetota > Actinomycetes > Kitasatosporales > Streptomycetaceae > Streptomyces > Streptomyces sp. NPDC059010. The sequence continues at coordinate 30,869 of NZ_JBHYJA010000039.1, forward strand.
TGCGGGTGCCCACGACCGGCCCGAGCCCCAACGCCTTGATGGCCGCGTTGACGATGTCCCCGTCGGACCCGGAGAACTCGTTGGCGACGGCCACCACGGGCCCGCGCGGCGCGTCCTCGGGATAGCTGTACGGCCGCATCCCGCGCGGCAGTTCCCACCCCACGATCCGCCGTGCCAGCTTTTCCACGACCAGCTGGGAGGTGTGCCCGCCGCCGTTCTCCCGGACGTCCACGACGAGCCCTTCGCGCGCCACCTCGACCCGCAGGTCCCGGTGGATCTGGGCCCAGCCGGGCGCCTGCATGTCCGGGACGTGGAGGTAGCCGAGCCGTCCGCCGGACTTCTCGTGGACGTACGCCCGCCGGTCGGCGACCCATGCGTGGTAGCGCAGGGGCTGCTCGTCCGCGATGGGGATCACCACCGCGTGCCGTACGTCCCCGCCGCCGGCCGGTGAGATCGTCAGCTCCACCGCCTTGCCCGCCGTGCCGACGAGCAGGGGGCCGGGCCCGGTCACCGGGTCCACGGCCACCCCGGCGACGGCCACGATCGCGTCTCCGGCGCGCACCGCGACGCCGGGCGCGGCCAGCGGCGCCCGGGCCTCTGGGTCGGAGGTCTCCGACGGCAGGATCCGGTCGATCCGCCAACTCCCGTCGTCGTGCCGGGAGATATCGGCGCCGAGCAGCCCCTGCCGGGCCCCGCCGCCGTGTCCGCCGCGCGGTGTGACGTAGGCGTGCGAGGTGCCCAGTTCGCCCTGCACCTCCCACAGCAGGTCGACCAGGTCGTCATGGGTGGCGACCCGGTCGAGCAGCGGGCGGTAGCGGTCCAGTACACCCGTCCAGTCCACGCCGCTCATGTCCGGCCGCCAGAAGTGGTCCCGCATGATGCGGCCGGTCTCGTCGAACATCTGCCGCCACTCGGCCCCCGGGTCGACCCGCTGCCGTACCCGTGTCAGGTCCACGGTGATGTTCGAGTCGCTGTCCTCGTCGCCGGAGGCCCGCCGGTCGCTCGGTACGACCTTGAGCCGCCCGTCGGTCCACAGCAGCACCCGCTTGCCGTCGCCGCTGACCTCGAAGTGGTCGGCGTCGTCGGCGAGATGCTCGACGCGCCGCTGGCCGAGGTCGTAGCGCTCCATCTCGGTCTTCGGCTCGGGGTCGTCCGGCGTGGCCCGCGACGAGCCGAGGGCGCCCCGCACGGGGTGGCGCAGCCACAGCACACCGTCCTTCGCGGCCCGCAGGTTGGTGTAGCGGGCGGCCTCGACCGGGAACGGCACGATCCGGTCGGCGAGCCCTTCGAGGTCGATGCGGGTGGTCGGGGTGCCCTCGCTGTCGGGCGTCTCGTCCTTGTCGGGCGCGTCGAAGGGGCGGCCGTGGCGCTGCGGGCCGAAGGGGGACGGGGTGGTGGCCGCCAGGGTGATCAGGTGGGGGCGGGAGCCGACCACGAACGCGAGGTCGAAGACGTGCTCGTCGTAGACCGGGTCGAAGGCCCGCGTCGACAGGAACACCAGGTGCTTGCCGTCCTGGGTGAACGCGGGCGCGTAGTCCTGGAAGCGCAGCGGCGTCGCCTCGGAGACCGACAGGTCGGTGGTGTTGGCGAGCTTGAGCTGGCACAGCGGGCGCGGGCCGGGGTGGGACCAGGCGAGCCAGGCCGAGTCGGGCGAGAAGACCAGCCCGGAGACATCGCCGTCCGCGCTGCGGTCGACCTCGCGGACCTCGCCGCTCTCCCGCTCGACGAGCAGCAGCCGCCCGTCGTGCGCGGCGACCGCCGCCCGGCTTCCGTCGGGTGCCATGGCGAGCTCCAGGACCCGCCCGAGCTGCCCGGCGGCCAGCCTGCGCGGGGTGGCCCCGGGCGCCAGTCCGGTCGCGGGGGCGAACTCCAGCGCGTCGTCGCCCTCCGCGTCCGTCACCCACACCACCCAGTCCTCGCCCTCGGTGCGGAAGGTGCGCGGCAGGCGGGCCCGTACCCCGGGCTCGGCGGCGAGTGCCCGGGCGGGACCGGAGCGGTGGGTGACCCAGTGCACGGCGCCGCGGACGGCGACCGCGCTGCCGCGCGCGGCGTGGTCGGGTGCGGCCTCGCCGAAGGCGCGCGAGGCGTTCAGCGGGTACGGCTGACGGTCGGTGCGCTGCCCGCCGAGCCGGATGTCGAGCCTGCGCGGTTCGGCCCCGTCGAGGTCGTCGAGGAGCCACAGTTCACCGGCGCAGGCGTACACGACACGGCTGCCGTCGCTCGCGGCATGCCGGGCGTAGAAGCCGTCGACGGGGGTGTGCCGTCGTAGGTCGGACCCGTCGGCGAGGGAGGAGTACACCGCGCCGACGCCCTCGTGGTCGCAGAGGAAGGCGATCCGCTCACCGACCCACATGGGGTACTCGATGTTCCCGTCCAGCTCCTCATGGAGCCGTACGAAGTCCCCCTCGCCCCGGGGGTCTCCTTCGGGGCCGATCCACAGCTTGCCCGCCGTACCGCCCCGGTACCGCTTCCAGCGCGCCGCCTCCAGCCCCATCGGCGCGGACGCGAGCACGAGCCGCGGCCCGTGCACTACGTCACCGACAGGGCCGTACGGCAGGGTCGTGGCGGGTCCGCCGTCGAGCGGGACGGCGTGGGCCCAGGTGCGGCGGCTGCCCGCCTGGCCCTGGGTGCTGATCGCGAGGACCTTGCCGTCGGGGGTCCAGCCGCGCACCCGGGTCTGCCGGCTGCCCCAGTGGGTGAGGCGCCTGGAGGGCCCGCCGTCGACCGGGGCGATGTGCACCTCGGGGGCGCCGTCGCGGGTGGAGGTCCAGGCGACGGTCGTCCCGTCGGGCGAGAAGCGCGGCAGGCTGACCGGTACGTTGTCGGCGCTGACCCGCCAGGCCCGGCCGCCGTCGAGCGGGGCGAGCCACACGTCGTCCTCGGCGGTGAAGGCGACCAGGTCACCGTGCAGATGCGGATACCGGAGATACGAAGACGGTCCGGGCGTCGCGGGCTGAGTCACCCGATCACCATAAGCAGGGGCGGCGTCCGGGGACAGCTCTTTGGATCACTTGCGCAACTCCCGTCCCGGTGCGGTCACTTGCCTTCCGGCCAGCAGTTCGGGTGCTCCTTGCAGTAGACGGTCTTGGTGACGGTCACCGTGACCGTGGGCCCGGGCTGCTGTCCGCCGCCGCCCGGATTGACCGGCGAGGGCTCGGCGTTGCAGTTGCCCAGCGCGTTCACGTGGAACCACTCCTTGCCGTCGATCTTGGCGACGAGGTCGCCCTGCACACAGGCGCCGCTGACCGCCTTGGTGATCCGGCCGGTGACGGAGATGTCCTTGCCGTCCTTGGTCTCACCCTTGCAGTCGACCTTGACCACGGTGTTCTCGGTGGCGCTGGGCGCGACGGAAGCGCCCTCGGGGTTCTCGTAGGAGCCCGTGCAGTTGAGCCACTGCACCCCGGCGTTCTGCCGGTTCAGCTCCTCGGTGACCGTCTGGTCGACCGTGAACGCCACGGTGGCACTGCTCAGCCCGCCCGGATCGCAGGCGACCAGCCCGCCGACGGCGACCACGGCGAGACCCGCCACACCCGCCACCCGTGCCGCACCGGCACCACGACCGGCGGGACGTGTGCGACCTGAGCGCGCCGTGCGAGCCGTTCGCTCCGCGCGCGCCGCGCGAGCCCAAACCCTCCTGAATGCCCCCATGGACGGCAGCCTGCCACTGTCCCGGCCGACGCGGTAGGGCGCATACGGCCACTCCCCGCTCTCGCACGTCACAATCGAGTGTCGCCGCCCCGGCCGCTCAACCGACCCTGCCCGGAGGACCGTTGCCCCCCTCGCGGATCCCCGCCCGCCCCGTGCCCGCGCCCCGCACCCCGGACGACCCCGGACGGACCGGCGCGGACGCGCTGACGGACCCGGCGGCCGGGCCGCCCGCGCCGCCGGGCCGGCGCCGGGTGCGGATGCTCGTCGACGTGGTCGACCATCCGGACGAAGTGGCGTATGTGACGGCCCTGTTCGAGGCGCGGGGCTGGGCGGTGCGTCCGGCGCGGGACACCGAGGCGGCACCCGGCGTGCCGCACCGCGGCACGCTCGTCGTGGAGGTCCGGCTGCACGGAGCCCGTCTCGGCGCCCTGCGCACGGCCACCCTGGAGGTGGAACGGCTCGCCAGACAGGCCGAGTTGGGCGTGTGGGTGCGGGACGCGGCCCTGGTCGAGCACGAGCGGCCGGCCCGCACGACGTACACCGTGCATCGCGCGCTGCCGACGCTGGGGCGTCTGTGGATCCGGCTGGGCGGGGCGGACGAGCAGCGTGCCGTGACCGTACCGGCGGGCCCGCGCTCCCAGGAGGAGGCCGCGGCCGAGCTGGCGGCGCGTCCGCTGGGCGGCCGGTCCTTCGACCCCGAGGCGCACGGCCTGCGGGTGCCGGGCCACTCGGACGCGGACCCGCCGCGCGACGAGACCCCGCACGAGCGCCGGGTCCGGCTGGTCTGGCTGTCGGCGGGGCTGGCCGGTGTCGTCCTCGCCGTGGTCTGCGGGATGTACGTCGTCTGGGCCGACGGTGCCTGGAAGCTGCTGCCCGCGCTGCTCAGCCCGGCGGGGGCGCCGGCGCTGGGCCGGACGCTGAAGGAGACGCGGACGCGCGGCCGGGCGGTCCAGTGGGCGGCGGGCGTGGCCGGCACCACGGCACTCGCCGCGTTCGGGGCGCTGGTCGGCCAGGACACCCGGCCCGGGCTGCTGTGGGCGGGCGCGCTGCTGCTGGCGGTCGGCGCGTTCACGGGCGTGGGTGTGGTCCTCGCGCTGCGCCGCACCGTCCTCACCCGGCACGCCGCGTGGCTGGTGCCGCTGTCCGTGCCGGTGCTGTGGTCGATGGTGGGCTGGCTGGGCGCGCAGATGCACGACGCCTACCTGGACCGCTTCGACATCCGCGCGGAGGCGGTGCCCGCACCCCGCCTCGGCACCTATCTGGTGGCCGCCGAGCCGATGGGCATGGCCCTGGGCAGTGCGCTGTTCCTGGTGGCGATCGTCGGCTGGCTGCGCCACTTCCATCTGGGCCGGGACGCCAGCAACCGCTTCTTCGCCATCGTCCTGGCCACCCTGATCGTCGTCGTCTACGCGCTGAGCGCGTTCGCGCTGGGCACCGGCCAGGCGGCGAGCGCGGCGGGCCGGGACGCCGAGAACGCGGCTCGCCGGGGCGCCGAAGCCCCCGCGTACTTCGGCATCTACGGCCACTTCATGTGCGTACGCCCGGTGGCCCCGGCGAGCGAGGTGGCCGTGGACAACGGCCCGATCCCGACCGACCACCCGGTGGTCTCCTTCGGCACCACCGGCGACTGGATCTGGCTCTGGGACCCCGCCCGCACAAACGGCACCGTCCAGGAGTCCTTCGCCGTCCACCGCGAGGACGTCCGGCTGATCCCGACGGAAAACCCGGAGACCAGGCGGTGCCCGGCGCCGTAGCGTGACGGGATGCGATCCGACCGCCGACTGCGCAGGCTCGTCGTGGACGAGCGCACGACGTACCTCTGGAGCGTCCGGCACAAGCACCGGGACGGTGACGTCTGCCGGGAGGTCCTCAGCCTGTACCTGGACGGCGCCCGGGCGCGCATCGTCTTCCGCTCGGGCGAGGCGGGTTCGGGCCGCGTTGTCGCCGAAGGCCACTGGTACTCGGGCTGCGTCGCCGACGGCCGCGGCAACCTGCTCAACCTCCGTGAACCCGGCGTCGTACGGGCCTTTGTCGACGAGGCGCGGGCGCGCGGGCTGCTGCGGGGCGGCGGGGAGCTGGACGGCTGGGAGCTGTTCCCCGCGGTCGCCGCGACGGTCGACGTCAGGAGCGCAGCAGCAGCCACTCCTGCAGCTCCACCAGGTTGCCCTCCGGGTCCTTGAGGTGGGCGACGCGCATGCGGTCGGTCATCGGGGCGGGACCGTGCAGCAGGGTCGCGCCGCGCTCGGTGATCCGGGCGCAGTAGGCGTCCAGGTCGTCGACGCGCAGCACCACGAGCGAGCGATGACCGGTGGCGGTGTCCCCGAGTTCGCCGAGGACCTCGGCCATCATGCCCCGGTCCTGGAGGGCGATGCCCGCCGAGCCGACGGCGGGACTGAACTTCTCGTACGGCCCGTTCACCGCGCCCGACTGCGGCTTGAGGCCGAGGACGTGGCTGTAGAACCGGTAGCAGGCGGCGAAGTCGGTGACGAGGAGCCGGACTTGGGCGAGTTCCATACAGTCCCCCTCGGTGTCAGGACCAGCGGCCGGTGCGCCCCAGGAGCAGGGCCGCGGCCGCGGTTCCGGCCGTCGAGGTGCGCAGCACACTGGGCCCCAGCACACACGCCTTCGCACCCGCCTCGTGGAAGAGCGCCAGCTCGTCCTTGGAGACGCCGCCCTCGGGGCCGACGACCAGCACGATCCGGCCCTCGGCGGGGAGTTCGACGGTGGCGAGCGGTTCACTGCCGTACTCGAAGTCGGAGTGGAGTACGGCGGCGAGGTCGGCTTCGGCGAGAAGTGCGGCGACCTGCTTGGTCGTCGCGGCGTCGGCGACCTCGGGGAAGCGGACCCGGCGGGACTGCTTGCCGGCCTCGCGGGCAGTGGCCCGCCACTTGCCGAGCGCCTTCAGGCCGCGGTCGCCTTTCCACTGGGTGATGCAACGGGCGGCCTGCCAGGGCACGATGGCGTCGACGCCGACCTCGGTCATGGTCTCCACGGCCAGCTCGCCCCGGTCGCCCTTGGGCAGGGCCTGGACGACCGTGATGCGAGGCGTCGGCTCCGGCTCCTCGGCCACCCCGGTCATATGGACGATGAGCCGGTCCTTGCCCTCGGTGCCGACCACGTCGCACACGGCGTAGCGTCCCGCGCCGTCGGTGAGCACGACCTCCTCACCCGGCTGGAGCCGCTTCACGGACACCGCGTGGCGCCCTTCGGGGCCGTCGAGGACATACTGTCCGGCGCCGCCCGCGCGGAAGTGCTCGACGACGAACACCGGCGCGGTCATCGGATCTCGCCCTTGGCCGACAACGCTGTCCTGGCGGCGTCGAGTTCGGCGACCAGAACCTCCACGAGCTGCCCTGCCGAGAGTTCACGGGCCATCCGGTGCCCCTGCCCGGCCCACAGCGCCATGCCCTGCGCGTCGCCCGACGAGGCGGCCTTCTTGCGCAGCGGCGAGGTGAGGTGGTGGACCTCGGGGTAGGCGGCGGGGGCGTACGGCCCGTGCTCGCGCAGGAAGCGGTTGACCAGGCCGCGGGCGGGCCGCCCGGAGAAGGCGCGGGTCAACTCGGTGCGGACGAACAGGGGGTTGGTCAGCGCCTGCTTGTGCAGGGCGTTGGCGCCGGACTCCGGGGTGGCGAGGAAGGCGGTGCCGAGCTGTGCGGCACTGGCACCGGCCGCGAGGACGGCGGCGATCTGGCTGCCGCGCATGATGCCGCCGGCGGCGACGAGGGGCAGGCTCACGGTCTCCCGGACCTGGGCGAGCAGCGACAGCAGTCCGATGCCGGTGCCGTCGGTCTCGGGGTTGTCGCGGTGGGTGCCCTGGTGGCCCCCCGCCTCGACGCCCTGCACGATCACGGCGTCGGCACCGGCCCGCTCCACGGCGAGGGCCTCGTCCGCGGTGGTGGCGGTGACGAGGGTGACGGTGCCGGCGCGGCGCAGCGACTCCAGCACATCGCCGCTGGGCACACCGAAGTGGAAGGAGACGACGGGCACCGGGTTGTCGAGCAGCACGGCGAGCTTGGCCTCGTAGCCGTCGTCCCGCCCGCTGTCCGGGTCGCCCAGCTCGGTGTCGTACCAGGCGGCCTCGCCGGCGAGCTGATGGGCGTAGACATCGACGGCGGCCGCGTCGGCGTACTCGGGCTGCGGCATGAAGAGGTTGACCCCGAAGGGACGCCCGGTCAGGCCCCGCAGCTGCTTGATCTCCTGGTACATCCCGTCGGCGGTTTTGTACCCGGCGGCAAGAAACCCCAGCCCGCCGGCCTCGGCCACGGCGGCGGCGAGGTGCGGCACGGAGACGCCGCCCGCCATGGGGGCCTGCACGATCGGATGAGGGAAGAGATCGGTCAGTGCGGAGGACATGACGGCATGTTGTCACGTCCCCCGAACAAGTCCGAATCGGGTCCGCCCTTACCGCGGACCCGCGCTTCCCGACCGGGGTCAGCGCCCGTTGAACGCGTCCTTCAACCGCGAGAACAACCCCTGCTGCCCGGGCTGGAACTGCCCCTGAGGCCGCTCCTCACCGCGCAGCTTGGCCAGCTCCCGCAGCAGCCGCTCCTGCTCCGGATCGAGCTTGCTCGGGGTCTGGACCTCGACATGGACGATGAGATCGCCCCTGCCGCCACCGCGGAGATGGGTCACGCCGCGTCCGTGCAGCGGGATCGACTGGCCGGACTGGGTGCCGGGCCGGATGTCGACATCCTCCATGCCGTCCAGCGTCTCCAGCGGAACCTTGGTGCCGAGGGCCGCCGCGGTCATCGGGATGGTGACCGTGCAGTGCAGGTCGTCGCCGCGCCGCTGGAAGGTCGAGTGCGGAAGTTCGTGGATCTCGACGTAGAGGTCTCCGGCGGGGCCGCCGCCCGGCCCGACCTCGCCCTCACCCGCGAGCTGGATCCGCGTGCCGTTGTCGACACCGGCCGGGATCTTCACGGTCAGCGTCCGGCGCGACCGCACCCGCCCGTCCCCGGCGCACTCCGGGCACGGCGTGGGCACCACGGTCCCGAAGCCCTGGCACTGCGGACACGGCCGCGAGGTCATGACCTGGCCCAGGAACGACCGGGTGACCTGCGAGACCTCACCCCGTCCGCGGCACATGTCACACGTCTGCGCGGAGGTGCCGGGAGCGGCCCCCTCGCCGTTACAGGTGTTGCAGACGACGGCCGTGTCGACCTGGATGTCCTTGGTCGTACCGAAGGCGGCCTCGTCGAGCTCGACCTCCAGCCGGATCATCGCGTCCTGGCCCCGCCGCGTACGCGACCGCGGACCCCGCTGGGACGCCGTACCGAAGAACGCGTCCATGATGTCCGAGAAGTTGCCGAAGCCTCCGGCGCCGAAGCCGCCCGCGCCCGCGCCGCCCGCCTGGGACAGCGGGTCGCCGCCGAGGTCGTAGACCTGCTTCTTCTGCGGGTCCGACAGCACCTCGTAAGCGGCGTTGATCTCCTTGAACCGCTCCTGGGTCTTCGGATCCGGGTTGACGTCCGGGTGCAGCTCGCGGGCGAGCCGCCGGAAGGCCTTCTTGATCTCTTCCTGCGACGCGTCGCGACGCACGCCGAGCACGGCGTAGTAGTCCGTGGCCACTTACGACTCCGCCAGGATCTGTCCGACGTAACGTGCCACTGCGCGTACCGCTCCCATCGTTCCCGGGTAATCCATGCGGGTCGGTCCGACCACGCCGAGCTTGGCTACTGCCTCGCCGCCCGAACCGTAGCCGACCGACACCACGGAAGTGGAGTTGAGTCCCTCATAGGCGTTCTCATGACCGATGCGTACGGTCATGCCCGAATCCCCGGCCTCGCCCAGCAACTTGAGGAGCACGACCTGCTCCTCAAGCGCCTCCAGGACGGGCCGGATGGTGAGGGGGAAGTCATGTCCGAAGCGGGTGAGATTGGCGGTGCCGCCGATCATCAGCCGCTCCTCGTTCTCCTCGACGAGTGTCTCCAGGAGGGTGGAGAGCACGGTCGAGACGGTGCCGCGGTCCTCCAGGTCGAAGGCCTCGGGGAGGTCCTCGACCAGCCGTGGCACATCGGTGAAGCGCCGCCCCGCGACCCGGCTGTTGAGCCGCGCGCGTAGATCCGCGAGCGAGGCTTCCCCGAAGGGCGCCGGGCAGTCGACCATCCGCTGCTCGACCCGCCCGGTGTCCGTGATCAGCACGAGCATCACGCGCGCGGGTGCGAGCGAGAGCAGCTCGACATGCCGGACGGTGGACCGGGTCAGCGACGGGTACTGCACGACGGCGACCTGCCGGGTGAGCTGCGCGAGCAGTCGCACGGTCCGCGCCACGACGTCATCGAGATCTACGGCGCCGTCGAGGAAGTTCTGGATCGCGCGCCGCTCGGGCGGGCTCATCGGCTTGACGCCGGCGAGCTTGTCGACGAACAGCCGGTAGCCCTTGTCGGTCGGGATGCGACCGGCGCTGGTGTGCGGCTGGGCGATGTACCCCTCGTCCTCCAGGGCCGCCATGTCGTTGCGGACGGTCGCCGGGGAGACGCCCAGGCTGTGCCGCTCGGTCAGGGCCTTCGACCCCACCGGCTCCTCGGTCCCGACATAGTCCTGGACGATGGCGCGCAATACCTGGAGCCTGCGTTCACTCAGCAACTCGCGCACACCTCCAGAAGTCGTTCCCCTTGACGTCTCGCCTGGCACTCTGTCCATCCGAGTGCCAGCCGTCCCCGGCCCAGTGTACGGCTGTGGGGTACGCCCCCGGCAAGGCCGGTCCCGCACCGCCGTGCCTGACAGTGGTGTCTTGGTTAGCGTCGCGGTATGACGGTGACTTGGGAAGAGGCGGGGTGGGAGCGGTTGGCCGCCGGGGTCGGGCGGTGCCGGCTTCCGGTGTGGGACTGCACGGCAGGGCTGGTCGTCGGGGACGGGGCCGCACTGATCGTCGACGCCGGGTCAAGCCTTGCGGAGGGCGCACGGCTGCGTACGCAGGCGCAGTGGCTCGCGGGTCATCGTGTGACTCATCTCGCGCTGACCCACCCCCACTTCGACCATGTCTTCGGGGCCGCGGCGTTCGCGGGTGCGCAGGTGTACGGCCCGGTGGGCATGGACACGGTGCTCGACGGGCGGCACGCGCGCGAGGAGCTGCGCGCGGACGCGGTCCGCAACGGCCTGGACCCGGCCGCGGCGGAGGAGGCGGCGGACGCGCTGATCCACCCCCACCACCAGGTCAGCGGCGAATGGACCCTCGACCTGGGCGGCGGCCGCCAGGTCCTGCTGGCGAACGTGGGCCCGGCCCACACCGCGCACGATCTGGTCGTGCTCGTGCCGGGCGGGCTCTCCGGCGATCGGGAGGTGGTCTTCTGCGGCGATCTGGTCGAGGAGTCCGGCGAACCCCAGGCCGGCCCCGACGCCGTACCGTCGCACTGGCCGGCCGCCCTGGACCGCCTGCTGGACCTGGGCGGTGCGGACGCGCTGTATGTGCCCGGTCACGGAGCGGTGGTGGACGCGGAGTTCGTGCGGCGCCAGCGAGACGCCCTGGCGGCCCGCTTCGGCGTGTCGCGTTGAACTGTGCTCGTCGACCGGGGCGCTTCTCCTATCGTCATCCGAATGCGCCAGTACTCCCCGGACCTGACACCGCCCTGGAAGAAGCCCAAGCCCGTCCCCGAGGTCCCGGCGGAGCCGGGCCTGGTGGTGGAGGAGCCGGGCACGGGTTTCTGCGGCGCGGTGATCCGCTGCGAGGCGGGCACGGTCACCTTGGAGGACCGCTTCGGCAAGCACCGCGTGTTCCCGCTGGAGCCGCGCGGTTTCCTGCTGGAGGGCAAGGCGGTGACGCTCGTACGGCCTTCCGGTGCGGCTCCGGCACGCCCCAGCCGTACGGCATCCGGTTCGGTCGCCGTCCCCGGCGCCCGCGCGCGCGTGGCCCGCGCCGGCCGTATCTACGTGGAGGGCCGGCACGACGCCGAGCTGGTCGAGAAGGTGTGGGGTGACGACCTGCGCATCGAGGGCGTGGTCGTGGAGTACCTGGAGGGCGTCGACGACCTGCCGTCGATCGTGGCCGATTTCGCACCCGGGCCGGACGCGCGGCTGGGGGTGCTGGTCGACCATCTGGTGCCGGGGACGAAGGAGTGGCGCATCGCCGAGTCGGTGACGAGCGAGCACGCCCTCGTGGTGGGCCACCCGTACATCGACATCTGGGAGGCGGTGAAGCCGTCGTCGCTGGGAATCGCGGGGTGGCCCAGGGTGCCGCACGGGCAGGACTGGAAGACGGGGGTGTGCCGGGCGCTGGGATGGCCGTCGGAGAACACCGGGGCGGTGTGGCAGGCGATCCTGAAGCGGGTGGGGTCTTACAAGGACCTTGAGCCGGAGTTGCTGGGGCGGGTGGAGGAGCTGATCGACTTTGTCACGGGTGGCGGTGGGGCTTGACGTCGGTGGAGGTGCCGAGTCCGGGTGAAGGTGCCGGATCCGGTGGTGTCGATTCACTCCCCCGAGTGATCAGTCCACCAAATCCCTGACCACCGCATCGGCCAGCAACCGCCCCCGAAGCGTCAGCACCGCACGTCCCTCCCCGTACGGCCCCTCCTGAAGCAGCCCTTCCGCCAAGGCCCGGCGCGACGCCGCAAGCCCCTGCTCCCGCAGCAGCTCCAGCGGCGCCCCCTCGCGAAGCCGCAGCTCCAGCAGGATCCGCTCGACCCTGCGGTCCTCCTCCGACAGCAGCTCGCGCCCGGCCCCCGGCGACCGCCCAGCCGCCAGGGCCGCCGCATAGGCGCCCGGATGCTTCACGTTCCACCAGCGGACCCCGCCGACGTGCGAGTGCGCTCCCGGCCCCGCGCCCCACCAGTCGGCGCCCCGCCAGTACAGCTCGTTGTGCAGGCAGCGGGCGGCCTGCGAGGTCGCCCAGTTGGAGACCTCGTACCAGTCGAAGCCCGCCTCCGAGAGGACCGACTCCGCGATCAGGTAGCGGTCGGCGTGGACGTCGTCGTCCGTCATCGGGACCTCGCCCCGGCGGATGCGGCGGGCCAGCTGGGTGCCCTCCTCGACGATCAGGGCGTACGCCGACACATGGTCCGGCCCGGCACCGATCGCCGCCTCCAGCGAGGCTCGCCAGTCGTCGTCCGACTCGCCGGGGGTGCCGTAGATCAGGTCCAGGTTCACGTGCTCGAAGCCCGCCGCGCGGGCCTCCGCGACGCAGGCCTCGGGGCGGCCGGGGGTGTGTGTGCGGTCCAGGATCCGCAGCACATGCTGTTGCGCGCTCTGCATGCCGAAGGAGATCCGGTTGAAGCCGCCCTCGCGGAGCGTGGCCAGATATGCCGGGTCGACCGACTCCGGGTTCGCCTCGGTCGTGATCTCCGCGTCCGGCGCCAGTCCGAACTCGTCACGGATCGCCCCCAGCATCCGTACGAGATCACCGGCGGCCAGCAGCGTCGGCGTACCGCCGCCCACGAAGACGGTGCGGACCTCGCGCGGGTCGTCGCCGAGGATCTTGCGGGCCAGGCGGATCTCGTCGGTCAGCGTCTCGGCGTAGTTGTCGCGGGACGCCAGCACTCCGCCCGTGCCGCGCAGCTCGGTCGCCGTGTAGGTGTTGAAGTCGCAGTAGCCGCAGCGGGTCGCGCAGTACGGGACGTGCAGGTAGAAGCCGAGGGGGCGGTCGGCGGACCCGGCGAGCGCGGGCGCGGGGAGAGCGCCGTCGTCGGGGACGGGCTCGCCGTCGGGGAGTGCAGAAGGCATGGGTTCTATTGTCCAGCACGCGCGCGTGCGCCTCGGAAGGCCGCCCGGGACCGCTACTCGGCCTGCAGCACCAGCAGCGCCAGATCGTCCTCCGGCGGGCGCCCGCCGAACTCGTGCACCAGCCTGCGGATGCGTTCCGCGATCAGCTGGGCGTTCAGCCCCGCGCACCCGGCGAGCGCGTTCGCGAGGCCGTCGCCGTCGTCGAACTGGCGGGTGCCGCTGCGCCGCTCGGTCACCCCGTCGGTCACGCACAGCAGCGTGTCGCCGGAGCGCAGCTCGAAGGTCTCGCTGGTGTACGTCGCGTCCTCGACGACCCCGAGGATGGTCTGCGGCTGCGCGGCCGTATGCACCTCGCCGTCCGTGCCCAGCAGCAGCGGCAGCGGGTGTCCGGCGGAGGCGAGGGTGCAGCGCAGGCCGCCGTCGACGGGCGTGAGCTCGCCGTACAGCAGGGACAGGAACCGGGGGGTCTGCGGGCCGTCACCGGGGGCGACCGGGCCGACCAGGGCGCGGGCGGCGGCGTCGGCGGCCTCCGTGGCGTCGTCCAGGAGGAGCTGGTTGAGGCGGTCGAGGACGTCGGCGACCCGGTAGCCCTCGCGGGCGAGGAGCCGCAGCCAGGGGCGTGCGATACCGATCACGACGGCCGCCTCGGGGCCCTTGCCCTGGACGTCGCCGATGGCGAAGCACCAGCGGCCGTCGCCGGCCGGGAACAGGTCGTAGAAGTCGCCGCTCGGGCCGCCCTTGTCGCACGGCTCGTACACCAGCGCGCTGGCCACTCCGGGGATCTCCGCGACCGCGCCGGGCAGCAGCCCGCGCTGCAGGACCCGGCTGATGGTGGCCTGCCGGGCGTACTGGCGGGCCGCGCCGATGGCGAGGGCCACCCTGCGGCTGAGGTCCTCCACCAGCCCGGTGACCTCGTCGGGGAAGCGGTTGAGGCCGGCCCGGCCGATGACCAGCGTGCCCAGCGGGTGGCCGCCGGCGATCAGGCGGTACGCGAGCGCCGTGCCGTGCAGCCCGCGCTCGCCGAGCGCCACACCGGGCGGCCAGGGGTAGGGGACGGGACCGGTGCGGTGGCTGTCGGCCGACTGCGGCGGCTCCTTCTCCAGGGCGTGGCGGAGTTCCTCGATGAGGTTCTCGGAGCCGTGCCAGACACGGGCGAGCCTCGGCCCGGCGCCGGCGGTGCCGTCCACCGGACGGCTTCCCCCGCCGCCGGCCTCGCCGGAGCGCGGGTACCCCCAGCGCCCGGCGACCTCGTCCTCCAGCCACACCGCGCACCAGTCCGCCAGCCGCGGCACGATCAGCTGGCCGGCGAGCGCGGCGACCAGGTTCTCGTCGAGCTGCCCGGCGAGCAGGTCGGAGGCCTCGGCGAGGAAGGACAGGGCACCCCGGTTGAGCCAGTCCCGCTCCCGCTCGGGGCGGCGGGGATACGCCGAGTAGTTCGAGTGGTCCGCGTAGTCCGCGTAGTCCTGGTACACCGGCCGATGCCCCGGTTCCTCGGAATCCCCGTGCCCGACCGGGGCCGTGGGCGCCGCCGCGCCGATCGAAGCCGGAGTTTTCCCCTGGCCGGGAGACTCCCCCTGATCGTATGAAGCCGCGGGATCCCCACGATCGAGCGAAACAGCCAGTGGGGCGGAGGGCGAAGGGGCGGCCGGAAGCTGGGCCGGCGGCTCCGGTGCGAGGATCTCCGCGACCCGCAACCCCCGCTCCAGCGCCTGCTCTTCGGCGTACGCCTCGATGTCGTCCCTGGACGCCAGGGGATCCTCGGCGGGCAGCCGCGCCCACACGATCTTGGCCCCGGTGCGGTAGGTGACGCCCCAGGACTCGGCGAGCCGGGACACCAGCCGCAGTCCGCGGCCGTACTCCGGGGTCTCGTACGGCGACTCGACCTCGCCGCCGCGCGGGGCGCGCGAGGGATGGTGGTCCAGGACCTCGACGAGGAGGGCGCCGGTGTCCTCCTCCAGCCGGCAGGTGAGCTCGACGTCGGTACCGGCGTGCACGACGGCGTTGGTGACGAGTTCGCTGACGGCCACGACGGCGTCGTCGATGAGACGGTCACTGAGACATTCGGCGCCGGGGAGCCCGGAGGCGGCCCATTCGGTGAGGGCGGAGCGCACGAGGGAGCGGGCGGAGCCCGGGGAGAGAGGGCTGCCGGGGAGGGTGGTGCGGGTTTCGGGACGCGGGCGGGCGTCGTGGTCCGCGCGCGGGCGTGCGCCCCCGTGCGCAGGCGCATCAGAGGCACGGGTAACGGTCACCCGTTGCACCGGAATGGCCCCCATGGACAGCTCCCCGAACGGTTCGGACGAATACGCCTCGGTCGACGCCGACAGAGTGACAGACTGGCCACGCCCATAAGCACCGAGTTACCGAAGTGGGCCGCCATGAGTGAGAACCGTGCTACGCGTGTGCTCGAAGACGGACAGAAAGACGGTCAAATTCGAGCATCGGAACTGCGCCCTCTGCTCGCCGCGATGACCGCGGCGCGCGACGGCGACTTCCGCAGGCTCCCGGACACCGGGGAGGGAGTGGTCGCTGAGCTGACGGCGGTCTACAACCAGATCATGGACCGCAGCACGCACTTCAACAGTGAAGTGCAGCGGGTCAAACGCGAGTTGGTGCGCCACGGCCGCCTCGACGAGCGGCTGTCGGCCAGCCCGGGTCAGGGCGGCTGGATGGCCCGGGTCAACGACGTCAACCATCTGCTGGACTCCCTGGTGGCCCCGGCGGCGAACGCGACGCGGGTCCTGGACGCGGTGGCGGGCGGCGACCTGACCCAGCGCGTCGATCTGCACGACGGCACCCGCCAGTTACGCGGCGACCTGCGCCGTCTGGGCCGGGCCGTGAACAAGATGGTCGACCAGCTCTCCCTGTTCACCGGCGAGGTCACCCGGGTCGCCCGCGAGGTCGGCACCGAGGGCCGGCTCGGCGGCCGGGCCAAGGTGCAGGGGCTGTCCGGCAGTTGGCGGGATGTGACCGAGGCGGTCAACACGATGGCGTCCCGGCTGACCGCCCAGGTGCGCGACATCGCCCTGGTGACCACGGCCGTGGCCCGCGGCGACCTGACCCGCACGGTCACCGTCGAGGCGACCGGCGAGCTGCTCGAACTCAAGCTGACCGTCAACACGATGGTGGACCAGCTCTCCGCCTTCGCCGACGAGGTCACCCGCGTCGCCCGCGAGGTGGGTACGGAAGGGCAGCTGGGCGGGCGCGCGCAGGTGCGGGGTGTCAGCGGCGTGTGGAAAGACCTCACCGACAACGTCAACTTCATGGCGTCGAACCTGACTTCCCAGGTCCGCAACATCGCCCAGGTCACCACCGCCGTGGCCAACGGCGACCTGAGTCAGAAGATCACCGTCGACGCCCAGGGCGAGATCCTCGAACTCAAGTCGACCATCAACACGATGGTGGACCAGCTCTCCGCCTTCGCCGACGAGGTCACCCGCGTCGCCCGCGAGGTCGGCACCGAGGGCAACCTCGGCGGGCGCGCCCAGGTGCGGGGCGTCAGCGGCGTGTGGAAAGACCTCACCGACAACGTCAACTTCATGGCGGACAACCTCACTTCGCAGGTCCGCAACATCGCCCTCGTCTCCACGGCCGTGGCCCAGGGCGACCTCGGCAAGAAGATCACGGTGGAGGCGAAGGGCGAGATCCTGGAGCTGAAGTCGACCATCAACACGATGGTGGACCAGCTCTCCGCCTTCGCCGACGAGGTCACCCGCGTCGCCCGCGAGGTCGGCACCGAGGGCAACCTCGG
>NZ_JBHYJA010000039.1:48018-72368 GCF_042740355.1 Streptomyces sp. NPDC059010
CGGACAGGCCCAGGTCCGCGGCGTCAGCGGCGTATGGAAAGACCTCACCGACAACGTCAACTTCATGGCGCTGAACCTGACTTCCCAGGTCCGCAACATCGCCCAGGTCACCACCGCCGTGGCCAACGGCGACCTGTCGAAGAAGATCACCGTCGACGCGCGCGGCGAGATCCTCGAACTCAAGGACACCGTCAACACGATGGTGCAGCAGCTGCGTGCCTTCGCCGACGAGGTCACCCGCGTGGCCCGCGAGGTCGGCACCGACGGCCGGCTCGGCGGGCGGGCGCAGGTGCTGGGCGTCTCCGGGGTCTGGCGGGACCTGACCGACAACGTCAACTACATGGCCGACAACCTCACCTCACAGGTGCGGAACATCGCCCAGGTCACCACCGCCGTCGCCAACGGCGACCTCTCCAAGAAGATCGACGTGGACGCGCGCGGCGAGATCCTGGAGCTGAAGACCGCCATCAACACGATGGTCGACACGCTCTCCTCCTTCTCCTCCGAGGTCACCCGCGTGGCCCGCGAGGTCGGCTCCGAGGGCCAACTCGGCGGCCAGGCCCGGGTGGAGGGCGTGTACGGCACCTGGAAGCGCCTGACGACGAACGTGAACGAACTCGCCTCGAACCTCACCACCCAGGTCCGCGCTATCGCCGAGGTCGCCTCCGCGGTGGCCCAGGGCGACATGTCCCGTTCGATCACGGTCGAGACGCAGGGCGAGGTCGCCGAGCTGAAGGACAACATCAACCTGATGGTGTCCAACCTGCGCGAGACGACCCGCGCCAAGGACTGGCTGGAGTCCAACCTGGCCCGCCTCGCTGCCCTGATGCAGGGCCACCGCGACCTGATGGAGGTCGCCGACCTGCTGCTGCGCGAGCTGACGCCGCTGGTGAACGCCCAGTACGGCGCGTTCTTCCTGGCCGACCCGAACGAGGAGAGCGCGGCGCTGCGGACCACCGTGCCGGCGAAGGGGCTCGCGTTCATCGCCGGGTACGGCTCGGCGCAGGGCACGACCATCGAGACGGGCGGCCTGCCGGTGCACGGACTCGTGCAGCAGGCGGCCCGGGAGAAGAAGCGGATCCTGGTCGAGGAGGCCCCGCCGGACTACATCAAGATCAACAGCGGGCTCGGCGAGGCGGCGCCGACCAGCGTCGTCATCATCCCGATCCTCTTCGAGGACAAGCTCCTCGGCGTGATCGAGCTGGCCTCCTTCTCCCGCTTCTCCGACGTCCACCTGGCGTTCTTCGACCAGTTCGTGAACACCATCGCCGTCGCCATCAACACGATCATCGCCAACTCCCGTACGGAGTCCCTGCTCGGCGAGTCCCAGCGCCTGGCCATGCAGCTCCAGGAACGCTCGGACGAACTCCAGATGCAGCAGGCGGAGCTGCAGCGCTCCAACGCCGAGCTGGAGGAGAAGGCGGCCCTGCTGGCAACGTCGTCGCAGTACAAGTCGGAGTTCCTGGCGAACATGTCGCACGAACTGCGCACCCCGCTCAACTCCCTGCTGATCCTGGCGAGGCTCCTCTCCGACAACCCGGACGGCCATCTCTCCGACCAGGAGGTGCAGTTCGCGACGACGATCCACCGCTCCGGCTCGGACCTGCTGCAACTGATCAACGACATCCTGGACCTGTCGAAGATCGAGGCCGGCCGGATGGACGTACGCCCGAAGAAGCTGCCGCTCATCAAGCTGCTGGACTACGTCCACGCCACGTTCCGCCCGCTCACCCTGGACCGGGGGCTCGCCTTCGAGGTGTCGGTCGGCGAGGACGTGCCGCGCGAGATGTACTCCGACGAGCAGCGCCTCCAGCAGATCCTGCGCAACCTCCTGTCCAACGCGATCAAGTTCACCGCGACGGGCCGGGTCGAGCTGCGGGTGAACCGGGTGAAGGACCCCGACCACCACTTCGTCCGCGATGGCGACGAGGTGATCGCGTTCGCGGTGTCCGACACCGGCATCGGCATCGCACACGAGAAACTCCCCGTGATCTTCGAGGCGTTCCAGCAGGCCGACGGCACCACCAACCGCAAGTACGGCGGCACGGGACTCGGCCTGTCCATCAGCCGGGAGATCGCGGGCCTGCTGGGCGGCCGGATCATCGCCGAGAGCCAGCCCGGCGAGGGCTCCACGTTCACGCTGTACGTCCCGGTCGTCAGCCCCGGTCACGCGGCCACCGGCCCGGCCCCCGAGAACCGTCCGCTGCCGGTGCCGGAGCTGTCCGCCGAGACCTACCCGACCGCCCACGACGCGGACGAGACCTGGCCGACGCCGACCAAGCTGGAGGCGTGGCAGACGGGCCGGGCGGGCCGGGTGCTGCCGGGCCGGCGGGTGCTGATCGTGGACGACGACATCCGCAACGTCTTCGCGCTCACCCATGTCCTGGGCCGGGTCGGCATGCCGGTGCTGTACGCGGAGAACGGCCGTGAGGGCATCGAGACCCTGGAGCGCAACCCGGACGTCGAACTCGTCCTGATGGACATCATGATGCCGGAGATGGACGGCTACGAGACGATCTCCGCCATCCGTCGCACCCCGCGCTGGACGGACCTGCCCATCGTCGCGCTGACCGCGAAGGCCATGCCCGGCGACCGGGAGAAGTCCATCGCGCGGGGCGCCAACGACTACGTGCCCAAGCCGGTGGACGTGGATCAGCTGCTGACGGTCGTCTGCGACCTCCTGGATCCCGAGGGTGCGGAACGCCGCGAGGAAGGCGCCGCGCATCCGGACAACACCGTAGAACCGGGACCGAACCCTTCCGAGGAGGAAGTGGTCCCGCCGACGATCACCGAATGAGGCCACTTCACCATGAGCGCTGAGGCAACGACCGACGAGCGTGCGGGAATCCTTCTGGTCGACGACATGGAGGACAACCTGATCGCGCTGGAGGCCGTCCTGGGGTCCCTCAACGAGCCGCTCGTCCGCGCACGTTCGGGCGAGGAGGCCATGAAGGCGCTGCTGCGCCAGCGGTTCGCCCTGGTCCTGCTCGATGTCCGGATGCCGGGCATGGACGGCTTCGAAACGGCCACGAACATCAAACGGCTCGACCAGACCAAGGACGTCCCGATCATCTTCCTGACCGGCGCCGAGGACGACCCCGGCTACGCCTTCCGCGGCTACGCGACGGGCGCCGCGGACTATCTGACCAAGCCGTTCGACCCGTGGGTGCTGCGGGCGAAGGTGACGGTGTTCCTGGACCTGTACCGCAAGAGCCGCGAACTGGAGCGCCTGCTGGCCCAGCGACAGGCCCGGGGCGGCGAGATAGGGACACGACTGGCGGCGCTGGAGGAACAACTGGCCGCCGACAACCCGAACCTGCCGACCCTGCGCACACAGGTGAGAGAGCTACGGCACCTGATCAACAAAGGCCAGGGCATCTGACCCAAGGGGCGCGGGGAACTGCGCGACAAGCCACGACGAAGCGGCATCCGCGCGCAGTCCCCGGCCACCCCTCCGCCGAGGCGCTACGCCTCCCGCGTACCGGCGTACATCTCCTCGATGAGCCCCTTGTACTCCCGCTCCACGACCGGCCGCTTCAGCTTCAGGCTCGGCGTGATCTCCCCGTGCTCCACATCGAGATCCCGCGGCAGCAGCCGGAACTTCTTGACGGTCTGCCACTTCTGCAGCCCGGCGTTGAGTTCGCGCACATACCCGTCGACCATCTCGACGGTCTGCGGCGCGGCCACCACCTCGGCGTACGACTTCCCGGACAGCCCGTTCTCCTCGGCCCATCCCAGGATCGCGACCTCGTCCAGCGCGATCAGCGCCGTGCAGAAGTTCCGGTCGGCGCCGTGCACCAGGATGTTGGACACGTACGGGCAGACCGCCTTGAACTGCCCCTCGACCTCGGCGGGCGCGATGTACTTGCCGCCGGACGTCTTGATGAGGTCCTTCTTGCGGTCGGTGATGCGCAGATAGCCGTCCGGGGACAGCTCGCCGATGTCACCGGTGTGGAACCAGCCGTCGCTCTCCAGCACCTCGGCGGTCTTGTCGGGCAGCCCGTGGTAGCCCTCCATGATGCCGGGGCCCCGCAGCAGGATCTCGCCGTCGTCGGCGATCCGGACCTCCGTGCCGGGCAGCGGCTTGCCGACCGTGCCGGTGCGGTAGGCCTCGCCAGGGTTCACGAAGGAGGCGGCGGAGGACTCGGTGAGGCCGTAGCCCTCCAGGATGTGGATGCCGGCGCCGGCGAAGAAGTAGCCGATCTCCGGGGCGAGGGCGGCCGACCCCGAGACGCAGGCGCGCAGGTTGCCGCCGAAGGCCTCACGGATCTTGGCGAACACGAGCGTGTCGGCGACCTTGTGCTTGGCGGCGAGGCCGAACGGCGCGGAGTGGGTGCCGGTGCGCCGGAAGTTGTCCTGGGTGACCTTGGCGTACTCGCGGGCGACCTCGGCGGCCCACTGGAAGATCTTGTACTTGGCGCCGCCGGCGGCACGGGCCTTGGCGGCGACCCCGTTGTAGACCTTCTCGAAGATGCGGGGCACGGCCGCCATGTACGTCGGCTGCACGACCGGCAGGTTCTCGATGATCTTGTCGACGCGGCCGTCGACGGCGGTGACGTGCCCGACCTCGATCTGGCCGGAGGTGAGCACCTTGCCGAAGACGTGCGCGAGCGGCAGCCACAGGTACTGCACGTCCACGCTGCTGACCAGGCCGGTCGCGGCGATCGCCTTCGCCATGTACGACCAGTTGTCGTGCGGCAGCCGTACGCCCTTGGGGCGGCCGGTGGTGCCGGAGGTGTAGATGAGGGTGGCCAGCTGGTCCTTGGTGATCGCGCCGACCCGCTCCTTGACCAGCTCGGCGTCCTTCTCCAGCCGGGCCGCGCCGCGCTTCTCCAGCTCGTCCAGGGTGAGGATCCAGTCGGCGGTCTCGACACCGGCCGCGTCGATGACCACGACATGCGTGAGATACGGCAGCTCGGCGCGCTTCTCCACCGCCTTGGCCAGCTGCGCCGCGTCCTCGGCGATGAGCACCCGGCTCTCGGAGTCGGCGAGGATGAACGCCGACTCCTCGGCGTTGGTCTGCGGATAGACGGTGGTCGTCGCGGCGCCGGCGCACATGATGCCCAGGTCGGCGAGGATCCACTCGATGCGGGTCGAGGCGGCGAGGGCGACTCGCTGCTCGGGCTGGACGCCCAACTCGATGAGCCCGGCCGCGATGGCGTAGACACGCTCGGCGGCCTGCGCCCAGCTCAGCGACTTCCAGTCGTCCGCCCCCTCGCCCGAGGCCGACGGCACGGGATAGCGGTAGGCCTCGGCGTCCGGCGAGGCCGCCACGCGCTCCAGGAAGAGGGTCGCCACGCTCGGCGGACGCTTCTCGATCAGGGTCTGTGTGTCGCTCACGACATCCTCCGGGCCCGCGACTGTGCGGCTGGCTCAACAGCCGGCCTCTCGGCCGGCTCATTACGGCGGTTTGCACTCGCGCGCTCTTGTTTAACTCGCGAGTAACTATCGAGCAGGGATCAGAGTAAAGGTCGACAGGCCACCGCGTAAGGGTCCGCGGCCTGTCACTTCCTCCAGACCACCACTCTCCGTACGCACAGGGGCCCGTCGCACTTGCGTACGACGGACCCCTGTTGCACCGGTTTGCCGGGTTACCCGGTGTTACCGATGGTTACTTCTTGCCCTTGCCCGACCCCGCGCTGTCATCACTGCTCAGCACGGCGATGAAGGCCTCCTGCGGAACCTCCACGGAACCCACCATCTTCATCCGCTTCTTGCCTTCCTTCTGCTTCTCCAGCAGCTTGCGCTTACGGGAGATGTCGCCGCCATAGCACTTGGCGAGGACGTCCTTGCGGATGGCGCGGATGGTCTCGCGGGCGATCACCCGGGAGCCGATGGCGGCCTGGATCGGCACCTCGAAGGCCTGCCGCGGGATGAGCTCGCGCAGCTTGGCGACGAGCCGCACGCCGTACGCGTACGCCGCGTCCTTGTGGGTGATCGCCGAGAAGGCGTCCACCTTGTCGCCGTGCAGCAGGATGTCGACCTTGACCAGGCTGGAGGTCTGCTCGCCGGTGGGCTCGTAGTCCAGCGACGCGTAACCGCGCGTCTTGGACTTCAGCTGGTCGAAGAAGTCGAAGACGATCTCCGCGAGCGGCAGGGTGTAGCGGATCTCCACCCGGTCCTCGGAGAGGTAGTCCATGCCGAGCAGGGTGCCGCGCCGGGTCTGGCACAGCTCCATGATCGAGCCGATGAACTCGGTCGGCGCGAGGATCGTGGCGCGCACGACCGGCTCGTACACCTCGTTGATCTTGCCCTCGGGGAACTCGCTCGGGTTGGTGACGGTGTGCTCGCTGCCGTCCTCCATCACGACCCGGTAGACCACGTTGGGCGCGGTGGCGATGAGATCGAGGCCGAACTCGCGCTCCAGCCGCTCACGGATCACGTCGAGGTGGAGCAGGCCGAGGAAACCGACGCGGAAGCCGAAACCGAGGGCGGCGGAGGTCTCCGGCTCGTAGACCAGCGCGGCGTCGTTGAGCTGGAGCTTGTCCAGGGCCTCGCGCAGCTCGGGGTAGTCGGAGCCGTCCAGCGGATACAGGCCGGAGAAGACCATGGGCTTGGGGTCCTTGTAGCCCCCGAGCGCCTCCGTGGCCCCCTTGTGCTGGCTGGTGACGGTGTCACCGACCTTGGACTGGCGGACGTCCTTCACACCGGTGATGAGGTAACCCACCTCACCGACGCCGAGGCCGTCGGCCGACAGCATCTCGGGCGAGTTCGTCCCGATCTCCAGCAGCTCGTGCGTGGCGCCCGTCGACATCATCTTGATGCGCTCGCGCTTGTTGAGCTGGCCGTCGATGACACGGACGTACGTCACGACGCCGCGGTAGGAGTCGTAGACGGAGTCGAAGATCATCGCGCGGGCCGGGGCGTCCTTGACGCCGACCGGCGCCGGGACCTCCTTGACCACCTTGTCGAGCAGATCGTCGACGCCGAGACCCGTCTTGGCGGACACCCGCAGCACGTCGGCCGGGTCGCAGCCGACGAGGTTCGCGAGCTCCTCGGCGAACTTCTCGGGCTGCGCGGCCGGCAGATCGATCTTGTTCAGTACGGGGATGATCGTGAGGTCGTTCTCCATCGCCAGGTAGAGGTTGGCGAGGGTCTGGGCCTCGATGCCCTGGGCGGCGTCGACGAGGAGGACGGTCCCCTCGCAGGCGGCGAGCGACCGCGAGACCTCGTAGGTGAAGTCGACGTGCCCCGGGGTGTCGATCATGTTGAGGATGTGCGTATTGCCGGGCTCATGGGTCGGAGCCCAGGGCAGGCGCACCGCCTGGGACTTGATCGTGATGCCGCGCTCGCGCTCGATGTCCATCCGGTCGAGGTACTGAGCACGCATCTGCCGCTGCTCGACCACACCGGTCAGCTGGAGCATCCGGTCGGCGAGCGTGGACTTGCCGTGGTCGATGTGCGCGATGATGCAGAAATTGCGGATCAGAGCCGGGTCGGTACGGCTCGGCTCGGGCACATTGTTAGGGGTCGCGGGCACGCAGGGTCCTGTCTCTTGAGGCGCCTTATGCCTCGGGTCGGATCGATACGTAGGTTCCATGGTCCCACGGGCGGCGACCGGGGACCGTTTTGGGCTGTCGGCGGGGCCGCTGGTAGTCTGGGTGGCTGTGTCTCATGCCCTCTCAGCACGAGGCACACCCCGAAGAAATCACCCGGTACGGATTCCGTGCGGCTCCCGTGCGGTCCCGTACCAGAACCTGAAAAGGCTCAATCAGTGGCGAACATCAAGTCCCAGATCAAGCGGATCAAGACCAACGAGAAGGCTCGGCTGCGCAACAAGGCCGTCAAGTCCTCCCTGAAGACCGCGATCCGCAAGGCCCGTGAGGCTGCTGCCGCGGGTGACGTCGAGAAGGCCACCGAGTACCAGCGCGTTGCCGCGCGTCAGCTCGACAAGGCCGTCTCGAAGGGCGTCATCCACAAGAACCAGGCCGCCAACAAGAAGTCGGCGCTTGCTTCGAAGGTCGATTCCCTCAAGGGCTGACCTCTTCTCTGATCTGACCGCCGGAGGGAATCGAGCGGGCCCTCTCTCATCCGCTCCCGTCCGGCACCCCGAGCCTGTACGCGGCCTGCGTTCGCCACGCGGGTACGGGCTCAGCAGCTTGAAAACGAAGGCCCCGGTCCCGCTCTTCCCCAGAGCGGGACCGGGGCCTTCGGCATGCTCAGGCCTCCCCTGCGACCGTCACGACCAGAAGTCGTTGGACTTGTCGATGTCCGCGATGCACTCGTCGAGATCGCTGATCCTGTCCCCTACGACACGGAAGACGATCGCCCCGTCCTCGTCGATGCGCTTGCCCTGGCGCTCCGCCATGAAGTGGTGCACGGCGACCACATGCCCCCGGCCGTCGACGAGCAGGTTGCGGAGCTCGACCTGCATCGTCCCGGCCGTCTCCTCGAAGAGCCGGCCGTACATCTCGATGACCGCGTCCTGCCCCTTGAAGTCACCCGACAGCGGGTGGCTGCCGGGCACGTGGTGGGTGCAGTCCGAGGTCATCAGCCCGCGCAGGGTGTCCATGTCGCCTCGGACGAAGGCCTCGTAGCCCTTGCGGACGAGAGTTGCGTGCGGGTGTTCAGCCATGCCTGATCGCCACCTTCCCTGATGTCCGGCGATGTGCGGCCGATACGCCCGATTGTCCTCTCTTCTCCCTAGCCGCGCCCCCGGGACCGTGCGGCCCGCGCGATGGTGACGACCGCCTTCTCCAGGGCGTACTCGGGGTCGTCCCCGCCGCCCTTCACACCGGCGTCGGCCTCGGCGACCGCCTGCAACGCGACCGCCACCCCGTCGGGCGTCCAGCCCCGCATCTGCTGCCGCACCCGGTCGATCTTCCACGGCGGCATGCCCAGCTCGCGCGCCAGGTCGGCGGGGCGTCCGCCGCGGGCCGAGGACAGCTTCCCGATGGCCCGCACGCCCTGCGCGAGCGCGCTGGTGATCAGGACGGGCGCCACCCCGGTCGCCAGCGACCACCGCAGCGCCTCCAGCGCCTCGGCCGCCCGCCCCTCGACCGCCCGGTCGGCGACGGTGAAGCTCGACGCCTCGGCCCGGCCGGTGTAGTACCGCCCGACCACGGCCTCGTCGATGGTGCCCTCGACATCCGCGACCAGCTGACTCACCGCGGACGCCAGCTCCCGCAGATCGCTCCCGATGGCGTCGACCAGCACCTGGCAGGCCTCGGGCGTCGCGGACCGCCCGGTCGCCCGGAACTCGCCGCGCACGAACGCCAGCCGGTCCGCCGGCTTGGTCATCTTCGGGCACGCCACCTCCCGCGCCCCTGCCTTGCGCGCGGCGTCGAGCAGCTTCTTGCCCTTGGCCTGACCGGCGTGCAGCAGCACGAGGGTGATCTCCTCGGCCGGCGACCCCAGATACGCCGTCACGTCCTTGATCGTGTCCGCCGACAGATCCTGAGCGTTGCGCACGACCACGACCTTGCGCTCCGCGAACAGCGAGGGGCTGGTCAGCTCGGCCAGCGTGCCGGGCTGCAACTGGTCCGAGGTCAGATCCCGCACGTCCGTGTCGGCATCGGCGGCCCTGGCGGCGACCACCACCTCCCGCACGGCACGGTCGAGCAGCAGCTCCTCCTGACCCACGGCAAGGGTCACGGGGGCGAGAAGGTCGTCGTTCGCAGGGTTCCTGGCCATCGCGTAAAGCATCCCATGGGCCACTGACAACGGGTCGTCCCGCTCACATAGGTTGGGTCGGTGACGACGACCACCGCATCGCAAGAAGCGTTCCTGCAAGCGTTCCACGCCGAGCACCCTGCGGTGACCACGGAGGCGCTCGGCTCCGGCCGCGCTCCCGACGGACGGTCCAGCTACGAGATCCTGTGCGACCGGGTGGGCGACAGCAGGCGTGTGCTGGACCTCGGCTGCGGTGACGGCCTCCTGCTTGAGCTCCTGGCCCGAGGCGACGGCCGACAGCTCGCGGGCGTGGACCTGTCCGAGCGGTGCCTGGCCCTGGCACGGCAGCGGCCGGCGCTCGCCGGGGCCCGTCTGGAAGCGGCCCGGGCCCAGGCACTCCCCTTCTCCGACGACAGCTTCGACGCCTGTGTCTCCCACATGGCGCTGATGCTGATGGGCGAGATCGAGCAGGTCGTCGCCGAGATCGCCCGGGTGCTGTCCCCCGGCGGGACCCTGGCCTGCGTACTGGGCGGCGGAGCCGTCGGCGGCGAGGCCTACGAGCTGTTCATCGGGCTGTTGCGCGGCACCATCCGGGCGGCGCCCGCCTCGCAGCGCATCCCGTCGCTGGGCGACAGCAGGACACGCAGTCGCGAGGGACTCGACGAACTCCTCGGCCCAGCTGGCTTCACCGCCGTGGACTGGGAGACGGTCCCCATCGATCTGAGCGGTCCGGTGGACCAGGTATGGGCCGCTCTCTCCGGCGTCTACGACATCGGCCCGCTCGACGGGGCGGCCGTGGAGCGCCTGCGTACGGCCTTCTTCGCCGAGGTGCGCGACTTGACGACGCCGGAGGGGCTCGTCCCCTGTGCCTTCACCGTCCACCTCGCCACAGCACGACTGCGCTGACCGCCGAGGAGCCGTCGGGCCGCACCCTTGCGGCTACGGCTCCTCCCGCCAGCCGTCCCACTCCCCCGCGAACTCATCCAGCTCCCCGGGATCCAGCCGCCCCTGCTCGTCCCGCAGCACCACCAGCCACTGGGCGTCCTCGGCATCGTCCTCGCCGGCCAGCGCGTCCCGCACCAGCCGGGGCTCCTCGTCGATACCGAACCGCTCCCCGAGCGCCTCCGCGGCCTCCTCCGCCGCGTCACGATCGGGTAGCACCAGCACATGTCTCACATCGCTCACGGAGCAATTCTCAGGCACCGAGGAGTGACGCGTGCGCGCCGGGGCCTGGCACGAGCAACATCTGTCGGCGCTCGGTGACCTCTGTCGACCGCGGCCGAATCAACCGTCCCGGTTCGGTTTCCGCACCGTCGGCACCCGGTCCAGCTCGATCCCGAACCGCTCCCGGTACACCCCCAGCACCTCCTCGTCCGTGCCCAACTCCCGCTCCTCACGTGTCCCGTCGGCCGCCGTCGTCTTGAACGTGCGGCCGCTGAGCGTGATCCGCCCGCCTTCCTCGGTCACCCGCGAACACACCAGCGACTGGGTGAAGTGCGAGGCCGGCGAGGTGCTGTGCCACCACGCCCCGGCCACGAAGTCACCGAGCACCCGCGGCCGCCGCTCCAGCCGGTACTCCGGTCTGCCGTCCATGCCGACCTCCAGGTCCGCTGCGTCGGCCGCGTCATGCCCGCCGCGCACCCCGGCCGGGTCCGGGCCGGCCTCGACGATCCGGAACACGCCCACCGGATCCACCTGCTCACCCCGCGCCTCGAACGCCAGCGGATAGTGGCTGTGCGCCCCGAAGCCGACGTCCGCCAACCACGCGCCCCCGTCCACCG
Organism: Streptomyces sp. NPDC059010; assembly: GCF_042740355.1. Classification (NCBI taxonomy): domain Bacteria; kingdom Bacillati; phylum Actinomycetota; class Actinomycetes; order Kitasatosporales; family Streptomycetaceae; genus Streptomyces; species Streptomyces sp. NPDC059010. The sequence continues at coordinate 59,412 of NZ_JBHYJA010000039.1, forward strand.
TGCGCACCTTCAGCGCCATGTGGTCGTAGGGAATCCCCAGCCGTTCCTCCTTGCCGTGGACACGCGCCGCGAGCAGCGTCACGTCGAAGCCCAGCGCGCCGAGCAACATCCCGAACGCCCCGTTCAGTTCGTAGCAGAACCCACCCCGTCGCGCCCCCACCACCTTGTCCAGCACCCGCTTCTCCTCCAGGACGATCTCCTCGCCGAGGTGGATCGACAGGTTCTCGAAGGGGACGGTCTGCAGATGGCGCAGATGCAGCTCGCGCAGCACATCCACGGTGGGCCACGCCGGGTGCTCGACCCCAAGGCGGCGGAGATAGGCATCAACCTCAACGGATTCCATGACCTCAGTCTCCCGCCACCCGCAGCTCGGCGCCCGCACCCGCCACCGCCAGCGCCCCGTCCTCGTCCGTCCGCAGCACCACCGCACCCTGCGCCCGCAGCGCCGCCACGGTGCCGGGAGCCGGGTGCCCATACGGGTTGTCCGCACCGCAACTGATCAGCGCCAGTCGCGGAGCAGCCCTGCGTATGAGCTCCGGGTCCTGGTAGGCCGAGCCGTGGTGGGCGACCTTGAGCACATCCACTCCGCCCAGCAGCGCCCCGGCCGGCGATCTCAACAGGGCCCGCTGCGCCGGAGGTTCGAGATCCCCGAGCAGCAGGAGCCGCAGTCCGGCCGACCGGACGAGCATGCTGACGCTGGCGTCGTTCGGACCGTCCGGGCCGTCCGGGGCCAGTGCCGGGTGCGGCGGCGGCCACAGCACCTGCCAGCTCAGTGCGCCGGTGCGCCGCTCCTCCCCGGCGGCGGCCCGCGTCACGGGAATGCGCCGGGCCGCCGCCTCCCTCCGTACGAACTCCACCTGGTCCGCGGGCTCTTCATGCCCCGTCGTCTCGATCGCGCCCACCGCACGCCCGCGCAGCACGCCGGGCAGGCCCGCCACGTGGTCGGCGTGGTAATGGGTGAGCACGACGAGCGGGATCCTCTTGATGCCGAGGGTGCGCAGGCACCGGTCGACCAGCGCCGGATCGGGTCCGGCGTCCACGACCACGCCCGTCCCCTCGCCCGCCGCGAGCACCGTCGCGTCGCCCTGTCCCACATCGCACATCGCGAACCGCCACCCGGGCGGCGGCCACCCCGTGACCACCCTGGTCAGCGGCGGCGGCTGCACGACCACCAGCAGAAGCAGCGCCCCGCAGGCACCGCACCACCAGGGGTGCCGCAACAGCCGTCGGCCGGCGAGCAGGACGGCCACCGTGGCGAGGGCGAGCAGCGCCGCCCCCGTCCAGCTGCCGGGCCAGTCCACCCCGGCCCCGGGCAGCGCGGCGCCGGTTCGAGCGACATCCGCGATCCATCCGGTCGGCCAACTCGCGCACCAGGCCAGAACCTTGGCCACCGGCATCGCGAGCGGTGCTGTCGCCAGCGCCGCGAAGCCCAGCACGGTGGCCGGTGCGATCGCGAACTCCGCGAGTAGATTGCACGGCACCGCCACCAGGCTCACCCGGGCCGACAGCACCGCCACGACCGGCGCGCACAGCGCCTGCGCGGCAGCCGCGGCCGCCAGCGCCTCGGCCAGCCTCGGCGGCACCCCGCGCTTGCGCAGCGCCCGGCTCCAGCGGGGCGCGAGGGTGAGCAGGGCGCCCGTGGCCAGGACGGAGAGCAGGAAGCCGTAACTGCGGGCCAGCCATGGGTCGTACAGCACCAGCAGCAGTACGGCCGTCGCCAGCGCCGGGATCAGCGATCTGCGGCGTCCGGTCGCCAGGGCCAGCAGCGCCACGGCCCCGCAGGCCGCGGCCCGCAGCACGCTCGGGTCGGGCCGGCACACCACGACGAACGCGAGGGTGAGCCCTCCGCCGAGCAACGCGGTCGTCCGCAGGGAGATGCCCAGACGGGGCGCGAGGCCACGGCGCTCGACCCGCTGGGCCAGGCCGGGTGGGCCGACGAGCAGGGCGAGGATGATCGTGAGGTTGCTGCCGGAGACGGCGAGCGTGTGCGCGAGGTCGGTCTCCTTGAACGCCTCGTCCAGCTCCGGGGTGATCCGCGAGGTGTCGCCCACGACCAGCCCCGGCAGCAGCGCCCTCGCATCCGCGGGCAGCCCGTCCGTCGCCTCCCTCAGCCCGGCCCGCAACCGCCCGGCCAGCCGCTGCGCCGCCGACGGCTCCCCCACCACCTCCGGCGCCGACTGGCCCCGCACCCGCAGTACGGCGGCGATCCGGTCCCCTTCCGTCAGGGTGGGAGCGAGGTGTGCGCTCACGCGCAGGCGGGTGGAGGGGAGGAGCCGCAGCCAGGGCGAATGGTGGCCGGCAGATCCGGTCAGCGGGTCCGCACCTGACTTGATCGGCGGTCCCTCGCCTGCTGCAGAGGACCTCGGCGCCGCGTCGACGATCATCAACACCGGCGCCCGGGTCACCACCACCGCGCCGTCCGCCTTCTCCACGCGCCGCACGTCCGCGTTGAACAGCACGGACGTCGGTGCCATGTGATTCCCGCTGACCCGGGCCTTGGTGAGCCGGGGATCCGAGGCGACCTCGACCTCGGCGGCCACGGAGGCGTACTCCCGCGCCAGGCCCGGCACCGGTCCACGTCGTAGATCGGCCCCGTGCAGCCCGGCGGAGACGGCGGCCGCCGCGACGCACAGCAGCACGGCAGCGACGGAGACACGCGACCAGGTCGGCCAGGTGAGTCGCGCGGGCGCTCGGCCGGCTCCGGCCCCATCTCGCCGCAGCAACAGCAGGGCACCTGCGGCGACCAGGCTTACGACCGCCGCCCCGGTCACCCACGCCGACGAGGCGTCCAGCATCAGCGCCGCCGTCGCCCACGCGGCGAGGGCAGGTGGGACCAGTCGAAGGTCCGTCGGCCCTTCCTGTCGGGGGTGGGACGCGCCGAGCCGGCTTCCGGACGCGGCGTGAACGGCGGCGCGGGAGGGCGCGGGGTCCGCCGTGGGATCGGGTGTGCCGAGGTCGTGGCTCATGGCCGTACGAGATTCCGCAGATCGGCGAAACGACGGTCGCCGATGCCGTTGACCTCCCGCAACTCGTCCACCGAACGGAAGCCGCCGTGCCGGCTGCGGTAGTCGATGATGTGCTGGGCCAGCACCGGGCCGACGCCCGGGAGAGTGTCCAGCTGGTCGACGGTGGCCGTGTTGAGGGAGACCGGCCCGGCGGGTGCGGCACCGGCCGCCGCACCGCTCGGACCCGAGCCCGAGCCCGCTCCGGGCGCCGCCCCGGGGACGGCTCCCGGAGCGCCGACGATCACCTGCTCGCCGTCCACCAGGAACCGGGCCCGGTTGAGGCTGTCGGTGTTCGTGCCGGGGCGGACTCCACCGGCGGCGCGCAGTGCGTCCGCGACACGTGAGCCCGCCGGGAGGCGATGGATCCCCGGCTCGCGCACCTTGCCGCCGACGTCCACGACGATCTCGGGCGCGGCCGTGCCCGCGGCACCCGGAGCACCGGCCGCCGACGTATCCGCCCCGGTCTCCTCCCCGGGCTCCCCTCCCCCGTACGAGGCCGCGGCCCGCACCACCTCGGGCGCCCGCACGGACTGTGCCCGCCCCGCCCAGAAGTGCTGCACGGCGAACCCGGCGGCGACGACGAGCACCACGGTGAGCGCGACCACGCTCCGCCGCTCCAGCCCACACCTCGCCTGCAACCACAGCGGCATCCGCTCCCGCAGCGCCGGCCCGACCCGCGCCCGCGTCCTGGCCCGCCAGTCACCGGCACCGGCACCGGCATCAGCACCAGGGGCACGGACCTCGGAATCACCGGCGTCAGCGGCCACCGCCTCACCACCACCCGGCGCGCCCCTCAGATCCTCTTCCGGTCCCCCGGCGCCGGCACGCCGAGCAGGCTCCTCCTGCGCCCCCGACTCCCCCCACTCCCCGGCCCGTTCGGCGGCCCGTTCGGCGAAAATCACCTCAGCCCGGCGCCGCAGCTCCTCCGCCGACGCATACCTGTGCCGTGCCCGGCCCCGAGCATGCATGTGTCGTCGCTGTCGGACCCGGACGTCGGAGTGGGGACCCCGGCCAGGGCCACTGGTCGCCCTCACTGGGCGGGTATGTGTACGTGATCGAAGTGCCATGCGAGGAGCATCGGACACCTCGGCACACCCGCGATGATCTTGCTCAATTCCCGGGGATTACCGCCCAGTTGTGGATAACTCCGCCACCCACACGAGTGACCGACCACCGAGGCGGCCCGTCACCACGGCGAGCCCTCACCGCACCCAAACCCTCACCGCGGCGAAACCACAACCCCCAGCAGCCCAGGCCCGGTATGCGCCCCGATCACGGCCCCCACCTCGCTCACATGCAGATCGGCCAGCCCCGGCACCCGGGCCCGCAACCGATCCGCCAGCGCCGACGCCCGGTCGGGGGCGGCGAGATGGTGCACCGCGATGTCGACCTGCGCGCTGCCCGCCCGGTCGGCCGCGATCTCCTCCAGGCGGGCGATCGCCTTGGAAGCCGTCCGTACCTTCTCCAGGGGACCGATCCGGCCGCCCTCCAGCTGCAGCAGCGGCTTCACCGCGAGCGCGGAGCCCAACAGGGCCTGTGCGGCCCCGATACGGCCACCGCGGCGCAGATAGTCGAGGGTGTCGACGTAGAAGTAGGCGGCCGTGGCCCCGGCCCGCTTCTCCGCGGCGGTCACGGCGTCGTCCACCGTGCCCCCCGTCTCCGCCGCCTCGGCCGCGGCGAGGGCGCAGAACCCGAGCGCCATGGCGACCATCCCGGTGTCCACCACCCGCACCGGCACCGGCGCCTCGCGCGCCGCCAGAACCGCCGCGTCGTAGGTGCCGGAGAGCTCGGCGGACAGGTGCAGGGAGACGATGCCGGTGGCGCCGGACTCGGCGACCCTGCGGTAGTGCTCCGCGAAGACCTGCGGGCTGGGGCGCGAGGTGGTGACAGGGCGTCGCTTCTGCAACGCCTGGGCGAGGGAACGGGTCGAGATCTCGGTGCCCTCGTCCAGCGCCTGATCGCCGAGGACCACGGTCAGGGGCACCGCGGTGATGCCGTGGCGCTCCATCGTCCGCGGCGGCAGGTAGGCCGTTGAATCGGTGACGATCGCGACATGGCGGGACATGAGCTGGAGGTTACCTGGCGTAGCGCGCGGGCGGCAGCCCGACCCCGCTCAGCCGGTCAAGCCTTGACCGGAGCGGCTCGTGGTCGCGCGGGCTCAAGTCGTGCTCTCGGGACGGGGTTTCTTCTGCCAGGGGTACGTCTGCCGAGGCCCCGGCGGGTTGATGGCGGGCCGCGTGGGCTCCTCGGCCCGCTGCTTCTGAGGGCTGTCCGGCCAGGTCTGCTCGGCCGTCGCGGCGGCTTCGGGGGCGGGGGCCTCCGGCCACGGCGGCGGTGTCGCCGACGGGCGTTCCGACGACTGCCCGGGCGCCGAGGGTTTCGCGGCCGAGGATGCCGAAGACGCGGAGGACTCCGGGGCCGCCGAAGGCTCGGTCGTCTGCCAGTGCCGCAAGGCGCCGGTCTCCACGTCGATCTGGGCGCTGAGGGTGTCCAGGTCGTCGTCCGCGAAGCGGCGGGCCCGATCACGGGCCGCCCAGCGCAGTGAGTCCGCCGACTCGACGATGCGCTCGGTGCGTTCGCGCAGGTCGGGCAGGCGCGCGGCGAGCTTGCTGCGGTCCGGCTCGGACTCCAGGCGCCGCAGTTCGGCGTCCAGTTCGTGTCCGTGCGCGCTGAGGCGGTGGAAGAGGCCGAGGGACTCCTTGAGGGACTCGTCGTTGTCCGCGTCGGCTTGCAGTGCGTCCTGGGTGGCCCGCATGGAGGTGCGCAGTTTCAGGCGCAGCTGGGCGAGCTCGCCGGCCGCGCCCGGCTGGGCGAAGGACTTGGCCCGCAGGGTGTGGTCCTCGACCGTGCGCCGGGCGTGGTTGATCGTCTCGTCCACGCGGCGCTTGGCGGCGCCGACCACCTTCACCGTGGCGTACGCACCGAGCACGACGAAGAGCACGAAGAGCAGGGCGACGACTGCGATCACTGCTTCCACGAGCTCCTCCTCCGGCCGGCCGCGGCGCACGCGACATCACGCCATGCCACATCGCGCGACACCACGCCACGCCACATCACTCTTCAACGGTAAACGCAGCAGGCAGGCCCGGAGTTCCAGAGGAACCCCGAACCTGCCCGTAGGGGATCACCCCTAGCCGCGAGAACGAACGCCGGAACTACGCCGGAACGATGTTCACCAGCTTCGGCGCCCGCACGATCACCTTCCGGATCCCGGCCCCGTCCAGCGCCGCCACGACCTTCTCGTCGGACAGCGCGACCTTCTCCAGCTCCTCCTCGGAGATGGCGGGCGAGACCTCCAGACGGGCCTTGACCTTGCCCTTGATCTGCACGACGCACGTCACGGTCTCGTCGACCACGTACGCCGGGTCGGCGACCGGGAAGTCCTCGTGCACCACCGAGCCGGTCCGCCCCAGCTTGCGCCACAGCTCCTCGGCGATGTGCGGGGCCAGCGGCGCGACCAGCAGCACCAGCGACTCGGCGACGGAGCGAGGAACGGCGCCGCCCGCCTTGGTCAGGTGGTTGTTCAGCTCGGTGACCTTGGCGATCGCGGTGTTGAACCGCATGCCCTCCAGGTCCCCGCGCACCCCGTCGATCGCCTTGTGCAGGGCACGCAGCGTGTCCTCGTCGGGCTCGGCGTCCACGACCGTCACGGCACCGGTCGTCTCGTCGACGACATTGCGCCACAGCCGCTGCAGCAGCCGGAACTGACCGACCACCGCGCGCGTGTCCCACGGCCGGGAGACGTCCAGCGGGCCCATCGCCATCTCGTACAGGCGCAGCGTGTCGGCGCCGTACTCGGCGCAGATCTCGTCCGGAGTGACCGCGTTCTTCAGGGACTTGCCCATCTTGCCCAGCAGCCGGGAGACCTGCTCGCCCTGGTAGTAGTAGGTGCCGTCGCGCTCCTCCACCTCGGCGGCCGGCACCGCGATGCCACGGCTGTCGCGGTAGACATAGGCCTGGATCATGCCCTGGTTGAACAGCTTGTGGAACGGCTCCGCGGAGGAGACGTGCCCCAGGTCGAACAGGACCTTGGACCAGAAGCGTGCGTACAGCAGGTGCAGCACGGCGTGCTCGGCGCCGCCGACGTACAGGTCGACGCCGCCGTGCGGCTGGCCCTCGCGCGGGCCCATCCAGTACTGCTCGATCTCGGGGTCGACCAGCTGCTCACTGTTGTGCGGGTCCAGGTAGCGCAGCTCGTACCAGCAGGAGCCGGCCCAGTTGGGCATGGTGTTGGTCTCGCGCCGGTACCGCTTCGGGCCGTCGCCCAGGTCCAGCGTGACGTTGACCCAGTCCTCGTTGCGCGACAGCGGCGTCTCGGGCTCGGTGTCGGCGTCGTCCGCGTCGAAGGTGCGCGGGCTGTAGTCCTCGACCTCGGGCAGCTCCAGCGGCAGCATCGACTCGGGCAGCGGGTGGGCGATGCCGTCCTCGTCGTAGACGATCGGGAAGGGCTCGCCCCAGTAGCGCTGACGGCTGAACAGCCAGTCGCGCAGCCGGAAGTTGACCGTGCCCTCGCCGACGCCGGACCGCTCCAGCCACTCGGTGATGCGCGCCTTGGCCTCGGCGACGCCCAGGCCGTCCAGGGAGATGCCCTCGGCGGTGGAGTTGATGATCTTCGCGTCGTACGACGAGAAGGCGTCCTCCCAGGTGGAGGTGTCCGTGCCGCGGCCGTCGGTCGGCTCGACGATGCAGTGGATCGGCAGCTCGAAGGCGCGCGCGAACTCGAAGTCACGCTGGTCGCCGCAGGGTACGGCCATGATCGCGCCGGTGCCGTAGCCCATCAGGACGTAGTCGGCGATGAAGACGGGGACCTGCTCGCCGTTGACCGGGTTGGTGGCGTACGAGCCGATGAAGACGCCGGTCTTGTCCTTGGCCTCGGCCTGGCGCTCGACGTCGGACTTGGAGGCGGCCTGCGCGCGGTAGGCGGCGACCGCCTCGGCCGGGGTCGCGTGACCGCCGGTCCACACCTCGTGGGTGCCCTCGGGCCAGGCGTCCGGGGTGAACTTGTCGACCAGCGGGTGCTCGGGCGCCAGCACCATGTAGCTCGCACCGAACAGGGTGTCGGGGCGGGTGGTGAAGACGGTGATGCGCTCGCCGTCGATCGGGAAGTCGACGCGGGCGCCCTCGGAGCGGCCGATCCAGTTGCGCTGCTGCAGCTTGATGGCCTCGGGCCAGTCCAGCTCGTTCAGGTCGTCCAGCAGCCGGTCGGCGTACGCGGTGATCCGCATGTTCCACTGGCGCAGCTTGGCCTTGAAGACCGGGAAGTTGCCGCGCTCGGAGCGGCCCTCGGCGGTGACCTCCTCGTTGGCCAGCACGGTACCCAGGCCGGGACACCAGTTGACCGGCGCGTCGGAGGCGTACGCCAGGCGGTATCCGCCCAGGACGTCGGCGCGCTCGGCGGCGTTCAGCTCGCTCCACGCGCGCGTGCCACCGTCGGCTCCCGGCACCGCTCGCTCACCGGACTCGAACTGCGCGACCAGCTCGGCGATCGGGCGGGCCTTCTTCGCCTCGTCGTCGTACCAGGAGTTGAAGATCTGCAGGAAGATCCACTGGGTCCACTTGTAGTAGTCCGGGTCGATCGTGGCGAACGACCGGCGCTTGTCGTGGCCCAGGCCCAGCCGGCGCAGCTGGGCCTTCATGTTCTCGATGTTGGCCTCGGTGGAGACACGCGGGTGCGTGCCGGTCTGCACGGCGTACTGCTCGGCGGGCAGGCCGAAGGCGTCGAAGCCCAGGGTGTGCAGGACGTTGTGGCCGGTCATGCGCTGGAAACGCGCGAAGACGTCGGTGGCGATGTAGCCCAGGGGGTGGCCGACGTGCAGGCCCGCACCGGAGGGGTACGGGAACATGTCCATGATGAACTTCTTGGGCCGGGCGACGACCGCGGGGTCGCCCGCCAGGTCACCCTTCGGGTTCGGCGCGGCGTACGTGCCCTCGGCGTCCCAGAAGTCCTGCCAGCGTGCCTCGATGTCGGCGGCCATGGCCGCCGTGTAGCGGTGCGGCGCGGCCACCTCGGCGGTGGCAGCGGGGTTCGTCTCGCTCATGATCCTCAAAGCTCCATCGATCGTCTCTGCCGGCGGCTGCGGTTCTCTGGAAACGAAAAATCCCCTCGCACAGGAGGGGACGCCGCGCCGATTCCGACCATCCGATTCGCCCGGTGGTCGGGACTGATCAGCGCGGCCCGCTAAGCAGAAGGCGTACGGCACGCATGGCGTCAGGGTACCGCAGCGCCGGAGCGGGTCGCGACGGGCTTCCGGTGGGGGCGCGGGCGGGCTTTTTACGGGGGCGCACATGAACAACCGTGCCCCGGGTTGCGTACCTGAGAGTTGTGAAGACATCGAAAAGCTGAACAACGTTCAATTGTTACCTGGCGTAACAGTCACTAAGGGACATCACCCGTCCCCCGCAGTCCCTAGATAACAACGCAATAACTCAAACGCCGTACCCCTCGGTATGGAGCCACTTAGAGTGCGGCAACGGGACCGCCTTCCCGAACCGCTCGGAGTTGCCCCCATGAACCCTCGTCGTAGTAACAGTTCGCTCCCCAAACCGGGCCGGTCGGCCTACGGGATAGCGACCGCTGCTCTTCTGCTGCTCATACCCCTGGTCGTGCTGCTCGGCGGTACCTGGCTCCAGGAGTTCCTCAACTTCGGTGCCGGCGTCCTGTCGCTCGTCTGCCTCACCTGCTCGGTGATCTGGGGCCTCGTCGCCCAGGACCGGATGATCCTCAACACCCGCCAGCGGATCATCGCGCAGGGCATCCACCGGGTGACCGCCGTGGGCTCGATCGCGTTCCTCCTGGTGCACATCGGCGTCAAGCTGGCCCTGGACCACGCCACCCTGACTGCCGCGCTGATCCCGTTCAGCCTGGTGTTCTTCGGCGGCAACGAGATCCCGGGCAGCGCCTTCCTCATCGGCCTGGGCTCCCTGGCCGCCCTGCTCATGATCTTCGTGGGCATCACCGGCGCCCTGCGCAACCAGTTCGCCTCCCCCGCCCCGGTCGCCGCCCGCTGGCGCGCGATGCACATGCTGGCCTACCCGGCCTGGTGCGCGGCCCTGATCCACGGCCTGTTCGCCGGCCGCCCGGCGAAGACGTTCTTCATGGTCAGCTACGAACTCTGTGTCGTCGCCGTCGCCGCGGCCCTCGCGCTGCGCGCCTCCCCGCGCCCGGTCAAGCGCAAGGTCGCCGACCGGCTCGCCCAGATCATCGGCAACGAGCCGGGCGCCCGCGAGGACCTGGAGGAGAGCCGCGTCCGGGCGGCGTCCGGGTCCTCCCTGCCCGGCTACGAGAACCAGCGCCCGACGCGGGGCGCGCGCGGTGACCGCCCGGCGCGGGGCTCCCGCGATGACCGGCCGTCACGCGACGAGCGGACCGGCCCGCTGCCCGGCATGCCCTCCCAGGCCCCCTCGGCCGCCGAGTCCACGGGCGGTTTCGCCGCCGCCTACCGCGCCGTCTCCCCCCGCTCCCGCGGGCAGCAGCAGCCGTACGCCGACCAGACCTCCCGCATGGACATGCCCCTGGACATGCAGCCGACCGAGGCCATCCCGCGCGTCGACGGCGGCGCGGGCAGCAGCACGGGCAACTGGCCCATCCCCTCCCCGCCGCCCGTGGGCGAGGCACCCCCGTCGGCCTACGACCCGCTCAACGACACGGGATACAACATCCCGGTCTACGGCGACGCGGGCACCCAGGGCTACGGCTCCGGCGCTGCGGGCTACGGCTCCAGTGATGTGTACGACACCGCTGAGACAAACGCCGTCTTCGGTACGTACAACCAGAACGACACGTACAACAACAGCGGTCCCGCCACTGAAACATTCCCCGGTACGTCCTACGACTTCGACGCACCGGGTTCGGGCGAACCTTGGAACACGCCTTCCGGAGGCTTTAAGTGAACGAGGCCCTGCCCGACGTACCCGAGGTCCGCGTAGTCGGTCTTCCTCAGCTCACGTCGGGCTTCGACCTTGTCGAAAGACTCGATCTGCCCATGCATCTGAAGGTGCACGGGCCGCTCGAACCGATGGGCGGCGAGCAACTCGCGAAGCTCGCCGAGAACATCAACCTGAAGGGCCGCGGCGGCGCGGGCTTCCCCTTCCACAAGAAACTGCGCTCGGTCGCCGAGGCCGCGATCAAGCGCGGCGTACGGCCGGTCGTCGTGGTCAACGGCAGTGAGGACGAGCCGGCCTGCCGCAAGGACACGGTGATGATCAACCGTGCCCCGCATCTCATCCTGGACGGCGCGCTGCTGTGCGCCGAGGCCCTGGGTGCCCGCACGCTCGTGGTGGGGGTCACCCGGGAATCGACCCAGCGCTCCATGGAGGCCGCCCTCGCCGAACGCGGCCTCAGCAACAGCCGCCGCTCCGCGCTACGCGCGTTCGTACAGCGCAACCCGGTCCGCATGGTCACCGGCGCCGCCGCCTCCCTGATCCGCTCGATCGACGGCGGCCCGGCGATCCCGCCCGGCCGCAAGGTCAGCGCCTCGCAGAACGGCGTCGGCGGCGCCCCCACCCTGCTGTCGAACGCCGAGACGTTCGCACAGCTCGCCATCGCCGCCCGCATCGGGCCCGAGCGCTACGGCAACACCGGCCTGTACGACGAGCCGGGCACCGTCATGCTCACGGTCTCCGGCGCGGTGGCGCGGCCCATGGTCATCGAGGTCCCGACCGGAGTGCCCCTGCGCTACGTCCTTCAGCTCGCCGGCGCCCCACCCGTCCCCCAGGGCGTGCTGACCGGCGGCTATCACGGCAAGTGGATCGACGCGGCGACGGTCAATGAGGCGATCGTCTCGCGCAACTCCCTGGACGCGGTGGGCGGCGCGCTCGGCGCCGGCGCGATCCTGCCGATCACTCAGGAGACCTGCCCACTGGGCGAGTCGCTGCGGGTGGCGCAGTGGCTGGCCGAGGAGAGCGCGGGCCAGTGCGGGCCCTGCTACCTCGGGCTGCCGGCCGCAGCGCGCGGCATGGAGGACATCCTCAACGGCGGCGGCCCGGCCGCCCTGGAGGCCCTCAAGCAGGTCGCCAAGAACGTGAAGCGGCGCGGCGCGTGCTCGCACCCGGACGGCTCCGCGATGTTCCTGGAGTCGACCATCAAGGCGTTCACCGACGACCTCGCGGCCCACGTCCTCGGCAACGGCTGCGGACGGCCCGTGGAGGGCGTTCTGCCGCTCTTCGAGGGCGGCAGGGCCCCCTCGGGCATCCCAGGCGGCGCCGAGGACGAGGAGAACGGCCCCAGCCGCCAGAAGATCTACGTCGACTGGACGCTGTGCCGGGGCCACGGCCTGTGCGCCGACATCCTCCCGGAGGTCTTCCAACTCGGCGCCGACGGCTTCCCGACCGTCGCCCAGGCGATGGTCCCGCGCTACGCCGAGGCCAAGGCCCTGCGCGCGGTGCGCCGTTGCCCGGCCCTCGCCCTGCGCATCGAGGAGGACACGCGCGGACAGGAGTCGTCCCGCAACCTGCCGGTCCTCTCCCAGGGCCGCGGCAGGCGCGCCCTGGGCCGCTGAAGCCCGGCACGCACGCGCGGAGGGGCCGTCCACCCGGACGGCCCCTCGTTCGCTTCCCGGCCGCCGTCCCCCAACGACCCCTGAGACCAGTGGTTTCCGCGAATCAAAAAGATCTCGCCGGGTCGATTCGACCCGGCGAGATCTTGCTGTGGAGCTAAGGAGAATTGAACTCCTGACCTCCTGCATGCCATGCAGGCGCTCTACCAACTGAGCTATAGCCCCGTGCTTTGGTCCGCCCGGTTTCCCCGGCGGCGACGCCAACATTACCGGTCGACCCAGTGCAGCACCAAATCGTTTCCGCCCCACCCCATTACGTCCACTAATGTCGGATTCCGTGACCGCGGGGGGGGGGGGGGGGGGCGCGCCCCCGCGGGCCCCCCCCCCCCCCCCCCCCCCCCCCCCCCACGCCCCCCGCCCCCCCCCCCAACACAAACTCAAGAGAAAGTCTGCGGAGG
>NZ_JBHYJA010000039.1:72378-98043 GCF_042740355.1 Streptomyces sp. NPDC059010
ACACAACAGACCACCCCCCCCCCCACACACCACAAATATCCCGATCGAGAGCGCGCCCCCGCCACCCCCCCACCCCCCCCCCGCCCCCCCCCCCCCCCCCACCACCTACCCGCCGTTCGCTGCCCGGGGCGACACGAGCTACATCAGAACGGCGTCGAGTTGCCGCTGTCCGCCCTTATGGGACGGCGCGCGTCAAGCCGTGACGAAGGAATAGAAACGCTTGAGTGTGCAGTGCTCTTCGAGGAGGCGGCCGTAGATCGGTTCGCCCTCAAGTTCACGGTACGTCTCGATCGGGTCGCCTTTTATGATCAGCGCCCGCGCGCATTCCTCGCACCAGTACTGGTAGTCGGGGTTCACCGGTTCCATGTCACGGACGATCGGCGTACCGCTGCCGCACCAGTCGCACTTTCGCCTGTGTGCACCCATCGATCAGCTCCAGATGTGGCCGCAGGCCGTGCACACGTAGGAAATTCCGCCGTTGTCCCCGAGGAGCTGGGCGACATGGGCGGATCCGCAGGAAGGACAGCTGAGGCGGGTGATCGTGTCCCGTGTCAACGCTGCTTCGAAGAGGCGACCGACCTCTTCGAAGATGCTCGCAGGCATCACCACTCCCTCCCGTCGGGCCGCGCCCCCTTCCGGCCGTTTGATTCTGCCACGGCCGGACCAATACGGTCAGCGACGCCTCAGTACCAGTCCGGACACGGCAGCCTCCGCTGCCGTACGAACCGTGCGAACACGCACCCCAGAGCGCCTCCTGAGAGGTATACGCCCGCGAGGCCCGAGCGACTCAAGCCGGACCCGAACACTTTGCCGTATACCAGAAGATCCCGCCGATCGAAGCGATCGGCGGGATCTTGTTGTCTCGCTGTGGAGCTAAGGAGAATTGAACTCCTGACCTCCTGCATGCCATGCAGGCGCTCTACCAACTGAGCTATAGCCCCTGGTTCCTCCCCGCTCAGCGGGGCGAACAAGAAGAACTTTAGCCTGCGACCTGCCAGAAAGTGAAATCCGGGCCGGCGTCAGTCGTCGTCGCCCAGAACCGGTTCCGGCAGGGTGCCGGCGTTGTGCTCCAGCAGGCGCCAGCCGCGGGCGCCCTCGCCCAGGACGGACCAGCAGCAGTTGGTGAGTCCGCCGAGGCTCTCCCAGTTCCGGGGCTCCAGGCCGAGGAGGCGGCCGATGGTCGTACGGATCGTGCCGCCGTGGCTGACCACGACGAGCGTGCCGTCGTCGGGGAGCTTCTCGGCGTGCCGGAGCACGATGGGCGCGGCGCGGTCGGCGACCTCGGTCTCCAGCTCGCCGCCACCGCGGCGCACCGGCTCACCGCGCTTCCACGCGGCGTACTCCTCGCCGTACCTGGCGATGATCTCCTCGTGCGTCAGGCCCTGCCAGACGCCCGCGTAGGTCTCGCGCAGGCCCTCGTCGTGGGTCACCTCAAGGCCGGTGAGTCCGGCCAGCTCGGCGGCCGTGGAGGCGGCGCGCTGGAGGTCGGAGGCGATGATCGCGTCCGGCTTGAGGTTGACGAGCAGCCGCGCGGCGCGGCGGGCCTGGGAGATGCCCGCCTCGGTGAGGGCGACGTCGGTGGAACCCTGGAAGCGGCGCTCCACGTTCCAGGACGTCTGGCCGTGCCGCCACAGGATGACGCGGCGGCCCCGGCCGGCCTTGCCCGCGAGCACGTCGCCGCTGGTGCTCATCGCCACTCACCGCCCAGCTCGGCGGCCTCCTCGGCGGCCTTGAGCTCGGCGTGCTCCGCGGCCTTGCCGCGGGTGGCCTTGGCGTCGTCGGGCAGCTCCAGCTCGGGGCAGTCCTTCCACAGCCGCTCCAGGGCGTAGAAGACACGCTCCTCGCTGTGCTGGACGTGCACGACGATGTCGACGTAGTCGAGCAGGACCCAGCGGGCCTCGCGGTCGCCCTCGCGGCGCACCGGCTTGGCGCCGAGCTCCTTCTGGAGCCGCTCCTCGATCTCGTCGACGATCGACTTGACCTGGCGGTCGTTGGGCGCGGAGGCCAGCAGGAAGGCGTCCGTGATCGACAGGACGTCGCTGACGTCGTAGGCGATGATGTCGTGCGCGAGCTTGTCGGCGGCCGCCTGGGCGGCGGCGTTGACGAGCTCAAGGGAACGGTCGGTAGCGGTCACTGCAAGGCTTTCGATCGGCGGACACTTGGCTTCACTCGACCTCAAGGGTCTCACGGACCAGTGACAGCACCCCACGTGATTACCGGCTCACATGGGGTGGCCTGCGGTGATGTGCGGGCTGCGGCTGTCAGGACGAGGGTTCGTAGTCCTGTCCCAGGACCACCTGGACGTCGGCGTTCCCGGACACCTCACCCTTGGTGACCGCTCCGGCGGACAGGCCCAGGGTCTTGGCGACCTCGGTGGCGTTGTCCTTGTCGGCGGCGTCGGCGTACAGGACCTTCGAGGTGGCCGCGGCGGACGCCGTGCCGCCCTCCAGGAAGGTGAAGCCGCCGTTCAGCAGGACCACGCGGGCCTTGCCGGAGTTGTCCTTGACGCCGCTGGCATTGCGGACGGACACCCGGACGGCGGCGCCCTTGTCGGGGCTCTTGGCGGTGCCGCCGAGGACGTCCTTGACGACCTGGGCGCTCGCCTGGGCGCTGAGCGTGCCGTCGGCCTGGACCGGCAGCAGGGCCGTCTTGTAGTCGCCGCCCTTGGCGAGGTCGGCGAGCCTGGCGAGGAAGGCGCCGAGGTCCTTGTCGGTCAGCGGCGGCTCGATGATCATGCCGAGCGTCTGCACGGTGGTGGTCGCGCCCTGGGTGTCCGACGTCATCTTGCGCAGCACGGCCTGCATGACCTGCCCGAACCGCTGCAGCTGGGCGCTCTGCGCCTCGCCGGAGGCCTGGTAGGTGGCGTAGGCGACGGCCGTCTTGCCGCTGAGGGTCTGGGCCTTCCCCTTGCGGACGAGGGGTGCGCTGCCCTTGGACTTGGCGTCCGGGTCGGGCACGTCGGTGTCGGTGTCGACCTCGATGTTGCCGACCAGGTCGACGAGGTTCTGCAGATACGGGGTGTCCAGCCGCCAGGTGCCCTGGATCTCGGTGCCGAGGACGGTGTCGATCGCGTCGCGCGTGCCGGAGGAGCCGTCGTCGTCGACCGACTTGGCGAGGGTGGTCGTGGTGCCGTCGTCGCCGGACATGGCGAGGGAGTTGGGCAGCAGGACGGTCGTGCCCTGCTTGGTGGTGGTGTTGTCGACGAGCAGCGCCGTGGAGGTGCCGCCCTTCTTGGTGTTGTGCAGGTGTACGACGATCACGTCCCGCTGCTGGGCGCCCACGGCCGTGTCGGTGCCGGTCTTCTCGTCCGACGACGACAGTCCCGGCAGCTTCCCGGCGTACCAGAGGTAGCCGACGCCACCGACCGCGACGAGCGACAGCACGACCACGAGGGCGATCACACGCGCGCGTGCCCGTCGCCGGGCCTCCTCGCGGCGCTCGGTGCGGTTCTCGGTGAACTTCAGCCAGTCGATGACGTCCTCGGAGTCCTGGTCGGGCTCCTCGACGAAGGCGAACTGCTCGGTGTGGAAGTCGCGCCCCGCGCGGTCCTGGGTCAGGGGTTCCTCGACCGGCCCGGCCTGCTGCGGGATGTAGGCGGTCTGCTCGGCCACACGGTGCTGCTGACCGCTGGTGGCGGTACGGCCGTACGGGTCGTACGGCGGCGAGTGCGCGCCGCCCTGCTGCTGGTGGGTGCCGGTGCCGTACCCGTCGTAGGAGGGCGCGGCCGGCTGCCGGCCGGTGTCACCACTGCCGTAGGGGTCGTACGGCGGGACCGGCTGCTGTCGGCCGGTCGCGTACGGGTCGTAGCCGTACCCCTGCTGTGCGTAGGGGTCGTACTGCTGCTGCTGAGGCGGCTGCTGTTGCTGTACCTGTCGGTACACCGGCCGCCCGTACTCGTCGTATCCGACCAGTTCGTACTGGTCGGATCCGTGTCCTGCCGCCCCCGCGTCGTATCGGTCGTTCACCGGTAGCCCCTCTCGGCTCACTCGCCTCACTCGCCGCGGTACAGCTCACGTTTGTCGATGTAGCGCACGACTCCGTCGGGCACCAGATACCAGATGGGATCTCCCTTCGCGACTCTCGCGCGGCAATCGGTGGACGAGATGGCCAGCGCGGGAACCTCGACCAACGAGACTCCGCCTTCCGGGAGCCCGGGATCGTTGAGGTGGTGGCCGGGCCGGGTGACCCCGATGAAGTGCGCCAGGGAGAAGAGCTCCTCCGAGTCCCGCCAGGTCAGGATCTGGGCGAGGGCGTCGGCGCCGGTGATGAAGAAGAGGTCCGTGTCGGGGTTGAGCGCGCGCAGGTCGCGCAGCGTGTCCACGGTGTACGTCGGGCCGCCGCGGTCGATGTCGATGCGGCTGACGGAGAACTGCGGGTTCTCTGCGGTGGCGATGACCGTCATCAGATAGCGGTCCTCGGCCGGGGAGACATGCCGGTGGCTCTTCTGCCACGGCTGGCCGGTCGGTACGAACACGACCTCGTCCAGGTGATACCGCGCGGCGACCTCGCTGGCCGCGACCAGGTGGCCGTGGTGGATCGGGTCGAACGTTCCGCCCATGACGCCGATGCGGCGCTTGCCGGAGTTCGTCGGGCCGTTTCCGGGGCCGGTAGGCATGTCCTGCTCTCCCATGCGTGCAGACCCTACCGGCCCCGCCTGAGAGCTCCGGCCGACAGCCGTCCGGGCGGAGCGAGGGGACCGGCCGGGGCTCAGCGGTCGCGGTTGAAGCGGGTGGTGATCCACAGCAGGAGCAGCAGGATGATGAACGCGCCGCCGCCGGTGGCCAGGGGGCTGATGCTGTTGTGGTTGCCGCCGTGTTCCTCGCCCTCGGCGGCGAGGGTGACCAACTGGGCAGCTGCGCTGTGGAAGCTCATCTTCGGCGTGACCTATCGGTGTGGGCGGGATAAAGATGTCGGCTCATCGTAAGCGGGCGCCATGACGGCGATCACGCCGACTCCACCGTTGGGGCACCGCCGAGAACCGGTGGGGAACCTTCCCGGGGGCTCAGTCGTCCTTCCGCCTGTAGCCCCGCAGCAGGAACCACGCGGTCAGCACACAGCCCACGACCATCACGATCAGTACGACCCGGAGCAGATTTCCCGGCCCCTGCTGCTCGGCGGCCTTCGCGGCCTCGGTCAGCCAGTCGGCTGCGGGGTTGTGCTCCATGACGCGGAACTCCTTCGCTGTAGTGCCCGTCCACGGTAACTCCGCCTAGGCTGGGCTCTGCTTCGGGGGCGCAAAGGGCGGAACAAGGCTCCGCAAAGGGTCGGCAGAGAGCCATCCACACGCACTTGGGGGAAGACATGTCCGACGGCCACGAGCACAGCGGGCAGGAGAACGTACCCAGCAGGCAGCGCAGGCGTTTCCCGGGGATCTCCTCGCGTGCGTACGAGCACCCGGCCGACCGCTCGGCCCTGGTGGCCCTGCGCAAGCTCAGCGGCTTCGACACGGTCTTCAAGGCGCTGAGCGGTCTGCTGCCCGAGCGCAGCCTCAGGCTGCTGTTCCTGTCCGACTCCGTCCGGGTGTCGGACCAGCAGTTCGCGCACCTCAACGACATGCTGCGGGACGCCTGTTACATCCTGGACCTGGAGAAGGTCCCGCCGATGTACGTCAACCAGGACCCGGTGCCGAACGCGATGTGCATCGGCCTGGACGAGCCGATCATCGTGGTCACGACGGGTCTGGTGGAGCTGCTCGACGAGGAGGAGATGCGGGCGGTGATCGGCCACGAGGTGGGCCACGCCCTCTCCGGCCACTCGGTGTACCGCACGATCCTGCTGTTCCTGACCAGCCTCGCCGTCCGGATCGCCTGGATCCCGCTGGGCAACATCGCGATCATGGCGATCGTGACGGCGCTGCGGGAGTGGTTCCGCAAGTCGGAGCTCTCGGCCGACCGCGCCGGGCTTCTCGTCGGCCAGGACCTCCAGTCCTCGATGCGCGGCCTGATGAAGCTGGCCGGCGGCCACCATCTGCACCAGATGAACGTGGACGCGTTCCTGAAGCAGGCCGAGGAGTACGAGGCGGGCGGCGACCTGCGTGACTCGGTCCTGAAGATCCTGAACGTCCTGCCCCGCTCGCACCCCTTCACCACGGTCCGCGCGGCCGAGCTGAAGAAGTGGGCCGAGTCCCGGGACTACCAGCGGATCATGGACGGCCACTACCCGCGCCGTTCGGAGGACAAGGACACCTCCGTCACCGACTCCTTCCGCGAGTCGGCGTCCCATTACGCCAATCACGTGAAGTCCTCCAAGGACCCCCTGATGAAGCTGGTCACGGACATCGCCGGCGGCGCGGGCGATCTGGGCAGCCGGGTACGCCGGGGCTTCGGCGGTCCGGCGGCCAAGGAGGAGCCGAGGCGGGACACGACTGACGAGGGCGGCGGCGAGGGCGGCACCGAGAGCTGACCGACAGCCGACTGGACCGTGCGAGGGCTCGGAGGGGAGCGCAATACACCCGCCGACTCACCCTCTCGGCTCACACGCCCGGCTCACACACGCCGAGCTCAGACTCGCTCACACACCCGGCTACACGCCCGGCTCACACCTTCGGCTGGGCGCCCGTCGCCAGTGAGCCGCACAGTGCCGTCGCTCCGCCCGTGGCGTAGGGGTCCGTGCCCGCCGGGCCGCCTTCCTTCGCGGTCTGGCCCGCCAGCAGCGGGTGCAGGCGGTTCGTGGAGTCCTCGGCGCAGGACAGGGGGCCCGCCTGGACATAGGAGACGACCAGCTGGGCCTGGTGCAGACGCAGGTCCTCGCGGTCGAAGCGGAAGTGCAGCTCCCGCCGCACCGTGAACAGCGACGCCTCGGGCACCTTCTCGCCGGCACCGGCCCGCACCGCCCTCAGGGCATATACGAACGTGTGGTCCCCGGTGACCTCAAGGGTCGCGGAGTCGGTCTCGGCGGCCTGGAGCGTGCCCTGGACCCGGACCCCGCGATCGGCCAGCTTCGCCTGAGTGGGGTCGAAGCGAACCAGCCACCCGGTCGGCGCGTGCCGCCCGTCCGCGGCCGGCTGCCTGAAGCTCTGGTCGAACTGGTCCAGTTGATCGGGGTCGAGCAGCACCCGGACCGGCCGGACCTGGTCCCCGGTGAGCACCTCCGGATACAGCGCGGACCGCACGATGTAGTCCTTCGCGATGCTCAGCGCGGTCGTCACCTGGCTGTCCGAGAAGTGCGCGGTACGCCGCGCGGCCGGCAGCGGTATGCCCTCCGCCCCGATCCGGAACTGCGCGGCCGGGCTGTGCGCGTACAGCTGGTCGGGGTCGGCCGCCCCGGGCACCTCGCCCTCCGGGGCGAGCGGGATGACGGTCATCCGCAGGGGTTCGGCGGGCGGCCCGGAGCCGGCGGGGCTCTGGTAGGGATGCCGCACCCCCATGTAGATCGCCGTACCGAAGGCCACGGCGATCAACAGGACGAGGATCAGTGCTTGCCGGGACAGTCCCCGGCGCAGCGGTGGACGGCGCCGTACAGCGGGCGCGTGGTCGCTCAGGCGCTCCTGCGCGGAGAACTCCTGGAGGCGGGCAGCGCGCACGAACGACTCGTCGAACACGACGGATCGGTATTCGTCCTCTCCACCTCCGGGGCCGCCCTCGGGTGCCCCCTCGGGTGGGTCCGCAGGCCCTCCCATATCTTCAGGGTAGGTCGCCGGAAGCCCCGGTAAACGCCCTGGTACACGACAAGTTCTGACAGGTTCTCACCAGGATGGTCACGCTGCGCTCAGCAAGGCTCAGGCCTTGGATCAGGCCCGTTCAGGGCGTGCGCGGGGTCGCCGGGACGGCCGGCGGGGAGTACTCGGCGGAGACGGAGGGGGCCGCTCCGCTGCCCTGTTCCAGCCCGGTGGACGCGGGTGGCGGGACCTGGTCCCGGCTGCCGGAGGAGGCGCCGCGGTAGACCGCCGCGAAAGCGAGCGCGACCATGCCGATGCCCATCACCACGGCGAGCACCCAGGCGACGGGACGATGCCAGCGGACCTGCTTGCCGTATGTGCCCGGGGCGCCGTAGCGGCCTTCGAGGTCGTCCGTGTCGTCCAGATCGTCCAGCTCGGGATCATGGCCGAAACCGGCGCGGTCGTTGGGGCCGTACCCCTCGCCGTACCGCTCGCCCCGGCCGTGTGCCCGGCGCGCTTCCGCCTCGGAGGCCTCCGCTCTCGCCTGGGCGGCGGCCAGGAGGCGCTCGACGGCGGTCGGCTCGTGCACCACGGCCGCCTGCACGAAGGCCTCGTCGAAGACCACGGAGGCGAACTCTTCGTCCGACACCCCGCGGTCGTGGTCGTCGTCGGGCTCCCAGCCGTCAGGGAACGGCGTGCCCCCCACGTCCTCCGGCACGGGATCCAGAGTAGTCGTGGGGGGTCAATTTGGGCAGACGGTATGGAAATTCATCTGCCTTGTGAGACGTCTCTTGTGGGCCAGGGCCCCGGGGCACGGATGCAGCAGGGGGCGCGTGTCGGACGCATATGCCCTGGCCGCGCGCCTGGCGCCCCCGATGTCCTTGGAGGCGCCCCGTTCACTCGCGCGAGAGGCGGCGCGGCTCAGCGCCGTACGTGCCCGTCCCCGGTGACGATGTACTTCGTGCTGGTCAGCTCCGGCAGCCCCATCGGGCCGCGGGCGTGCAGCTTCTGCGTGGAGATGCCGATCTCGGCGCCGAAGCCGAACTGGCCGCCGTCGGTGAAGCGGGTGGAGGCGTTCACCGCGACGGTCGTGGAGTCGACCAGCTGGGTGAAGCGACGGGCGGCCTGCTGCGAGGTGGTGACGATGGCCTCGGTGTGGCCGGAGGTCCACAACCGGATGTGCTCGACGGCCCTGTCCAGCGAGTCCACGACCGCGGCGGCGATGTCGTACGAGAGGTACTCGGTCTCCCAGTCCTCCGCCGTGGCCTCGACGACGGTGGCCTCGGAGTCCTTGGCGTACGCCATCACCCGCTCGTCCGCGTGCACGGTCACGCCGGCCTCCGCGAGGGCGTCCAGGGCGCGCGGCAGGAACTCGGGGGCGATGTCCTGGTGGACGAGGAGGGTCTCGGCGGCGTTGCAGACGCTGACGCGCTGGGCCTTGGAGTTGATCAGGATCTCGATCGCCATGTCGAGGTCGGCGTGGGCGTCGACGTAGACATGGCAGTTGCCGGTGCCGGTCTCGATCACGGGGACGATCGACTCGGAGACGACGGTCTGGATCAGCGAGGCGCCGCCGCGCGGGATCAGTACGTCGACCAGGCCGCGGGCCCGCATCAGCTCGCGCACGCTCTCCCGGCTCTCGCCGGGCACCAGCTGCACGGCGTCGGCGGGCAGCCCGGCCCCGCCCACGGCGTCGCGGATCACCCGGACGAGCGCGCTGTTCGACTCGTACGCCGAGGCCGAGCCGCGCAGCAGCACGGCGTTGCCGGACTTCAGGCAGAGGGCGGCGGCGTCCACGGTGACGTTCGGGCGGGCCTCGTAGATGATCCCGACGACGCCCAGCGGAACGCGGACCTGGCGCAGGTCGATGCCGTTGGGGAGGGTGGAGCCGCGGACGACCTCGCCGACCGGGTCGGGCAGCGCGACGACGTCCCGCACGTCGGAGGCGATGGTGCGCACGCGCTCCGGCGTCAGGGTCAGCCGGTCGATGATCGCTTCGCTGGTGCCGGCCTCGCGGGCTTTGGCGATGTCCTTGGCGTTGGCCTCGACGATCTCACTCGTCCGGACCTCCAGGGCGTCCGCGATGGCGAGCAGCGCGTCGTCCTTCTCGGCCCGGGGCAGCGGGGCGAGGTCGGCGGCGGCGGCCTTGGCGCGGTAGGCGGCCTGGGTGACCGGGGTCATGGAGTCGTACGGCGAGAGCGAGGTCATGCAAAGAAGGGTAGTGCGCCCGCGACGGCGGTCCAGCGTTCATTTCACACCCCGAGACAGACCCGCGGGGGCGCTCAGTAGGGGTGGATACCGACCGGAGTCGCCGGTGCCGGTCCGTAACCCTCGGCGATCCGCTGGTGGTAGGTCTCGCGGTCGATGACCTCCAGGCCGACGATCTCCCAGGGCGGCAGGCCCGCGGTCTGCCGGTGCTCGCCCCACAGGCGCAGGGCGACGGCGGCCGCGTCGTGCAGATCGCGGGCCTCTTCCCAGTAGCGGATCTCGGCGTGGTCGTTGGCGTACCTGCTGGTCAGCAGAAAGGGGTGGTCGTGGGCCAGCTGTTCGAGGGCGCGCCGCACCTCCTTCAGCGGGGCCTCCTGACCGGAGACGCTGAGGGTGACGTGCCACAGGCGAGGCAGGTCCTTGGGCTCCTCGTAGCGGTCGCCGGCCGCGACGCTCGTCAAGGCGCGCTCCTCACCGGCCGCACGGGACGAGGCCCCACCGGCACTGCGGGACGCCGTCCCAGGGCGCACTCGTCTCACGACGGCCTCCTTTACGCAGTGACCGACTCGGGGTCGTGCGGAATGTGTCCCTGAGACAAAGTTGAGCAGGCCGCAAGAGCTCGCGGGGCGGTTTTGCGGAACGTCCACCTCAGGGCGACATCGGAAGCGGGGCGTTCCCCCCGTTTTCGGCCGGATCAGCCTCGGGGCTCCTTCAGGGATCCCGCATGCAGCCCCTCAGGCATCAGGACTCCCTCAGGACCCCAGGATCACCAAGTCGTCCCGATGGACGACCTCGCGCTCGTACTCCGCCCCCAGCTCCCGGGCCAGCTCCCGGGTCGAGCGCCCGAGCAGTTGGGGAATCTCCTTGGCGTCGAAGCTGACGAGCCCGCGTGCGACCGCGTGGCCGGTGCTGTCGCGCAGCTCGACCGGGTCGCCCGCGCTGAACTCGCCCTCGACGGCGGCGATTCCGGCCGGGAGGAGGGACTTGCGGCCTTCCACGACCGCCCGGACCGCGCCGTCGTCCAGCGTGAGCGAGCCCTGGGGCGTGGAGGCGTGCTGGAGCCACAGCAGCCGGTCGGCGGAGCGCTTGCCGGTGGCGTGGAAGTAGGTTCCGGTGTCGCCGCCGGAGAGGGCGTCGGCCGCGTGGATCGCGCTGGTCAGGACGACGGGGATGCCGGCGGCTGCGGCGATCCGGGCCGCCTCGACCTTGGTCACCATGCCGCCGGTGCCGACGCCGGCCTTGCCCGCGCTGCCGATCTCGACGTGCGCGAGATCCTCCGGTCCCCGCACCTCCGCTATCCGCGAGGTGCCCGGCTTGCTGGGGTCGCCGTCGTACACGCCGTCCACGTCGGACAGCAGCACCAGCAGATCCGCCCGTACGAGATGGGCGACCAGCGCGGCGAGCCGGTCGTTGTCGCCGAAGCGGATCTCGTCGGTGGCGACGGTGTCGTTCTCGTTGACGATCGGGAACGCGCCCATCGCGAGGAGCTTGTCGAGGGTGCGCGAGGCGTTGCGGTGGTGGACGCGGCGGCTCATGTCGTCGCTGGTCAGCAGCACCTGGCCGACGCGGACGGCGTAGCGCGCGAAGGAGGCGGTGTAGCGGGCGACCAGGAGACCCTGGCCGACGCTGGCGGCGGCCTGCTGGCGGGCCAGGTCCTTGGGGCGGCGCCGCAGCCCCAGCGGGGCGAGCCCGGCCGCGATGGCGCCGGAGGAGACCAGGACGATCTCCCGCTCCCCGCCGCTGCGGCCCTTGGCGAGGACGTCGACCAGCGCGTCGACACGGTCCGCGTCCAGGCCGCCGGACGCGGTGGTCAGCGACGAGGAGCCCACCTTGACGACGACCCTGCGGGCCTCGCGCACACCCTGCCTTGCCCCTGCCACCTGTGCTCTTCCCCCTCGCGCGAATGCCGGTTGCCTGCCCCGAAATCTACGCGAAGCGGATCGGGTGGCGCGCATCGGTCCAGCCCCCGGACAGTCGCCGCGTGACGATTCGCTCACGCTTTGCGTACGGCAAAAAGGTTGTACTCGTTGCTTATGGATATCAACTATTCAGTGAACTTAAGTTGAACATCGTGTCACCCACCGCACCCACAGCCCCCACGGCTCGTCGCGCACAGCGCATACTCCTCCGCTCGGGGAAGAGCCCCTACGACGTCGTCCCGGTGGAGGAGGCCCTGCACCGGGACGTCATCGCCACCAACTCCGGCAACCTGATCTTCAGCGACGCCACGCACAAGATCCTGGAGACCCCGCACACCGAGGTCGTCTCGAACGGCATCCGCACCGACGTCTCGGCGGCGGGCCGGATCAACGAGGAGTACGACGCGTTCGTCGTACCGCTGGCCAACGCGTTCCGGCCCTCGTTCGAGGCACAGCTGAAGCGGCTGACGCGGCTCATCAGCAGGCTGCGGATCCCGGTGGTCGTGGTGGGGGTCGGCGCGCAGACCGGGCTGAGCTACAACGCGGCGCGGCTGAAGGCCATCGAGCCCTCCGTGCGCGCGTTCGTCTCCGCGGTGCTCGACCGCAGCGCCTCGATCGGGGTGCGCGGCGAGTTCACCGAGACGTATCTGAAGGACCTGGGCTTCCGGGACGTCGAGCTCATCGGGTGCCCGTCGCTGTTCATGTACGGCAAGGAACTCGCCGTCACCAAGCGGGAACCGGCGCTCACCCCCGGCTCCCGGATCGCGGTCAACGGCTCGCACAGCGCGGTGCGGTCACAGGGCCTGGACCGAGTCGTCACCCGGGCCCACGCGCGCTATCCGCACCTGCGTTTCATCGGCCAGAACCTGAGCGACGCACGGCAGTTGCACTGGCGGGACCTGTCCGAGCCGAACGGCCGGGTGACGGCGATGCCGACGCACCCCGACCACCCGATGTACCGGGAGGACAAGGTCCGCGTCTACATCGACCCGGTCACCTGGATCGACGACCTGCGCACCTTCGACTTCTCCTTCGGCTCCCGCATCCACGGCAACATCGCCGCGCTGCTCGCGGGCACACCGGCGACCGTGCTGTGCGGCGACTCACGGACGCTGGAGCTGTGCCGCTACTTCGACATCCCGCACCGCCGGATCGACCGGCTGCCCGAGGACCTGGATCCGGCGTCGCTGTACGAGGAGGCCGACTTCGGTGCCCTGACGGGCGGCCACCAGGAGCGGTTCGAGCGGTTCACGGCGTTCCTCGACCGGAACGGCCTGCAGAACACGTTCACTCACGGCGACGGCGGCGCCGCCTTCGAGAAGCGCCTGCGGTCCCTGTCCTTCCCACCGAGCATCCGCCCCTGGAACGACGCCGACCTCGCCTCACTGACCACCCGCTTCGGCTGGCTGCAGAGCCGCATCACGGAACTCGACGCGGACAACGACCGCTTGAAACGCGAACTGACCCGCACCACCAAGGCGGGCTCGGCGCTCCCGGCGGCATCCGTCTACCGCCGAGCACGCCGAGCAGTGGGCGGCCCGATCCGCCGGGCGCTGCAATCAGGGCGGCAGTAGAACGCCTTGAAGGGGCGCGGGGCTGCATCGATATGCGGCTCCGCCGCGTGGGCGCGACCAGCCACAACGCACCCGCAGACAACCCACGACCCATCCCGGCTCTCCCAGCGGAGCGTCACGTGCGTGTCGTCTGGAGGCAGCCGCGCGTTAACCCGGGCGCACGAAGTCCCACCGCGACCTTGGAGTGACGCAGTTGCCCACACCCCTGCCCCGCATCCCGGCAAGAGCCCTCGTCACGGCTCTCCTAGCGGCAGCGTTCTGCGCCCAGGCCGTCGCGGCCCTGCGTCCGCACGTCCCGCTGCTGCTCGCCTCGACGGTCGTGTCCCTGGCCGTCGAGGGCATGCTGTACCGCTGGCACCGGGGTGTGCTGTCGGCGTTCGCCAAATCGCACGCGGACATCACCGTGCGCCATGTGCTGCGGGACCTGCTGCTGGTCGTGGCCCTTCTACGGCTCGGCGAGCAGCACCGGGAGACGCTGTACACCCCGCTCGTCGCGGGCCTGCTCGGCTTCTACGCGCTGCACTGCGCGATCCAGGCGCTCTCGGTGCTGGTCCGCCGCACCCGCACCCTGCCGGTGGTCACCCGCAACATCGACGCCTCCGCGCTGCGCCTGTCCCCCGCCCCACCTGTCCTGCTGCGCCGCCCCGGCGACCGTCTGCTCGCCTTCGGTCTCCCCGCCACGGCGGGCCTGCTCACCACGGCGGCCACCGACGACCCCCGCTGCGCGGCCCTCGGCATCGCACTGTCCCTGGGGCTGGCCCTGCTGGGCCTGTACGACCTTGTCGTACGGCTGCTGCCGAGCCGTCGCCCGGCGAGCGAGCGCGAGGCACTGGAGTGGCTGGACGCCTGGCTGGCGGAGTACCGGCCGACGGCCGGGCTGTACTTCTCCGGCGGCGCCTCCTCGGCGTACCAGGCGAACATGTGGCTGGAGCCGCTCGCACAGCTGGAGGGCCGTCCGCTGATCGTGCTGCGGGAGCGGTTCATGGTGCAGAAGATCGCGCCGACCGACGTGCCGATCCTCTGTCTGCCGAAGGTCTCCACCCTGATGCGCCTGGAGCAGTCCTCGCTGCAGGTCCTCATCCACCCCTCGAACTCGGGCAAGACCTCCCAGGTCCTGCGCATCCCCACGCTCAAGCACACCTTCGTCAACCACGGCGAGAGCGACAAGCTGTCGTCCTGCAACCCGTACGCGAAGGCGTACGACGAGGTGTGGGTGGCCGGTCCTGCGGCGCGTGAGCGCTATGCGACGGCCGAGGTCGGCGTCGAGGACAAGGACGTCGTGGAGATCGGCCGCCCGCAGCTGGACGCCGTACGGCCGTACGCGGGTCCGCCCGCCGGGGCCGGACGCCGCACGACCGTTCTGTACGCGCCGACCTGGGAGGGCTGGGACGGCAACCCCGGCAACACCTCGGTGGTGGACGCCGGCGAGAACCTCGTGCGGGCGCTGCTCGCGGACCCGGGTGTACGGCTGCTGTACAAGCCGCATCCGCTGACGGGCTCGGTGGATCCGCGGGCGGGGGCGGCCGATCTGCGGATCCGGGAGCTGATCCGGGCGGCGAACCGGGAGCGGGCGGGTGAGCGGCCACGCGAGACCGGGGAACTCGCCCTGCGTACACGGGAGTTGGACCGTCTCACCACGATCGCCGTGCGTGCGAGGGCCGATCAGGTCGAGCGGATGCTGCTCCAGGGGGCGCCGGAGCCGGGGCGGGCGGCGGCGGTGGCGGCGGCCACGGCGGCCTGGGAGGAGGCGTACTGGGCCTCGCTGCCGGAGGGCGAGCACCAGATCGTCACCGATGTCCGGCCCACGCTCTACGCCTGCTTCAACGTGGCCGACCTGCTCATCAGCGATGTGTCGAGCGTGATCAGCGACTTCCTGGCGAGCGGGAAGCCGCACGCCGTGGCGAACACCAGCGGTCTCGCGGAGGACGTGTTCCGCAAGGCCTTCCCGACCGTGCGCGCGGCGACCGTGCTGGCGCCGGACGCGGCCGGGATGCCGGAGCTGCTGGACACGGTCCGGCACCCCGAGAAGGACCGGCTGGTCCAGGCGCGGGCGGAGTTGAAGCGGCACCTGCTGGGGCCGGACGAGCCGACGTCACAGGTGCGCTTCAACGAGGCGGTACGGGCGCTGTGTTCGGCGGCGCTGGAGCACCGGGCGCGGATGGCGGAGCGGCTCGCGGCCGAGCTGCCCGCCGAGATCCCCGATCAGCGCCGGTCGGTCACGCGGCAGCAGCCCGCCCGCCCGGCGTAGCCCCGCCGGAGGACCCCAGCACCCGGCGCGCCTTGCGCACCGCACGCCGCAGGAACGAGTCCGCGCCGCCCTCCCGGTACCC
Source organism: Streptomyces sp. NPDC059010 (assembly GCF_042740355.1). Classification (NCBI taxonomy): domain Bacteria; kingdom Bacillati; phylum Actinomycetota; class Actinomycetes; order Kitasatosporales; family Streptomycetaceae; genus Streptomyces; species Streptomyces sp. NPDC059010. The sequence goes on from NZ_JBHYJA010000039.1 coordinate 88,007, forward strand.
GGGGAAGGCGCGGGCCTCGCGCGGTCCGGCGAGGTAGACCGAGTCCGGTATCCCCGCCGCCGCGTCCCGGAAGTACGGGTAGGCGAGGTAGACACGGCGGCCCTTCTTCTCCAGGAGGGCCGCCGCCTGCTTCTTGGCCTTGACGAACTCCACGACGGGCAGCAGGAGATCGGCGCGCTGCTCGGCGACGAGGTGCAGCCGCAGGCGCTCCTCGACCTTGAGGCGGCGGGCGATGGACGGGGTCCAGTGGGCGTCCATGAGGGGCTTGGCCAGCTCCAGCTTGTGCTTCCTGACCTTCTCGCTGTCCTTGGCGTACTTGGGCCCGAACTGCGGCAGCAGGGTGATGAGGAACGGGCGGAGCATCAGCAGGTCGCGCCGCTCGCCCGCCGGCAGGTGCTCGGCGATCAGGTTCATCAGGGCGCGCGCGGAGTCGAAGCGCAGGGAGTAACCGCCGCTCTTCGTCACATGCTTGCCGTCGTCGCGGCCCACCAGGTAGTAGCAGGTGTAGTCGGCGACCACGGAGACGCCGTCGGCCCGCAGATAGGCCTCCATCGTGAACAGCGCGTCCTCGCCGGTCCACAGGGACTCGTCGAAACGCATGTGATGCCGCGTCAGCAGCTCGCGGCGGAACAGCTTCTGCGCGCTCAGCGTGAACTTGATGTTGGAGGAGAAGACGTCGGTCCGGTCCAGCGTCTTGCCCCACATCGACTTGGGCGCGGTGCGGTTGACGCCCTCGACGCGGCCGAGCACCACGTCCGTGCCGTTCTTGTCGCCCATCGCGACCATGCGCTCCAGGGCCTCGGGGCCCAGCCGGTCGTCGGCGTCCAGGAAGAAGACGTAACGCCCGGTCGCCTTGCCCAGGCCGACGTTGCGCGGCCCGCTCGGGCCGCCCGAGTTCTCCTGCCGGATCACGGTCACCGGCATGGCCACGCGGGCCGCGAACTCCTCCAGGCACTCCCCCGTACCGTCCGTCGAACCGTCGTCGACGGCGATGACCTCGATGCGCCCCGGGTCGATGGTCTGCGCCTCGACGGAAGCAAGGCACTCGACCAGGTACGGCATCGCTTCGTACGCCCCGATGATCACAGTCACATCAGGCTGCGTGACGGTCACGTTTCCCCCTTGTCAATGGGATATTTCCCCCGTATCAGCTCATTCGCTATCTGGTAGACGGCTGTGCGATGCAAGCGGTTGCCTCACCGCACCCGTTTGGTGAGCCAGATCACAAAAGGGAACTGACATGGAGTCACGCTATTCGGGCAACGTAAGAGACCCACTAGAAGCAATACGGCCATACACGAAAACGGCGCGGCCCCCGAGGATTCGCTCCTCGGGGGCCGCGCCGTTCGTCCCGCTGATGAACTCGCGGGTCAGGCGGTCACATCGTCCTCCGCAGCCGACACCCGCGGCGCGGGTACGGCGGCCAGTTCGGCCTCGGCGGCTCCGGCCGCCGCCCGTGACTCCTGGCCGACATTGCGCCGGTCGGCCTTGGTCGCGAGGTTGGCCACCGCGGTGTTGAACTGCTCGATGGACGTGGGCTCGTCGGGGCCGAGCAGGTACCGCTTGAGGTCGCCCCGGTCCTCGGCCAGCGGGTCCCCGGCCGGGTCCCGTACGGCGCCCAGCAGCTCGCCCAGCTCGGCCGCGCTGTTGGACAGGATCGTCGCGGCGCGCACGGCCGTGTTCTGCCGCTTGAACTCCTCCACGCCCAGCTCGGCGGAGTCGGTGACGGCGTACGGCTTGCCGCTGGCGATGAAGTCGGAGACCACGCTGGAGATGTCCGAGACCATCGCGTCGGAGACGTTGAAGCAGTCGTACAGACGCGGCTCGGCGCCGGTGATGACGCGGTGCTCGTGGCCGCCGAAGGAACGCCAGTACGCGGTGTTCCACTCGGCGCGCAGCCGGGCGACCTCCTCGTGCCGGGCGACGTCGACCAGCCCGTCACGGGTGGCCTCGGCCTCGTCGCCACCGCCGTTGCCCTTGCCGCCCTTGCCCTTGCTCTTGCCGGACAGCTCGGCGAGGCGGGCCTCGATACGGGCGAGCTCGGCCTTGGCGGCGCTCTGCGCGGCGCTGTCGGCCTGGAAGCGGGAGTCGGTGGCACGCTCGGTGGCGGCCTGCTCTACCAGGGCCACGATCCGGCGGTGCGCGGCGCCGGCCTCCTTGCTGACGGTGCCGGTGAACGGGTGCGGCTTGTACAGGACGCGGACCGGCGGGTCGGCCTTCACCAGCTTCTTCACGATGTTCTCGCCGGCCAGCACGATCGAGGTGTTGCCGGGGTTGCCGTCCCAGCCCTCCCAGGTCGGGGCGTACAGGACGGTCGGGATCCGGCCCTCGGGGACACCGCTCCAGCCCTGGATCGGCGCCAGCTGCGGGCGGCCGACCTCGACGATGTCGTCGTCGCGGACGCCGACGTCGGCGATGGCGTAGCGGTCGCGGCCCGCGCGGCCGGCGGTCCACACCTCGTCGTAGACCTTGCTGTACGGGTTGACGCTGGCCAGCTTGTCGCTGTCGCCGTGGCCGATGAAGACGTGCTTCATGGTCGGGACACGCAGCAGGTGGATGTTCTTGCCGACGTTCGCGGCGTAGAGGGCGACGCGCACGTTGGTCAGGTCCAGGTTCATCAGGTGCACACCGCCGGGCACGCAGATGACGGGGACCGTGGTGGGCGCCAGGTTGTTCAGGATGACGCGCTCACGCAGGATGATCAGCGGCTTGGAGTCCAGCTGCTCCATGGTCTCCAGCCACATGTTGACCTGGTACGCGGAGTCCTTGGAGCCGGAGAAGTACAGCACCGTCTCGGGGCGGTACTCGCGCAGCCAGTCGTCCACGGCGGCCAGCACGGTCTCGGCGTTCGGCGGGACCTTCCTGCCGCGCACGTACGGCACGAGCGCGATGACGTACAGGCAGCCCAGGCCCACGGTGACGCCGATGCCGATGAAGCCGGGCACGGCCGACTCCAGGGCCGCCGAGACGAGGATGCCGGCGACGGCCGCGAGGTCGAGGTGCAGCATCTTCTCGGCGGAGCGGTGCAGCAGCCGGCGCGGCGGGGCGTCCGGGATGCGGATGCGCGAGGCGAGGTCGATGTTGCGGGTGGCGACCGGCATACGGCGGCGGTTGCGGATCAGGGTGACCAGCGCGCCGTGCGGGGCCTGGAGGCCGTAGAAGGCGATGAAGCAGGCGATGGCGCCGTAGTAGATCAGGTCGTCCGCGAAGCCGAGCCGGGCCAGCAGCAGGATCAGCAGCAGCTGACGGATCAGGAAGCGGATCGACAGACCTGCCCGCACCTTGCTCAGGCGATTGACCAGATAGCTGCCTCTGCGGTGCAGATAGTGGTCCGCCAGGTACGTCACGGCGGCCGCGGCCGCGAAGGCGGGGACGCTCGGGACGAGCGCGGCCAGCATGAGCGCCGGGAAGCCCAGGATCATGAGGGCCGCCGCGGCCAGCTCGGCCGGGCTGCCCACCCGGGCGACGCGAATAGCGGTGGATATCACGGAGAACCTGCTCAGGGAGAGGGGCCGGTCTGACGGGGGGAAGGACTCAGGCCCCTGTGAATTCTCCGTGAACGAAGAACCGCAGAGGCCTGAATTCCATAAGGCTATTAAATCTTGATTATGCCATGCCGTCCTGGCGGTCCAGAACACTGGCCAGCGCCTGCTCGAAGCCGGACGCCTTTCCGGCCGCCGCCGTCGGGTCCTGCTGGCGGACGTCGATGACATGGCCGGTCAGCTCGGAGAGCAGCACGTCGAGCGAGGTCCGGGCCACGGCCTCGGAGGAGAGCAGGCTGCCCGCGGGCTCCTGGCCGAAGGCCTTGGTGCGCATCGGGGTGGCGGTGCGCTCCGGGTTGATGCAGTTGACGCGGATGCCGTCGCCCGCCCACTCGTCGGACAGGGCCTGGGTGAGGTTCACCATGGCGGCCTTGGTCGAGGAGTACAGGGAGTACTCGGCGCGACCGCGGGTGTAGCTGCTGGAGGTGTACAGCAGCAGCTGGCCCTTGGTCTCGGACAGGTACTTGTACGAGGAGCGCGCGATCTGCACCGGGGCGAGGTAGTTGACCTTCAGCGCCTCCTCGATGGTGGCGTTGTCGGTCTCGGCGAGCTTGCCGATGCGCAGGACGCCGGCGGTGTTGACGACGTAGTCGATCCGGCCGGTCTCGGCGTACGCCTTGGACAGCGCGTCGTCGACCTCCTCCGGGTTCTCCACGTGGGTGCCGGTGGTGGAGCGGCCCAGCGCGTACACCTTGGCGCCGTAGGACTCGGCGAGTTCGGCGATGTCCTTGCCGATGCCGTAGCTGCCGCCGAAGACGACGAAGGTCTTGCCGGTCAGCAGCTCGCGGTAGGCCTCCTCGCTCACCTGCTCGGGAGTGGCGGTGGAGGCCAGCTGGAAGAGCTTGTCGGCGATGAAGACGTCGACGGGCTGGGTGACCTTCATGTTGTACTCGTCGCCCGCGACGACGTGGATCGGCACGTCCGGCAGGTACTTGAGCACGACCGAGCAGTCGTCCGTGGCCTGGAAGTTGGGGTCACCGGCGGCGACCTCGTAGGCCCGCTTGATCGTGGACAGCTTGAAGGCCTGCGGCGTCTGGCCGCGGCGCAGCCGGGAGCGGTCCGGGATCTCGGTGATGAACTCGCCGTCCTCGCCGTGCGTGCGCGTGACGATGATGGTGTCCGCGGACGGGATGGCGACGTCGACGGCCTGGAAGCGCTCCAGGGCGACCACGCAGTCGTCGATCACACGCTGTGACAGCAGGGGGCGTACGGCGTCGTGGAACAGGACGTTCAGGTCCTCGCCCTCGGCCAGGCCCTCGCCGAGGGCGTCGATGGCGCGCTCGGTCGTCTCGTTTCGCGTGGAGCCGCCTTCGATGATCTTCTTGACCTTCGTGAACCCGGCCTTGGCGACGATCTTCTCGATGTCCGGTACATAACCGGGCGCCATCAGCACGATGACGTCGTCGATCGAGTCGGCCTTCTCGAAGGTGGTCAGCGTGTGCTCGATGACTGCCTTGCCGGCGATCTTCAGCAGCTGCTTGGGGATCGACAGACCCACCCGCTGACCGGTGCCACCGGCCAGGATCACTGCGGTGGTACGGGGCTTGGCTATGTGCTGGGACACAGGTGACCTACCTTGTGGCGACTGGGAACGCGGAAATGGTCCCACTTGGGGTTACCGCAGTGCAAGGTGAGCGTCCCCGGCTGCATATGTGCGCGCAACCTGTCATTCACCTTGTACGCATGGTCATTGCGAGAGGCCCTCCGGATGCCTCGGGCCATTGCTGTGAGTAACGGCACAGGGGTTCAGCGCAGCCGCAGCCGCTTGAGACAACGGTGGCCGAGTACCCGCACCAGCTCCATGGAAGACGTCTGGTGAACGGTGCGCGATCTGGCGCCCGCGGTGTGCCGTACGGGCGCGGCGGCGGCTGCGGCGAGGGCTCCGTAGAGCGCCTGGGCGGCGGTCTCGGGGGCGATGCGCGGTTCCCCCTCGGTACGGGTCGCGGGCTTCTGCGTTTCGGACAGGAGCCGCAGGTCCCCCAGGATCCGCACCCCGCTTGCGCCGATACGCTCCGCGATCTCCGCACCGATCTCGGCGGCGGCCTCGACGGCCCACCGCGGAGTACCGATCTTCACGTCGCCGGGACCGGGGGTGCACGTGTTCTTCATATGCATCACGGCGCCGTTCCGGATCAGCTGTGAATAGAGCTCCGCGGGCAGTTCATTGGCGCGGAATTCCTTATTAAGATTCCGCAGCATTTCGGTCTCGGCGAGGGTGAGAGAGCGATTCGCCGCGTCCGGAACGGGACGCAGCAGCCCCGAGGGCAGCCCGAGCAGTGTCTCGAAGGTGCGCAGCAGCCCCGCCCGGTCCCGGTCGTCCACCACGACGACGGTGACCCGCTCCGCCCCGACCACCCCGGCCCACCGCTCGACGAGCCGGTCATGCCGGTGCCGGCGCCAGAAGCTGGGGTTGGGCTTGTCGTACGGCGGCTTTCTGAGCATGTGCTCCAGCCAGTCCTCGTAGCCCATGCGCAGACCGTTCTGCACGTACTGCTGCCACTGGGACGGCATGATGCGCGCCAGCGGGCGCAGTGTGACCAGGATGTGGACCCGGTCGCCGCCGAGCTGTCCGACGATCCGCCCGATCGTCCCGTCGTCGGGGGCGTCGGCGAAGAACTCGCTGCTGATCACCGAGGTCCGCCGGCCCGTGGCGCGCACCCGCTCCAGCAGCCGTTCCCAGTGCCGCTCGGTGGGCTCGACGTCGCCCATCATGCCGGTGCACGCGCAGGCGGCGAGGACCGCTTCCATGGGGTGCCGGGTGGTGGCCGGCCACTCGACGCCGTGCCGTGCCATCTCATCCCTCGCCTCGAACAGCGCGCTCTGGATCGAGGTGGTGCCCGTTTTGTGCGGGCCGATGTGCAGCAGCCGGGTCCCGGCGGGCAGCGGGGTGATCACGCCGCCGTTGTCCGGGAGTTCGTCTCTCGTACAGTCCGTCTCCATGGTCAGAGGACGGTAAGAGCGCTCCCTGAGACTGTGCTGAGAGTGACCTGGGACAGGGATGAGTCCCAGGTCACTGTCGCCGGTCGCGGGCTACACGACCTCGACGCCCGGTCGGCCCGCCTCGACCCTCAGCCGCGCCAGCGTGCTGTGCGTGGCCGTCGGCTGCCGGACCGTGTCCACGATCCGCACCTGCGCGTCGATGCCGTCGCGGCTGATGTCGAAGAGGTGGTAGCCGCAGTGGGCGTCGATCAGCTTCCAGTGCGGGTTGTCCGGCATGCGCGGGTCCCACTCGGCGTGGAAGGCCGCGTGGTCCCGGTCGCCGCTGCTGGAGATGGACGTACCGACGAACTCGGCACCGACGACGGCCGAGTCCGGGTCGGCGAAGTCCGCCTTGAGGTCGCTGATCATCGTCAGATGGCGGTCGCCGCTGAGGACGACGGGGTTGCGGATGTCCGCGAACTCCGCCATCAGCTCGTTGCGTTCGACCTGGTAGCCGTCCCAGGCATCGTAGTACCAGAGCTTGCCCTCGCCGACGAGGAGGTCGGTCTCGGCCATCATGATCTGCGAGGCGATGAGGTTCCAGCGGGCGGGCGAGTCGTGCAGCCCGTCGAGCAGCCACTGCTTCTGCTGGGCGCCGAGCATGGTGAGCGCGGGGTCCTGGGCCGCTTCCTGGCTGGTCACCTGGTCGCTGCGGAACTGGCGGGTGTCGAGGACGTTGAGGCGGACGAGGCGGCCGAACTCCAGGCGGCGGTACATCTGGATGTGCGGGCCGTTCGGGATGGCGGTGGCGCGGACCGGCATGTGCTCGTAGAACGCCTGGTAGGCCGCCGTCAGCCGGGCCACGAAAGCGTCGTGCGGCTGCTTGTCGGGGTCCTGCGGGATCTCCCCGGCCCAGTCGTTGTCGACCTCGTGGTCGTCGAAGGTGACCACCCAGGGGGTGTTCGCGTGCATCGCCGCGAGGTCCGGGTCGGTGCGGTACTGGGCGTAGCGGTTGCGGTACTGGACCAGGCTGTACGGCTCCCCCGTGCCCTCGTGCCGGCGCACACCCGTCGCCGACGGTGTGGACTCGTAGATGTAGTCGCCGACGAAGAGGACGAAGTCGGGGTCCTGGGCCAGCATGTCGGCGTACGGCGTGAAGTAGCCGTGCTGCCAGTTCTGGCAGGAGGCCAGCGCCGTGCGCAGTTGGCCGACGGAGCTGTGCGGGTGGGGGGCGGTGCGGGTACGGCCGATCGGCGAGAGCTGGCTGCCGACGCGGAAGCGGTACCAGTACGTACGGCCCGGACGCAGGCCCCGTACGTCCACGTGCACGCTGTGCCCCAGTTCGGGACGGGCCTGGGCGACTCCGCGGCGCACGATCTTTCGGCACCGCTCGTCCTCCGCGAGCTCCCACTCCACCCGCACCACGCTGTCGGGCATCCCACCCCCGTTGAGCGGGTCCGGGGCGAGTCTCGTCCACAGCACGATGCCGTCCGGGAGCGGATCACCGGAGGCGATGCCCAGGCTGAACACCCCGTCGGGCACCGGGGTTTCGGCGGCCCGGGCGGTACCTGGAAGCCACAGTTCGGCGGAGGCCACAGCTCCGAGGGTAGCGGCGGCGGTCAGAAAGCGACGTCGGTCGGGCGATACGAATCCGGAAGCTCCGGTCATCTGCTAACTCCCTTGCCTCGCTGGCCTCTTGGACACGTGCAAGCTCATGCAGCGGGACGGTCCAGTCACTGAACTGAAGTCATCGCATGCATGACAAATAGGCAGACAACAGAAGACCCGCTGCACACGGGAACAACGGGATGAACGGGATCTTGTCGCAACGGGTCTCGTACGCGGACTTTCAGTCGGCGAACTCCGAGCCGAACCTGGCGTTCGTACCGTCGGTTCCGAGGTACGTGGTTCCGAAGGCGCCGGTGGCGTTCGGCGTCACTATGCGTACCGGGCCGGACTTGAAGTGCCAGATGAATCCGGAGCCGCCGTTCTCCCCCGGCGCGCCGACGGCCACATCGGCCAGCCCGTCGCGGTCGGAGTCGCCCAGGTGCACGGCCTCGCCGAACACGTCGCCCTTCTCGGCGGCACCGGGCACATCGCCGGTGTCCTGAGTGACGGTCCGGGCGCCGACGCCGGTCAGCCCGGTGGCGCTGCCGTTCAGGACGACGACCGCACCCGCGTCGGCGACCGATCCCAGGTCCTCGCCGGGCACACCGGTGAGTACGTCGGGGAAGCCGTCACCATTGACGTCGCCGATCCGGACGTCGGTGCCGAAGCGGTCGCCCTTCTCGGCGGTGCCGGGCACTCCGGCGCTGTCCTGGTTGAGGAACACGGCCCTGACGCCGTCGGGTCCCTCGGGGGTGCCCGGGATCCAGGCGACGCGACCGCCCTTGACGTGCGGGTTGTCGAGGTCGCTTTCGTGTCCGTCGACGGCACGGCCCACGACGATGTCGTCGTAGCCGTCCTGGTCGATGTCACCGACGTCGAGGTTCTCGCCGCCCTGGAGACCGGCGCCGTCGATGTCGTACACCAGCGTGTACGGCGTGAGCCCCGCCCTGGTGCCGTACCAGTACACGACCCGGCGGGAGTCGAACCAGTCGCCGCTGCGCTCGGCGGCCACGACGTCGGTGATGCCGTCGCCGTTGAGGTCACCGGCGGCCAGGTCCAGGACGCGGCTGTCGTAGGCGTCCTTCACGATCTGCTCGCTCCCGTGCGAACCGTCCCGCCCGAAGGGGCCCTTGAGGACGCGCAGGTCGTGCTCGTTCTGCACGGTGACCACGTCGGCCGCCCCGTCCCCGTCGACATCGGCGACCGTGAGACGGCCCGGGGCGCCGAGCCGGTCGAGGGCGCTCTTGCCGGTGACCACGGAGGAGGCCCCCGACAGCCCGCCGGCACCGCCCCAGACGACCTGGACATAACCGGAGTCGGTACCCCCGGAGTCCGTGTCCTCGCCGCCGACCCCCACGACGAGGTCGGCGTACCCGTCCCGGTCGAGGTCGCCCGTGGTGAGCGCGCTGCCGAACCGGTCGCCCTCCTCCGCGGTGCCCGGCACGCCCGCGCTGTTCTGCGTGAACACCTTCCGGGCGCCGGTGACCCACCCGTACCGGGTGCCGTAGCGCACGGCGACGAACCCGGCCTCCGCCTTGCCGCCCACGGTCGCCGAGGGCGCCGCGACGGCCAGATCGGCGTAGCCGTCACCGTTGAAGTCGTCGCGGGGCCGCTCGCCGCCGGGCGCGGCCGGACTCGCGGCGCTGACGACAGGGACCGTCACCGCACCGGCGGCGAGCGCGATGCCGGTGACGAGGACCAGGTGTCTTCGCAGGGTAACCACATCAACTCCAGGAATCTGAAGGGCGGTTGGAGCGCGACGAGGACCAAGATCCGCATCACGCCGCCCAGTACGACTCACCGGGAGGCGAGGAGGTTGCTCTGGAGTGTGCCGTGATTTTCCCGGACGTTCACCATTTCGGCCGATGTTGCGAGGGGGCGCCGACGACCACTTCCCGGCGCCGGTTCGCACGTTTCAGCCCGTCCGGCGTTTGAGGACAAGGCCCCTTCAGGGCCGAAGCGGGGGCC
>NZ_JBHYJA010000040.1:0-97488 GCF_042740355.1 Streptomyces sp. NPDC059010
GGTCCAGGGGGCGGAGCCCCCTGGGAGCGGGGTCGAAGGGGCGGCAGCCCCTGGGGATGGGACGGGTAGGGGCGGCGGGGGCGAGACAAGCCCGGCGGCTAGGAAAGGCGGCGGCGGGTCGGGCGGCCCTCCAGTGGGGGTGCTGTGATGCCGCCGTGGGTGTGGCACTCCGGGTGGGTGCAGTCCGGCGGCAGGCGTCGCACCGTCGCGAAGGCGAGGATCGAGCCGGCCGTCAGAAGGCCCGCGCACAGGGTCATCGCCCGGTCGAAGGAGTCGTCGAAGGCGGCCGGCGATCGGTATGCGTCCTCGCCCATGCCGGTCAGCAGCGGCAGCGCAGCCACGGCGACCAACCCCGCCGCACGGGCCGCCGCGTTGTTGATACCGCTGGCCAGCCCGGCCCGGGCGACATCCACCGAGGCGAGCACGGTGGCGGTCAGCGGGGCCACCAGCGTCACCAGGCCGAGACCGAGGACGAGGACGGCGGGCAGTACGTCGGCGACATACGACGCGTCCGGACCGACGCGCAGCATCAGCAGCATGCCGGCCGCGGACAGCAGGGGCCCGACGGTGAGTGGGATGCGCGGCCCGATCCGGTCCGCGAGGGCACCCGAGCGGGCGGACAGCAGCAGCATCAGGACCGTCGTGGGCAGCAGTGCCGTACCGGCGCCGAGGGCCGAGTAGCCGGAGACGACCTGGAGCTGGAGCGCGGCGAGGAAGAAGAAACCGCCGAGGGCCGCGTACACGCACAGGGTGACGAGGTTGACCGCGGTGAACTGGCGGGACGCGAAGATGTCGAGCGGCATCATCGGGTCGGGGCGCCGCTTCTCGACGACCACGAAGGCGATGCCCGCGGCCACCCCGAGGATCGCGGTGAGTGCGACGGCGAAGGAGCCCGTGGGGGCCTCGATCAGCGCGTACGTCACCAGGGCGAGGGACAGGGCGCCGAGGGCCGCGCCGAGCACGTCGAAGCGGCCGTGTTTGGTGCCGTCCCCCGACTCGGGGACATGTCGCAGGGCGACGGGGACGCACAGCACCGCCAGCGGGACGTTCAGCAGGAACACCCAGCGCCAGCCCGGCCCGTCCACCAGCCAGCCGCCCAGGAACGGGCCGACCGCCGCGCCGACGCCCCCGAACCCCGACCACAGGCCGACCGCCCGGCTCCGGTCGTCGGGATGGAAGGACGCCTGGATCAGCGCGAGCGACCCCGGCGTGAGCAGCGCCCCGCCGATGCCCTGCAGGGCCCGGGCGGCGATGAGCACCCCGGCGTTCGGGGCCAGCCCGCACAGCAGTGAGGCGGCGGCGAACCAGATGACGCCGATGACGAAGACCCGGCGCCGCCCGTACCGGTCCCCGAGCGAACCGCCCAGCAGGATCAGCCCGGCCAGCGTCAGCATGTACGCGTTGACCGTCCACTGGAGCGCGGCGAGGTCGGTGTCGAGGTCGCGGCCGATGCGCGGCAGGGCGACGTTGACGACGGTCGAGTCCAGCATCGCCATGCTGGAGCCGAGGACGGTGGTGAGCAGGATCCACTTGCCCTGCGGTGAGGCCAGCCGGACGTCGGGCATGCCCCCAGGTATACCCAGTTCGCCTCGCGCTGTCCGCATCGGCCACCGCTGCCGGCCTGCTTTTCTGCTGGGGGTCCGGGGGTTGTCCCCCGGAATAATGCAGTACAGCGAGCCCGGCGCCGTAGACAGGCGCCGGGCTCACCGAACAGGTACGGCTACTTGATCTTCGTGCCCGTCGAGCGCAGGTTGGCGCAGGCCTCCGTCACGCGCGCGGCCATGCTGGCCTCGGCGAGCTTGCCCCAGGTGCGCGGGTCGTAGGTCTTCTTGTTGCCGACCTCGCCGTCGACCTTCAGGACGCCGTCGTAGTTCTTGAACATGTGGGCCGCCACCGGACGCGTGAAGGCGTACTGGGTGTCGGTGTCGATGTTCATCTTGACGACGCCGTTCTCCAGCGCGGTCGCGATCTCCTGCTCGGTGGACCCGGAACCGCCGTGGAAGACGAAGTCGAACGGGGACGCCTTGCCGTACTTGGCGGCGACGCCCTCGTTCAGCTCCTTGAGCAGCTCGGGGCGGAGCACGACGTTGCCCGGCTTGTAGACGCCGTGGACGTTGCCGAAGGACGCGGCCAGCAGGTAGCGGCCCTTCTCGCCGAGGCCGAGGGCCTCGACGGTGCGGATGGCGTCGTCGACCGTCGTGTACAGGGAGTCGTTGATCTCGTGCGAGACGCCGTCCTCCTCGCCGCCGGTCGGGGTGATCTCGACCTCAAGGATGATCTTCGCGGCGCGGGCGCGCTCCAGCAGCTCCTGCCCGATGGCGAGGTTGTCGGCGAGGGTCTCGGCCGAGCCGTCCCACATGTGCGACTGGAACAGCGGGTTCTCGCCGCGCGCGACGCGCTCCTCGGAGACCGCGAGCAGCGGACGTACGTACCCGTCGAGCTTGTCCTTCGGGCAGTGGTCCGTGTGCAGGGCGACGGTGATGTCGTACTTCTTGGCGACGATGTGCGCGAACTCGGCCAGGGCGACGGCGCCGGTGACCATGTCCTTGTTGTGCTGACCGCCCAGGAACTCGGCGCCACCCGTGGAGATCTGGATGATGCCGTCGCTCTCCGCCTCAGCGAAACCGCGCAGGGCCGCGTGCAGGGTCTGGGTCGAGGTCACGTTGATGGCCGGGTAGGCGAACTTGCCTGCCTTCGCCCGGTCGAGCATCTCGTTGTAGACCTCGGGGGTTGCGATGGGCATCTGTCCGCTCCTTGAGTCTGCGGGTTGACGTACTGCGTACGGCGTTCTTCTTACGGCCCTGACCTAGACCTTGGGGGGTGTGTGACGTCGTCGTCGGCCCCATCTTTCCAGAACTGGCCGGATGGTCCCGCCCCCGTGTCCAACCTGTGGATACCTCAGTCGAGACCCAGGTCATCCTTGGAGTACGCGAACACGTACGGCACCCCGGCCTGCTCGGCGATCGCCTCGGCGGCCCCCGTCGCACGGTCCACGATCGTGGCCACGGCGACGACCTCCGCGCCGGCCTCACGCAGCGCCTCCACCGCGGTCAGCACCGAGCCGCCCGTGGTGGAGGTGTCCTCGACGGCGAGCACCCGGCGGCCCTTGACCTCGGTGCCCTCGATACGACGCTGGAGGCCGTGGGCCTTGCCCGCCTTGCGCACGACGAACGCGTCGAGCACCTTCCCCCGGGCGGCGGAGGCGTGCAGCATCGCGGTCGCCACCGGGTCAGCGCCGAGCGTCAGACCACCGACGGCCTCGTAGTCGATGTCGGCGGTCAGGTCGAGCATGACCTGGCCGACCAGGGGGGCGGCCACACCATCGAGGGTGATGCGGCGGAGGTCGACGTAGTAGTCAGCCTCCTTGCCCGACGACAGGGTCACCTTGCCGTGCACCACGGCCTTGTTCTTGATCTGTTCCAGCAGCTCACCGCGTACGTCAGTCATGCCGCCCAGCTTAGAGGCGCCGCCAGCTCCAGACGGTGGTGGCCTCCAGCGGCTCCAGCGGTGTGACGAGCCGGGGCAGCGTGTTCAGCCCGTTGGGCGGCCCGGTCTGCGGCTCCACACAGACGGCGGCGTCCTGCTCGTCGTAGACCACGACCCACTCCTCGCGGCTGCCGACCTTCAGCTCCAGCTGCCCCGGCCAGGTGAGGGTGACGTCGACGCCGCCGGGCATGCCGAAGCAGTCGTCCCAGGGGCCCGGCTCGGGGTCGATGCGGTTGCCGGTGGGGAGGTGGTCGTCCCCGCGCTCCTCCTGCCAGGCCGGGCTGAAGTCGAGCCGGACGTCCTCGGCGCCGTCGCCGCCGAGGCTCCGGTTGAACCAGGGGTGCCAGCCGATCTGGGCCGGGAAGGACGTCTCGTACGTCTCGACGGACATGGTGAGGGTCAGGCTGTCCGGGGTGAGCGCGACGACATGGGTGACGCGACCGGCGTACGGCCACGGCTCGACCAGGTCGTACGTGATGACGGCCTCGTCACCGGTGACCCGGGCGACGCTCCACTCCCCGTCCCGGGCGGTGCCGTGGATGGCGTGCGGCGGGGCGTTGAGCGGCAGCTGCCGGACCACGGCGCCGTCCAGGAACCGGCCGTCCCGGGTCCGTCCGCACCAGGGGACCATCGGGAAGCACCCGAACCGTTCCCCCTGCCGCAGCAACTCGGTGCCCCCGACACGCAGCCCCCCGACCCGCCCGCCGTTCCCCGGCAGCACGTCCACCTCCGCGTCACCCGCGGTCAGCGTGATGTGTTCGTTACTCACGGGACGACCCTACTGGGGCGATCAAGACCCCCTGAAGAGCCGCACGGGCAGCACGCACCCGGCACCGAGCGGCGCAGCACATCGGGGTGACCCCCGCAGGGATCCCTCACACTGGACCCCATGGCCATTCACGAAAACCTTCTCGGGGGCCCGCCCCCGACCCACCTCCCCGACGACCCCGGGCCGCGCGAGCTGCTCGCCGGTGGCACCGCCCCCGCGGATGTCGCCGCGAAGTACCCGACCTCCTCGCTGGCCTGGGCCCAGCTGGCCGACGAGGCGTTCGAGCGGGGCAGCGTCGTGGAGTCGTACGCCTATGCCCGTACGGGCTACCACCGGGGCCTGGACGCCCTGCGCCGCAGCGGCTGGAAGGGCCACGGCCCCGTCCCCTGGGAGCACGAGCCCAACCGCGGCTTCCTGCGCGCCCTGCACGCCCTCGCCCGCGCCGCCGGGTCGATCGGCGAGCAGGAGGAGTACGAGCGCTGCACGCAGTTCCTGAAGGACTCTTCGCCGACGGCCGCCCAGACACTGGGCTGACCGGACGCTCGTCGTGGCCCGCCCGGTCGGTGTGACCAGGCGGGCCTTGCGAGGTCCGGGGGACATCCCGGAGTATGCCGGGTGGGGACCGGGGCCCCTTTGCCGATAACGGCAGGGCGGACCGCTACCCGGAGTTACACAGGAGACAGCGATGTCCCAGCCGGCTCACCCACCCGTGGCGGCGTCCGCGCAGACGTCCACGGAGACCCACGAGCCCGAGACCCCCAATCTCGACTTCGCAGGCACGACGCCTTACGAGGACTACGTCAAGGCGGACGTGCTCACCCACCTCCAGCACACCCTCTCCGACGATCCCGGAGAGATGGTCTTCCTGGTCACGACCCAGGTGATGGAGCTGTGGTTCACGGTCATCGTCCATGAGTGGGAGACCGCGGCACGGGCCCTGCGCGAGGACCGGCCGGGCGTGGCGATCGACGCCCTGAAGCGTTCCGTACGGGAACTGGACGCCCTGAACGCCTCCTGGAAGCCGCTCGGCCAGCTTACCCCGGCCCAGTTCAACGCGTACCGCAGCGCCCTCGGCGAGGGCTCCGGCTTCCAGTCGGCGATGTACCGCCGGATGGAGTTCCTGCTCGCCGAGAAGTCCGCGTCCATGCTGGTCCCGCACCGCGGCGCCTCGCGCGTCCACGCGGAACTGGAGAAGGCGCTGCACGAGCCGAGCCTGTACGACGAGGTGCTCCGCTTCCTCGCCCGGCGCGGCTGTGAGATCCCCGAGGCCGTCCTCAAGCGCGACGTCTCCCAGCGGTACGTGCCGTCGGACGAGGTCGAGGCCGTCTGGACCGCGATCTACGCGGGCGACCAGAACTCCGAACTCACCCGCCTGGGCGAGGCGTTGACCGATGTCGCCGAGCTCGTGTGGCGCTGGCGCAACGACCACCTGGTCGCCACCCGGCGCGCGATGGGTGCCAAGGCCGGCACGGGCGGTTCGGCCGGGGTGGCCTGGCTGGAGAAGCGGGCCCAGAAGAACGTCTTCCCCGAGCTGTGGACGGCGAGGTCCCATGTCTGAGCTGGCATCCAGGGCGGCGGCGCTGGACGCCGCCGACGAACTGGCCGGTGTCCGCAAGCAGTTCGTGCTCGACGAGGTCGTCTACCTCGACGGCAACTCGCTCGGCGCGCTGCCCGCGAACGTGCCCGGCCGGGTCGAGGACGTCGTGCTGCGGCAGTGGGGCCGGCTGCGCATCCGGTCCTGGGACGAGAGCGGCTGGTGGACCGCGCCCGAGCGGATCGGCGACCGGATCGCCCCGCTGGTCGGCGCGGCGGCGGGCCAGATCGTGGTCGGCGACTCGACAAGTGTCAATGTTTTCAAGGCACTTGTGGCCGCCGTGCGGATCGCCGGGGAGGGCCGCGACGAGATCCTCGTGGACGCGACCACCTTCCCCACCGACGGCTACATCGCCGAGTCGGCGGCCCGGATGACCGGCCGTACGCTGCGCCCGGTGACGCCGGCGGAGGTGCCGGGCGCGCTGAGCGACCGTACCGCCGCGGTGTTGCTGAACCACGTCGACTACCGCACCGGACGGCTGCACGACCTGCCGTCCCTCACCGCCGCCGTGCACGCGGCGGGCGCGGTGGCCGTCTGGGACCTGTGCCACAGCGCGGGCGCGCTGCCGGTGGGGCTGGACGAGCACGGGGTCGACCTCGCGGTCGGCTGCACGTACAAGTACCTGAACGGTGGCCCGGGTTCACCGGCGTATCTGTATGTGCGACGGGGGCTCCAGGACCGTTTCGACTCCCCGCTCCCCGGCTGGAACTCGCACGCCGAGCCCTTCGGTATGCGCAGCGACTTCGAACCGGCGGCGGGCGCACTGCGCGGTCGCGTCGGCACGCCCGACATCCTCTCCATGCTCGCCCTGGAGGCGGCTCTGGAGGTCTGGGACGGCGTGCCGATCGAGGCGGTGCGGGCCAAGTCCCTCGCGCTGACGGACTTCTTCCTGGAGTGCGTCGCGGTGTACGCGGGGGAGGGGCGCGTGGAGTCGGTGACCCCGGTCGCCCACGCGGAGCGCGGCAGCCAGGTGGCACTGCGCTGCGAGGACGCCGGGGACGTCATGAAGCGGCTCATCGCGCGGGGGGTCGTGGGCGACTTCCGGCATCCCGATGTGCTGCGGTTCGGCTTTACGCCGCTGTATGTGGGGTTCGCGGATGTGGAGCGGGCGGCGCGGGTGCTGGGGGAGGTGCTGGGCTGACCCCGAGGGGCCCTAGGTGACGTACGCCCCCGCCACGGCAGCGGCATGTGCGGCGCGCGCGGCGCGCTCCGCGTCGGGGGCGGCGGGGGCCACCCCGGTCGTCAGCAACTGGTAGTAGAGGGGGGCCGACACCGCCCGTACGACGGCGTCGGCATCCGTCCCGACGGGCAACTCCCCTCTCGCCACGCCCTGTTCCACGCACGGCGCCCACTCCGCCACCCGCACCTCGTAGAACCGGCGGAGCGCCTGCGCCGTCCGTTCGTCGCAGGCCGCGGCGGCGATGACGGCGCGGAACAGCGCACCCTGCCGGGGATCGGCCAGCGTCCGCTGCACCAGCGCGGCGTTGGCCCGCAGATCGCCCAGCACGGTCCCGGTCTCCTCGCGGGGCAGCGACTGCTCGGCCATGTCGGCGAGCAGATCGGCCACGAGACCGGTCACCGAGCCCCACCGCCGGTACACGGTCGTCTTGCCGACCTCCGCGCGGCGGGCGAGGTCCGCGAGATCGAGGCCGTCGAAACCCTGCTCCGCCAGCACGTCGCCGGCCGCCCGCAGCACGGCCGCACGAACACGCGCGGTGCGTCCTCCAGGACGTACGGTGCCGGGTTCGGCGGACATATCGGCCTCCTTGGTACACGTAACCGCAGGTGCGGGGTGTGGGGTGCTCCACGGTGCCAGCGTAACGAAACAGCAGAACCGTTTAACCCTCACCGAGCGTGACATCCCCGTGTCCGCGCACGTCAACTCCCTGGTACCGTCCCCGCCAACGGCCGATTCCCACCTGGTCCGCCACCCCCGCTTCCGTCCAAAACCGTTATGTCGCTGAGAGGTTGGAGCATGCCGCACGACGTCGCAGCAGCCCAGGCCGCCGCAGAGGAGGAGTCGGCCTTCTCGCACCCGCCCGTCGACCCCGACGCCATCGCCTCGTACGGCGACCATCCCGACCAGGTGATCGACTTCTACGCCCCACGCGGCGAGTCCGGCCCGGGCGGCCAGGCCCCGCTGGTCGTCCTGCTGCACGGCGGTGCGTGGCGGGCGCGTTATGACCGGCGGCATGTGACGCCGTTCGCGGACTTTCTGGCTCGGCGGGGGTTTGCCGTGGCCAATGTGGAGTATCGGCGGGGGGCGGATGTGAGCGGTGCGGGGGCGGGGGCCTCGGGGGCGGGGGGTGCGGCGGATTCGGTGGCTGCGGGCTCGGGCTCGGGTTCGGGTTCGGCTGGGGCCGAGGGTTCGGATTCGGGTACGGCCGCCGGGCGGTGGCCGGAGACCTTCGATGACGTCGCCGCCGCGCTGGACGCGCTGCCCGCGCTCGTGCGGGAGGCGCTGCCGCAGGCCGACCCGCGCAGGATCGTGCTCACCGGGCACTCGGCCGGCGGCCACCTGGCCCTCTGGGGGGCGGCCCGGCATTGCCTTCCCGCGGACGCGCCCTGGCGTACCGACCGGCCCGCGCTCCTGCGGGGGGTGGTCGCCCTCGCGCCGATCGCCGACTTCACGGTCGCCGACAAGCTGGACGTCTGCGGGGGTGCGGCACGCCAACTCCTGGGCGGGGAAGCGGAGTTCGCAGAACGGCAGCCGTACGCCGACCCCGCGCTCCTGCTCCCGACCGGTATCGCGACGACCCTCGTCCAGGGCCGCACGGACGTTGTCGTCCCGCACGCGGTCGCCGACTCGTACGCGGACGCGGCAGCGAAGGCGGGCGAGGTCGTCGGACTGACGCTGCTGGAGGACGTCGGGCACTTTCCGCTGATCGACCCGGCGGCGGACGCGTGTGCGGTGGTGGTGGAGGAGATCGCGCAGTTGGCGTGGTGACGTGGGCGGTGCGATTGAGCTGCCTAGGGGTGAGCCGCCTCGGGTAGGGGTGAGCCGCCTCGTGAAGCCGCGAGAGCTACCTCGTGCAGCCGGGAGAGCCGCCTGGCAGCTGCCTCGCATAGGGGCGCGTAGGGGGCGGCCCCTTCATACCCGTAGTACCTGAGAGCTACGTCGCAGGTGAGCTCCCTGGGCGGACGCGGACGACGAGTCCGGATCCGTAATTTCCCATCCAGACAAGCCCGATGGCCGGGCGGACTGGAAGGGAAGCGACCATGGGGCGGACGACGGGGGCAGCCGGGGCGAGCGCGTCGGAGACGTCCGCAGCGGAGCACAGCGGGCCGGGCAAGGCGCAGGAAGTGCCCACGGCACAGGGGGCGGGCGAGCCGAAGAAGCCCCGCCGTACCCGCGGAGCTCCCCGCACCCACCGATGGCGCCGAGCCTTCCTCGCCGCCCTGATCACGGGCGCCGTCGTCGTCCCGCTGTCCGGTGCCACCCGCCCCGAGGCCCCCGCCCCGGCCCCGGCCGTGGTCGCCCGGGTGACGGCGGCGACGCTGGACGAGGCGTACGCGGCCAACCGCGCCAACGCCACCGAGGCGTCCCGTATGGCCGAGGCCCACGGCTACGGGGAGCGGGCCGCCGCAGACCGCGCGATGGCCGACCGGTCCCGCCACTACCTCGCCTTCGACGGCCGCGGCTCCGGCCTCGCGACCGAGGTCTTCGGCGACCTGGCCCACGCCGACCGCATCGCGGTCCTGGTGCCCGGCTCCGACACGTCCATCGACACATACGGCCGCTTCCGCGACGCCGCCCGCGCCCTGCACGAGCGGCTCACCCGGGAGGCTCCGCAGGGCACCCGCACCGCGGTCGTGGCCTGGCTCGGCTACGAAACCCCGGGCACGGTCAGCACGACGGTCGCGACACCGGACCGCGCGGAGCAAGCGGCCCCGAAGCTCCGGGAGTTCATACGGCAGCTGCGTGCCCTCAACAGCGAGCCGCGCATCTCCCTCCTCTGCCACTCCTACGGCTCGGTGGTGTGCGGCCGTGCCGCCTCCCGGCTGGACGTGGACGACATCGTGCTGGTCGGCAGCCCCGGTACGGGCGCGGACACCGTCGCGGCCCTGCACACCCCGGCCCGCGTCTGGGCGGCCCGGGGCAGTGACGACTGGGTGGGCGAGGTCCCGCACATCAAGATCGACCTGCTCGGCACGACCGTCGGCTTCGGCACCGACCCGGTGTCCCCGTCCTTCGGCGCCCGCGTCTTCGCGGCGGGCGACGGCGGCCACAGCGACTACTTCAGGCCGGGCTCGACGTCCCTGGCCAACATGACCCGCATCGTCCTGGGCGAGACCCCGGAGGTGACCCGATGACTGAGCCGACACCTATGCCCGTGCGCACTGCATCGCCCTCTTCTTCGTCGCCCTCCTCTCCGGCCGGTGCCTCATCCTGTTCCTCGACCGGTTCCTCGGCCGAACCCCGCACGGAAGGCCGCCTGCATCGCATATGGCAGGGCATACGCCAGGGCGCCGACCGTGTAGATGCCGCGACTCCCGCCGGTCGGGACCGGGCGGTAGACGCCCTGCGGGCCTTCGCGATCCTCGGTGTCGTCCTGGGCCACTGGCTGGTCACGGCCTTGGTGGCGGAGGGCAACGGCGGGGGGCTGCGCACCGCGAGCCCGCTGCACCACATGCCCTGGCTGGCCCCGATCTCCTGGGTCTTCCAGACCCTCGCCGTGTTCTTCCTGGTCGGCGGCCATGTGGCGACCCGCGGCTACGCCTCGGCCCGGGCCCGCGGCGCGACGTACGGGCAGTGGCTGGCGTCCCGTCTGTCCCGCCTGTTCAAACCGGTGATGGCCGTCCTCATCCTGTGGACGGTGGCGTCCGCGTCGCTGCTTCTCTCGGGCACGGACACGGGCACTGTCCACACGGTGCTCAAACTGGCCCTGTCTCCCCTGTGGTTCCTGCTGGTCTTCGCCGCGCTGACGGCGGCGACACCCCTCCTGCGGCGACTGAACCCCCTGTGGCCCCTGGCCGTCGTTCTCCATGTGGACCTCCTCCGCTTCGGCTTCGGCGGCCCGGCCTGGCTCGGCTGGATCAACCTGGCGGCCGGCTGGCTGGTGCCGTTCACTCTGGGCGCGGCCTGGACGCGGGGTGAGCTGGAGCGCCGTCGCGCGGGCTGGATCCTGCTGACGGGCGGCGCGGTGACGACGGCCGGGCTGGTCGCCTGGGCGGGCTATCCGGCGTCCATGGTCGGTGTCCCGGGCGCCGGCATCTCCAACCTCAACCCGCCGACGCTGGCCGCGGTCACCTTCGGCATGGCCCAGTGCGGACTGGCCCTGCTCCTGCGGGGGCCACTGCGCCGTTCGATGCGCCGCCCGCCGGCCTGGGCGGCGGTGGCGCTGCTCAATCTCTCCGCGATGACGATATTCCTCTGGCACCAGACGGCCCTGATGGCGACGACGGCCGTGGCCCTGCCCGCGGGCCACCTTCCCGGCCTGCACACCGTTCCCGACAGCCTCGGCTGGGTGGCGGCCCGTCTGGTGTGGCTCCCCTTGTTCGCGCTGGCGCTGGCCGTCTGCTGGACGGCGTTTCGCGCCTACGAACAGGGACCGCGCCGCCCGAGCGGCCGCCGGTCCAGAGTCGTCCTGTCCCACCGTGCCTCCCGCGGCACCGAAGCGAAGGCGCACCACCATGCCTAGGGTTGGCCATGTGACGGAGACGGGGAGCCAGCACGCGTTCATGAGCTGGGTGCGGCGCTGGCTGCGGGTGCTGCGCGACGACCTGTGGACCGTCAGGGTGGATCCGCTGCCGCCCTCCACGTGGCTGCGCTGGCTGCCGCACGGCGTGCTGTGCCTGGTCGCGTTCGGCGTCACCATCGGCGCCGTGGCCCAACTGAACGACAACGGCGGGGCGGGCGGCCAGGTCGCCTTCGGGATCGGGCTCGCGCAGGGCGGGGCGGTGGTCCTCGCGCTGTGGCGGCCGGTTCCCGGGTGGTGGCTCTCGATGGCGGGCATGGTGGCGGGTGCCGTCGAGGTGCGTCGCAACCTGCTGGCCGGTAGTGCGCACGACTTCACCTGGCCCTGGTCAGCGGCCGGAATCATCGGGCAGATGGCCGTGCTGCTGCTGGTCGCTCTGCGGGTGCGCACCCGAGTGTCCCTTGAGGTGCTGGCCCTCAGCGCGCTCGTCACCTACGTCCTGCAGGGGTTGTGGGGGGCGGGCGCCTACCAGCCCACCGGAGTGCTCGCGATCATTCTGTTCGCGGTCGTCGTGGTCCTCGGCATCGCTCTGCGCGGCCGCCGGGAGGCCCGTGCCGAGCTCGGCCGGCAGACCACGATCACCGCCGAGGAGCGGGCCCGGCGCACCCTGCTGGAGGAGCGCAGCCGTATCGCCCGCGAGCTGCACGACGTGGTGGCCCACCACATGTCGGTCATCTCCATCCAGGCCCAGGTCGCCCCGCACCTGGTGGAGAACCCCTCCGAGGAGTTGCGGACGAACCTCGCGGGCATCCGGCAGAACGCCCTGGACGCGCTCACCGAACTCCGCCGTGTGCTGGGCGTCCTGCGCTCCGAGAACCCCGAGGGCCCGGACGACCCCTACGGCCTCGGCGAACCGGGCACCGGCACCGCCCCCGACGCCCCCCAGCCGATGCTCGACCGGCTCGACGCGCTCATAGAGAACACCCGTGCCGCCGGACTGGACGTCGTCACCGACATCCGCGGCGAGGCCCAGCAGTACCCCACGGGTGTGGAGCTGTCCGCGTACCGGATCATCCAGGAGGCGCTCAGCAACGCGCTGCGGCACGCGCCGGGTTCGGAGGTGCGCGTCGAGGTCTCCCACGACTTCCACGGGCTGCATCTGGGCGTCGTCAACTCCCGCCCGCAGCGCCCCGTTCCACCCTCCGCGGGCGCGGGACACGGTCTGCTGGGCATGCGGGAGCGCGCGGCGATGCTCGGCGGTCATCTCACCGCGGCCCCGACCCAGCACGGCGGCTTCGCGGTCTCGGCCTTCCTCCCCCGGGGTGACGCCCCGCCCGTTCCCCATCCCTGACAGGAGAATCGACTCCATGACGAGCAGCCCCATCCGTGTACTCATCGCCGACGACCAGCAGATGGTCCGGCAGGGTTTCTCCGTGCTGCTCAACACCAAGCCCGACATCGACGTCATCGGGCAGGCGGTCGACGGCCTGGACGCGATCGAGAAGGTCGCCGAACTCGCCCCCGACGTCGTCCTGATGGACATCCGCATGCCCGAGCTGGGCGGTATCGAGGCCACCCGCCGCATCACCGACACGACACCGCACATCAAGGTGCTGGTGCTGACCACCTTCGACCTCGACGAGTACGTGTACGAGGCCCTGCGCGCGGGAGCGTCCGGCTTCCTCCTCAAGGACGCCTCCGCCGACCAACTGGCCGAGGCGGTACGGGTCGTGGCGGCCGGTGACGCGCTTCTCGCGCCCGGCATCACACGCCGCCTGATCGCCCAGTTCTCCCGCATGGACGGGCGTCCCCGCGCCCCGCTCAAGG
Organism: Streptomyces sp. NPDC059010; assembly: GCF_042740355.1. NCBI lineage: Bacteria > Bacillati > Actinomycetota > Actinomycetes > Kitasatosporales > Streptomycetaceae > Streptomyces > Streptomyces sp. NPDC059010. The sequence continues at coordinate 13,316 of NZ_JBHYJA010000040.1, forward strand.
ACCGCGTCGGCGGCCTGACCGAACGGGAGACGGAGGTCCTCGCCCTGATCGCGCAGGGCCTGTCGAACGCGGAGATCGCCGAGCGGCTGGTCGTGGCCGAGCAGACGGTGAAGACCCACGTGGGCCGGATCCTGGTGAAGCTGGGGCTCCGGGACCGGACCCAGGCGGCGGTCTTCGCGTACGAGTCGGGCTTGGTGCGGCCCTCCGGGTACTGAGCGGCCACCCCGAGTCGGCCGCCCGGGCATCCTGGGCCCGACCAGCGGGGATACCTGTAGTACCTGAGATGGATGTGAGGGAACCCCTCTCACTGGGGACGACCGCGACACGGCCCTGCGCCTACCGTTCTGTACGTGACCGAGACGACTCAGATGCCGACCCCGCCGCCGGGGGACGGGGCCAAGCAGCGCAGCCCCGAGCTCCGGCTGGCCGCGGGCGCCCTCAAGGGGCTGCGGCAGGACCTGTTCCACGACGCCTTCGCCTACCGCCCGCTGCCGCGGATGAGTGTCGACGGCCCGCTGACCCGTCGGCTGCCGGGCCGGCTGCGGGACTACGTGGCCTGGACACCACACGCCGTGATCTCCACGGCCGCCCTGTTCACACTGTTCATGGCGGCCGTCGACAACGAGGGCGCGGTTCTGGTGCTCGGCCCGCTCGCCGTGATCCCGATCCTGCTGACCATGATCCGGCCGGTCGGCGCGTTCTGGCTGTCCATGGCGGCCACCCCGGTCACCCAGGTCTTCGCCAACACCGTTGACGGCTACCCCTGGCAGCCGGCGAGCTTCGCCTGCCATCTGACCGTGCTGACGGTCGTGGCCATACGCACCAGGCCGCGCACGGCCCTGTACATGTGGGTCGTCACCGCGGCCTACGGCTTCGTGGCGGACGTGATGTTCGGCCCCGCTTACTACTACGGCGACGACACCGCCCCCTTCCTGGTCTTCTCCGCGCTGATCCTGCTGGTGGTCGCCATCTGGCACACCCGCAGGGAGGCCCGGCAGGAGGTCACCGCCCAGCAGACGGTGACCCTGCAGGAGCGCTCCCGGCGGACCCTGCTGGAGGAGCGCACGACCATCGCCCGCGAGCTGCACGACGTGGTGGCGCACCACATGTCGGTCGTCGCCATCCAGGCGGAGGCCGCGCCCTACCGGGTGGAGAACCCGCCGCCGGAGCTGGAGCGGGCCTTCGCCACCATCCGGGAGAACGCGGTGGCCGCACTCACCGAGCTGCGCCGGGTCCTGGGCGTCGTCCGTGCCGAGGACTACGAGGCCCCGGACGCCCCGCAGCCCACCCTCGCCGACCTGGACGCGCTGCTGGCGAACGTGCGGGACACCGGCCTGGACGTCGAGAAGACGGTGACGGGAGCGGTGCGCGCCCTTCCGCAGGGCGTGGAGCTGTCGGCGTACCGGATCGTGCAGGAGGCGCTCAGCAACAGCCTGCGCCATGCGCCCGGGGCGAGTGCGAAGGTGGAGATCGGGTACGTCCTCGGCGGGCTCGGTGTGCGCATAGTCAACGGCCCGCCGCCCGCGCCGGCTCTGGTGAAGCCCTCGCCGGGCGCCGGGCACGGCATCACCGGGATGCGGGAGCGGGTCTCGATGCTGAGCGGTGAGATGACGGCGGGCCCGACGGAGGACGGCGGCTACGAGGTGGCCGTGTTCCTGCCGGTGGCCACGACGACTGAGGACGGATCATGACCATCCGCGTGCTGATCGCGGACGACCAGATGATGGTGCGCGAAGGCTTCTCGGTCCTGCTGAACGCGATGCCGGACATCGAGGTCGTCGGCGAGGCAGTCAACGGGCGCGAGGCGGTGGAGCGGGTCCGTGAGCTCGGTCCGGACGTCGTGCTGATGGACATCCGTATGCCGGAGCTGAACGGCATCGAGGCGACCCGCGAGATCGTCGCGGCGGACGGCTCGGCGAAGGTGCTGGTGCTGACCACCTTCGACCTCGACGAGTACGTGTACCAGGCGCTGCGCGCGGGAGCCTCCGGGTTCCTGCTGAAGGACGCCTCGGCCCGCCAGCTCGCCGACGGTGTGCGGGTGGTCGCGGCCGGCGAGGCGCTGCTGGCCCCCTCGATCACCCGGCGTCTGATCACGGAGTTCTCGAAGCTGTCGGACTCCCCGCGCGTGATGTCCTCCGCGCACGCGGCGTACGGGGAGCTGACCGAGCGGGAGACGGAGGTGCTGGTGCTGATCGCGCAGGGCCTGTCGAACTCGGAGATAGCCGAGCGGCTGGTGGTTGCCGAGTCGACGATCAAGACCCATGTCAGCCGGATCCTGGTGAAACTGGGACTGCGGGACCGTACGCAGGCGGCGGTGTTCGCGTACGAGGCTCGCCTGGTCACACCGGGCTGAGAGCCTGAGCCGCCGGGGCTACGGTGAGGGGATGGAACAGCGCATCACTCTGATCACGCTGGGAGTCGCCGATCTGGCCAGGTCCAAGGCGTTCTACGAGGCGCTGGGCTGGCGGGGGCAGGAGGTCGAGGAGACCGTCTTCTTCCAGGCGGGCGGCCTGGGGCTGGTGCTGTGGGGCCGGGACAAGCTGGCGGAGGACTGCGGTCTGGAGCCCGGGCGGGCGGGCGGTTTCGGCGGGATCGTGCTCGCGCACAACGTCCGTTCGGAGGCCGAGGTCGACACACTCCTCGCGTCGGTGGAACGGGCCGGAGGGACCGTCACCAAGCCGGCGGCCGTCAACGCGATCGGGTTCTACTCCAGCGCCTTCACCGACCCCGACGGCCACGCCTGGGAGGTCGCCCACAACCCGGGCTTCCCACTGGCCGAGGACGGCACGATGACACTGCCGGACTTCGGCACGGCCTAGGCGACAGGGCCTGCCCTGGTCAGGGAGCGGTAAGCCGGTCTAACGTCCGTGCATGGCAGCTCCTACCGACCTCGCTTTCGACCCGTGGGACGCGGCGTTCCTGGCCGACCCGTACCCCGCCTACGCCGAGTTGCGTGCCCGGGGCCGTGTGCACTGGTTCGAGCCGACGAACCAGTGGCTGGTGCCGCACCACGCGGATGTCTCGGCGCTGCTGCGGGACCGTCGCCTCGGCCGCACCTACCAGCACCGTTACACGCACGAGGACTTCGGACGGACGGCACCGCCCGCGGAGCACGAGCCGTTCCACGTCCTCAACGACCACGGGATGCTCGACCTGGAACCGCCGGACCACACCCGGATCCGGCGGCTGGTCTCGAAGGCGTTCACGCCGCGCACGGTGGAGCAGCTGAAGCCGTATGTGCGGAGGCTGGCCAGGGACCTGGTGTCGGGGCTGGTCGAGAAGGGCGGCGGTGACCTGCTGACGGATGTCGCGGAGCCGCTGCCGGTGGCGGTGATCGCCGAGATGCTGGGTATCCCGGCGTCGGACCGGGCCCCGCTCCGCCCCTGGTCGGCGGACATCTGCGGGATGTACGAGCTGAACCCGTCCGAGGAGACGGCGACGAAGGCGGTCCGTGCCTCGGTCGAGTTCTCGGAGTACCTCCAGGAGCTGATCGCGGCCCGGCGCAAGGAACCGGGTGACGACCTGATCTCCGGCCTGATCGCGGCCCACGACGAGGGCGACCGGCTGACCGAGCAGGAGATGATCTCCACGGCGGTCCTCCTCCTCAACGCAGGCCACGAGGCCACGGTGAACGCCACGGTCAACGGCTGGTGGGCCCTGTTCCGCAACCCCGGACAACTGGCGGCCCTGCGTGCCGACCACTCCCTGATCCCCTCGGCGATCGAGGAGCTGATGCGCTACGACACCCCCCTCCAGCTCTTCGAACGCTGGGTCCTGGACGAGATCGAGATCGACGGCACGACGATCCCGCCCGGCGCGGAGATCGCCATGCTCTTCGGCTCCGCGAACCATGACCCGGAGGTGTTCCAGCACCCCGACCGCCTCGACCTCACCCGCAAGGACAACCCGCACATCTCCTTCAGCGCGGGCATCCACTACTGCATCGGCGCACCGCTGGCCCGTATCGAACTGGCGGCCTCGATGACGGCGTTGCTGGAGCAGGCCCCGACCCTGCGGTTGGCGGCGGAGCCGGAGCGCAAGCCGAACTTCGTGATCCGAGGCCTGGAAGGGCTGGCGGTCGAGGTCTGACCGCCCCAGGTCCGCGCGCCGCCTCCTGCCAACCAGGAGGGTCACCGTCACGTCGTCATGTCCCGCCGCCGCAACCCCGCCAGCCCTGCGGCGGCCAGTACCACCGCCAGCCCCAGCAGGACCACCACCGGCCCCCACTCCATGCCACCCCCCGGCAGCTTCGGCAGATGCCCGAACGGTGACAGGTCCAGTACCGCCTGCGGAGCATCCAGCGCGGGCCCCACCCAGCCGATCAGCAGCACCGCCCCGGCGACACCCCATGCCGCCATCGCCGCGCGCGGCAGCACCCCGTACAGCAGGACCGCGAGTCCGCCGATGACCCACACCGCGGGGAGCTGGACGAGGCAGGAGCCCAGGATGGGGCCGGGTTCCTTGCCGTAGCCGACGGCGAAGCCGAGGCCGGACAGGAGCATGATGAGCGCCGAACCGCCGAAGGCCACCACCAGATGGCCCGCGGCCCACCGCAGTCGGCCCACGGCGTTCGCCAGGATCGGTTCGGCCCGTCCCGACGTCTCCTCGCCGTGCAGGCGCAGTACCGAACCCACCACGTACAGCGCGGCGATCAGGCCGAGCATGCCGATCATCGAGGCCAGGAAGGCGTCCGTCAGGCCCGACTGGCCGCCCATGCGCTCGAAGATCTCGCGGGCCTTGTCGTTGTCGCCGACCAGGTCGGCCACCCCGTCGGTGAGTCCGCCGTAGATGACCCCGGCGAGGAAGAAGCCGATCGACCAGCCGAGCACGCTGCCGCGTTGCAGCCGCCAGGCCAGTGCGCCCGCCGTGCCGAGGCGGCCGATGGCAGGACCGGGTCGGGCGGGCAGGAAGCTCATGCCGACGTCACGGCGCCCGGCGAGTTCGTAGGCCACCACGCCCTGGACCACGGCCGCGGCCACGAACAGCAGCAGCACCCACCACCGTTCCTGCGCGAACGGCCGCAGGTTCTCCAGCCAGCCCAGCGGCGACACCCACGTCAGCGCCGACGAACCGTCGTCCGACGCCGAGTCGCCCGCCGCGCGCAGCACGAACGCGGCGCCCAGCAGCCCCGCCGTCAGTCCCCGGGCCAACCGCGCGCTCTCGGTGAACTGGGCGACGATGGCCGCCAGCGTGGCGAAGACCATGCCGACCCCGGCGAGCCCCAGCCCGAGCGCCAGCGCCCCGGAGGTGCCCCGGCTCGCGAGTCCGGCCGTGACCAGCAGGGCGAGTACGGCGTTGGTGACCGCCGCCGTGAGCAGTGCGGCCGTGAGGGAGGCCCTGCGGCCCACCATGCCGGACGCCACCAGCTCCTGGCGGCCGCTCTCCTCCTCGTCGCGGGTGTGCCGTACGACGAGGAGCAGGCTGACCACGGCGGCCAGCGCGCCCGCGTAGACGCCGACCCGCCAGGCCGTCAGGGCGCCGATCGAGTCGTCGAAGGCCGGGCCGATCAGGGCGCGGAAGGAGGCGTTGGCCGCCGTGTCCTGCACGACGTCGGCGCGTTCGGCGGGGGTGGCGTACAGGTTCTCCAGGGTGTTCGGCATGGAGAGGATCATCAGCGCGTTCACGCCCACCCAGACCGGGATCATCAGGCGGTCGCGGCGCAGGGCGAAGCGCAGCAGGGTTCCGGTGCCCGCCAGTTGGCGCGAGCCTCCCGGGCGTACGGCGAACTCGGTCGTCGTGGCGGTCATCGCGCGGCCACCCCCTCGTGGACGTCCTCGTGGTAGTGCCGCAGGAACAGCTCCTCCAGCGTCGGCGGCGTCGAGGTCAGCGACCGCACGCCGGACTCGCTCAGGGACCGCAGTACGGCGTCGAGTTTGTCGGTGTCGACCTGGAGGCGGACGCGACGGCCCTGTACGTCGAGGTCGTGGACCCCGGGCAGGTGTGACAGTCCGTTGGGCGGGCCGACGAGTTCGGCGGTGACGCTCGTCCGGGTCAGATGGCGCAGGTCGGCGAGCGAACCGCTCTCGACGGTACGGCCCTTGCGGATGATGCTGACCCGGTCGCAGAGCTCCTCGACCTCGCTGAGGATGTGCGAGGACAGCAGGACCGTCCGGCCCCGGTCCCGCTCCTCCTCCACGCAGCGCTGGAAGACCTCCTCCATCAGCGGGTCAAGACCGGAGGTCGGCTCGTCCAGGATCAGCAGGTCCACGTCCGAGGCGAACGCGGCGACCAGGGCGACCTTCTGCCGGTTGCCCTTGGAGTAGGTGCGGCCCTTCTTGGTGGGGTCCAGTTCGAAGCGGTCGATCAGATCGGCGCGGCGTCCGGCGTCGAGGCCGCCGCGGAGACGGCCGTAGAGGTCGATGACCTCACCGCCGGACAGGTTCCGCCACAGCGTCACGTCCCCCGGTACGTAGGCGATCCGGCGGTGCACCTCCACCGCGTCCGCCCAGGGGTCGCGGCCGAGCACCTGCGCGGCGCCCGAGTCGGCCCGCAGCAGGCCGAGCAGGACGCGGATGGTGGTGGACTTGCCGGCGCCGTTGGGGCCGAGGAAGCCGTGCACCTCACCGGTGGCGACGTCCAGGTCGAGGCCGTCGAGCGCATGCGTCTTGCCGAACGACTTGTGCAGTCCGGAGACGGTGATTGCCTTCGTCATGCTTCAGAACGTACGCTTCTTTCAGAAATTTGTGAAGTTAAGGAAGCGTATGAAGCCCCGATAGGATGGGTTCATGGATGGGCACACGGACACGGATGGGCGCATGACGGAATCAGCCGGGGCCGGCCGGGACGCGGAGTCGGTGTCGAAGTTCGTGGAGTCCTTCGCGGCGCAGCTCGTCGAGGCCGGGATGCAGCGGATGGCGGCCCGGGTCTTCGCGGCCCTGCTCGCCTCCGACAAGGGTGTGCTGACCTCCGCCGAGCTGGGCGAACAGCTGCAGATCAGCCCCGCGGCCGTCTCCGGCGCGGTGCGCTACCTGTCCCAGACGCACATGGTGTCGCGCGAGCGGGAGCCCGGTTCACGCCGGGAGCGCTACCGGGTGCACGGCGACCAGTGGTACGAGGCCCTGACCAACCGCGAGGCCGTCCTCAAGCGCTGGGAGGGCGCCCTGCGCGAGGGCGTCACCAGCCTCGGCGCCGACACCCCGGCGGGCCGTCGGCTGGCCGAGACGCTGGCCTTCTTCGAGTTCATCGAGGGCGAGATCGCGGCGATGATGGAGCGCTGGCGGGCACACCGGGAGAAGACGTTCGGCCAGGGCTGACCGACTGACCCGGCCAGGCCTCATGACTTCGAGACCTCAAGACCTCAAGGGGTCACGGACCGCAGCAGCTCCGCCGCCAGTCCCCGCACCCTGGGCGCCCACGTCCGCTCACCGCGCTCGGGCCACCGCGGCTCGACGCCGACGCGTTCCGCGAGGGCCAGCAGCGGGGCGAGGAAGCCCTCGACCAGGGAGCTCAGCACGTTGCTGCCGGTGTGGTCGTACCAGTTGAGCAGGGCGTTCAGGAACTCCTCGAAGGCGTCCGGATCGATCTGGCACTCGTCGCTCAGCATCGGCCCGAACCCCGAGGGAACGGCCAGATGCGCCTCGTAGACGCGCACATACGCGAGGAAGAGCTGGGACGTCTGCTGCCCGGGGTTCCACACCGGTTCCCCGGCCACCTCGTAGTACTGGCTCATCCACGCGCCCCCCGCATGATCGAAGGCTCGGCAGCATAACCACCCCCCGCCCCGACCCGCCCGGCATTAATGGCCCGGCCCCGCCCCCGGCAGCACCAGCCGCAGCCCGCCCGCCCCCACGGTCCACGTCCGTCTGCGCAGCGGTCCCGACACCTCCGCGTCCGCGCCGTACCGGAAGTGCGCGCCCGAGACGGTCACCGTCCGGCCCTCGGCCAGCAGTGGGGAGGCCTCCGCGCCCACCGAGGCCGGGCGGACCTCCACCGCGGCCACGCCGGTCGCCCCGGCGGCTCCTGGTGTCACCGACACCGCCTCCACCGGCTGGTCGAGGTCCACCAGCGTCGTCCCGTCGACCTCCACCCGCAGCCGGGCCGGGCCGGGGACACCGGCCGCCGAGGTGCCGAGCGCCGGGACCAGGTTCCGTACGAGGGACTGGCACGTCCGCAGCCACGGCCGTGCGGGCCCCGCGTCGACCTCGCCGGCATCGTCCGCCACGGCGGGCTCCCGTACCGGCGGGATCCGCAGTCCGCCCAGCACCACCCCGTCGCTGTCGTCCACGAGGAGGTCCAGCCGCCGCTCCACGCCCTCCAGCACGGCCCGGGCCGCCGCCACCGCGCCCGTCGGCACCCCGAGGGATCCGGCCAGCGACAGCACGCCCCCGACCGGCACCACCGACAGCACGCATTCGGCCAGCTCCCGCTGCCTGTGCAACAGGGTCACCGCACGCGTCAGCGCCCGGTCGTCGCCGACCACCACCGGCCGCCGCGAGCCGCGCCGGGCCAGTGCCCGGGCGAATTCGTCGGGGCTGTCCGGCAGGCACACCTTCGTCGCCGCACCCGCGCTGAGCACGTCTTTCGCGATGCGTACGGACTCGCCGTCCGTCCTGCGAGCGATCGGATCGATCACCACCAGCAGCTGATCGGACATCGCGAAAGTCGCCACCTCGGCCATGCCTCGCTTCCTCGGGTAGCATCTTTGTGCAAGAGCCCCTTGCGCTATTGCGCCAGGGGCTTCGTCTATTCCGGGGCCATCCGGTCCGACGGTTCACGGCCAACGACGGTCGCGACCTGTCGTGGTGTACACGGCGGAGACCCTCCGTGTACACCCCTGACCTTGGACATGCCCCGCCCGGAAGGGGTGTACGCGCGTGCCCGCACTTGTGCTGCTCGGTGCTCAGTGGGGTGACGAAGGCAAGGGAAAGGCGACGGACCTGCTAGGCGGATCCGTCGACTATGTGGTGCGCTACCAGGGCGGCAACAACGCCGGCCACACGGTAGTCGTGGGTGATCAGAAGTACGCCCTGCACCTCCTCCCTTCCGGAATCCTCTCGCCGGGGTGTACCCCGGTCATCGGCAACGGCGTCGTCGTCGACCCGTCGGTCCTGCTCTCCGAGCTGAGCGGTCTGAACGAGCGCGGCGTCGACACGTCCAAGCTCCTCATCAGCGGAAACGCGCACATCATCACGCCTTACAACGTGACGGTGGACAAGGTGACGGAACGCTTCCTCGGCAAGCGGAAGATCGGCACCACCGGTCGCGGCATCGGCCCGACCTACGCCGACAAGATCAACCGCGTCGGCATCCGCGTCCAGGACCTCTACGACGAGTCGATCCTGGAGCAGAAGGTCGAGGCGGCCCTCGACGTCAAGAACCAGCTGCTCACCAAGCTGTACAACCGCCGCGCGATCGCCGTGGGCCAGGTCGTGGAAGAGCTGCTGGAGTACGCCGAGAAGATCAGGCCGTACGTCGCCGACACCGTCCTGGTGCTCAACCAGGCGCTGGAGGACGACAAGGTGGTCCTCTTCGAGGGCGGCCAGGGCACGCTCCTGGACATCGACCACGGCACGTACCCCTTCGTCACCTCCTCGAACCCGACCGCGGGCGGCGCCTGCACGGGCGCGGGCGTGGGTCCGACGAAGATCAGCCGTGTCATCGGCATCCTCAAGGCGTACACGACCCGTGTCGGCGCCGGTCCGTTCCCGACGGAGCTGTTCGACGAGGACGGCGAGGCGCTGCGCCGCATCGGTGGCGAGCGGGGTGTGACGACCGGCCGTGACCGTCGCTGCGGCTGGTTCGACGCGGTGATCGCCCGTTACGCCACCCGCGTCAACGGCCTCACCGACTTCTTCCTCACCAAGCTGGACGTGCTGACCGGCTGGGAGGAGATCCCGGTCTGCGTGGCGTACGAGATCGACGGCAAGCGTGTCGAGGAACTCCCGTACTCCCAGTCCGACTTCCACCACGCCAAGCCGGTCTACGAGACCCTGCCCGGCTGGTCCGAGGACATCACGTCGGCCAAGTCCTTCTCCGACCTGCCGAAGAACGCCCAGAACTACGTCAAGGCGCTGGAGGAGATGTCCGGCGCCCCGATCTCCGCGATCGGCGTGGGGCCGGGCCGGGACGAGACGATCGAGATCAACTCGTTCCTGTAGGCCGCGTACCCGTCCGGGCCGCTCACGCCCCGGTCCGCTTCGGCGGGCCGGGGCGTTGCCGTTGTGCGTGTGGAACTCCGAAGAGGGTAGGGGGAGTTGAGAGGTGCGGAACCGCGTGGGGTGACGCCGAGGCACGGGAGGAGCAGGGTGCGAGTCACACTGGCCGTGGAGGCGGAGTCGGGCGATCACACCGGTGCCATGGACGAGCTGCACGACTGGCTGCGTCAGGATCCCGAGCTGCGCGGGCGGGTCAGGCGCGAGCCCCCGGCGAGCGCCCCGGCGGGGGCGATGGGGGCGTGGAGCGAGCTGGTGACGCTGCTGCTGGCGCCCGGCGGCCCGACCGCCGCGGTGGGTGCGGCCGTCGTCGTATGGCTCCAGAACCGCCGGGGCAATCTGACCGTGACCATCAACCAGCCCGACGGCACCCAGGTCGTCGTCTCGTCCGAGAAGGTGCGCGGGCTGACCGCGGAGGGCACCAGCGAGCTGGCGCAGCGCGTCGCGAGGGCCCTTGAGCACAGGCCAGCCTCGGAGGGGGAGGGGGAGACCCGGCGTTCGGAGGGCGCGGGCTGATGACGCCGATACGGGGGAGGCTGGATCTGCGGGGCCCCGGCTGCCATGCCGTGGTGGTCGGCACCGGAAGCCATCCGGGAGACCTGCTGCACGACCTCGCGGCTGCCGTGCCGTCGGCCCGGGCGCTGGCCGAGGCACTGCGCACCGAGTGCGGGATGGGTGACCGGGTGCGGGTGCTGCCGGACCCGCGGTCGCCCAGTGAGGTGCTTGAGGCGCTGGCGGAGGCGGCCGACCGGGCGGCGCCCACCGAGGACCGGCCCGAGGGCGGAATCGTCGTCTTCTGCTTTGTGGGCCACGGTCTGCGCGGGCCGGGCGGGCGCCTCTATCTGGCGACGGCGGCGACGAGATCCCTCACGGACACCGCTCATTCGGTGCCGTACTCGGAGGTCGAACGCTACTTGGGCGACGCGGCCGCGGACCCGGTCGTGATCCTCGACTGCTGCTTCGCCGGAAACGCGACGGAACCGGCCCGCGCGCCCGCCCCCGACCCGTTCGGCGCATCCCGCCCGCAGGGCAGCTACCTGCTCGGGTCGGCCCTGCACAACGCCCTGGCGTACGCCCCGGAGGGCGCCGAGCACACCCTGTTCACCGGCCATCTGCTGGACCTGCTGCGCGAGGGCGACGCGGGCGCCCCGAACCGGCTGACGCTGGGCGGGGTGTACCGGCTGCTCGACCAGCGGCTCCAGGGGGCCGAGGCCCGGCCGTACGGCAGCGGCACCGCGCGGATGTCGGAGCTGGTCCTCACGGCCAACCGCCGCTACGGGTCGCGTCCGGCCGCCGATGCCCCGCCCGTGACGGACGACGATCCGAACGCCGTGTGCCCGTACCCGGGCATCGTGCCGTTCCTGCCCGAGCAGCACGACCTCTTCTTCGGCCGGGCAGAGGTGACCCGCGACCTGCTGCGGCGCGTCGGAGAGACCCGGCCCGGCGAACCGCTGGTCGTGCTCGGCACCTCGGGCGTCGGCAAGTCCTCGCTGCTGCGGGCCGGTCTGAGCGTGGCCGCGGGACCGGCCGGGCTGGGGCCGGTGCGGATCGTGCCCGGCCCGGGCGCACAGCCGTTCCGGGAGCTGGCCCGCGCCTGGGCGGCGGCGGTGGACCGGCCGCTTCCCGAGGTCGTACGGGACCTGGAGCAGGGACGCTTCAGCCGTTGCGCGACCGGGCCGACGCCGCGCGTGCTGGTCGTCGATCAGCTGGAGCAGTACTTCACGCACGGCGCGGACGCGGCCGAACGGAAGCGGTTCGTGGACGCCCTCACCGCGGCGGACGGCCCTCGTGTCGTCCTGGCCCTGCGCGCCGACTACCACGACGACGCGCTCCGGGATCCCTGCCTCGCACCCTTGGTGCAGCGGGAGCACTTCACCGTGCCGGCACTGAACGACACCGAGATCGAGCAGGCCATCGTGGGCCCGGCCCGGCAGGCGGGCCTGGCGTGGGAGGAGGGCGTACCGCAGGTCCTGCGGCGCGAGGTGAACGAGGAGCGCCGAGGCGGCGGGACGGGTGACGCCGCCGCGCTGCCGTTCCTGGCCTATGCGCTGCGCGAGATCTGGCTGCGCCGCAGCGGTGCGACGCTCACCCACGCCGCCTACCGGCAGGCGGGCGGCATCCGGGACGCGGTCGCCCGCGCCGCCGACGAGATCCACGACCGTCTCGACGACGCGGGCCGCGCCCGGCTGCGTGGTCTGATGCTGGCCATGGTCCAGGTGGCCGACGGGGAGGGAAGGCTGGTGCGGCGCCGGGTTCCGGCGCAGGAGCTGGCCGGGTCCGGCGATCTGGTGCGGCAGCTCGCGGACGCCCACCTGGTCGTGGTGGACGAGGACGGTGGCGCCCAGCTCGGCCACGACTCACTGCTGTACGCCTGGCACCGGCTCAGCGGCTGGATCACCGAGGTACGGGACGACCTGCTGCGGCTACGGCGGCTGACGGAGGCGGCGGAGGGATGGGAGGCGGGCGGGACGACGTCCAGCGGCCTCTACACCGGGGACAGCCTCAAGGAGGCGAGGAAACTCACCGCCCGGCAGGAGAACACGCGCGCCCCGCGCGTGCCCCTCCGGCCCGTCGTACTGGACTTCGTCGCCGCGAGCGAGCGGGCGGAGCGGCACCGTCACAACCGGAACGCGGCCTGGCTCAGCGGGCTTCTGGCGCTGGCGCTGGTCGCCTCGGGCCTCGCCGCCTGGGCGTTGACGGAGAACCGGGAGTCGGCGATCCGGGAGAGGGAGTCGATCGCCCGTGAGCTGGCCACCCAGGCGGACATCATGCGCGAACGGGATCCGCAGACCGCGCTGCGCCTGAGCCTGGCGGCGTACCGCACGGCAGAGACCCCGCAGTCCCGTTCCAGCCTGTACGCGGCCGCGACCACAACCGCGCCCGTGCACCTCGTACCGAAGACCCCGTACCGCGAGCCGGTCCTCGACCTCGCCTACAGCCCCGACGGCAAGGTGCTGGCGGCGAGCCAGCGCGGTGGCCGGGTACAGCTGTGGGACGTGTCCGAGCCGACCGTCCCCGCGGAGGCGGGCCGGATCGACCCGGAGGGCAGGAGCGCGGCCGTCGACTACCAGCCGCGCACCCGGATCCTGGCCGCGCAGAGCGGCAAGGCGCTCACCCTGTGGGACACCGCCGATCCCCACGATCCCAAGCGGCTGGCCCGTGTCCCGGCCGACGCGGGCGTGACGCTCACCGTGGCCTTCAGCGGCGACGGCCGGACACTCGCGGCGGGCGACGACCACGGGCGGCTGTGGCTGTGGGACGTGAGCGACCCCGCCCACCCGGAACTGCGCGTGCGCAGGACGCTCGGCGAAGCCGCGGTGGTCTCCCTGGCGTTCACCCGTGACGGACGCCATCTGATCACCGGCAACGGCAGGAGCGGGGAGGACGCCGACCGGCCCGCCCAGGTACGGCTCTGGGACCTGTCCGACCCGGACCGCCCGGTGCTCCGGGACACCGCACCGACCGACACGGTCACCGCGGTCGCGGCCCATCCCGAACGCGACCTCGTCGTCGCCGTCGGCGCCGACACGAAGATCGCCTGGTGGGAGGTCGAGGACGATCGGAAGCTGCGCGCGGTCAAGGGCGAGGACTACGAGGACGTATGGGGTTACTCGGACGACGGGATGCCCCAGCTCGCCTTCAGCCCGGACGGCAACGAGCTGGCCGGAGCGGATGGCGCGAACGGGGCACGGCAGATGGACGTGAACCGCGGGGTGCGGGAGATCGTCGGCGACTCCTCGGATCTGACGGGCCGGCCGGCCGGCGAACCGGCCCAGTCGCTGGCCTACCGCACGGACAGCGACTATCTGGCCGTGGGCGAGGTGGGCGGCGAGATCCGCCTCTGGCCCAGGGTGTCGCCCGTCCCCCGGCTGAACGGCCGGCTGGAGCCCACCGACAACGCGGGTACCGGCAAGTTCAGCTCCGACGGGCGGCTCGTCATCACCGACGCCAGGGAAGGGTCGCGGGTGTGGGACGTGACAGACCCGTGGAAACCGAAGCTGCGCTTCACCCTGCCCGAGCGCTGGTTCGCGAGTTTCCTCACCGAGCGGGACCACCCCGTCCTGATGGCCCGCCGCGTCGACGGCGGCGAAACGTCTGCACTGGGCTTCTGGGAGTTCGACGGTGACGGCGCCCCCGGGAAACTCTCCGGCATCGACTACCGAACGGACCTCGACTTCACGGTGGTGAGCCCCGACAACCAGCAGCTCGTGATCAACACCCGCGTCGGGGAAGGCCACGAACTACAGGTGTGGGACATCCGGGACCTGACGGCGCCGGTACGCAAGGGCACGATCGAGGCGGACTTCCCGACGCCCCTTCGCGCGACGTCCCCCTGGTACACCGGGGCGCGGCTGCTGGGGACGGTCGAGGACGACTGGCACGTCAGGCTGTGGGACCTCACGGACCCGGCCAGGCCACGCAAAGGCGGGCGTATCGAGGACGCGGCGCTGAGGGACGGTGCGATGTTCCTCCCCGCCGCCAACCTGTTCATCGCCGAGGAGTCGGGGGACAACATCCGCCTCTGGGACCTCTCCGACCCGGCGAACCCCGCCCGCAAGGGCCGGATTCCGGGGGCTGCGGACGGCTACTACCCCACGGGCAAGGGCGAGTTGGTGACCGCCCTGGCCGACGGCTCCGTCGAGTTCTGGGACGTCACCGATCCGGCAGAGCCCAGGAAGAAGGACAGCGTCCGGTTCGACCGGGGGATCGCGTCCGTCGACATGACCTCGGACGGACGGTACGTCGTGACGGGCGAGCCTTACCGAATCCGGCGCGTCGGCGAGAACGGCCGCTGGGAGACACCGGAGTTCGCCACGCTGGAGAACGCGGAGGACGTCCAGGTGGCCCCGACGGGAGGGGCGGAGGAGCCGCGCTGGATGGCTGTCACCACCAACGGCCTCTACGTGCTCCCCTTCGACACCGATCGCCTCTATACGGAGCTGTGCGAGGCGTTCCCGTTGAGCGTGCCGGAGGACCAGTGGGAGCGGCTGTTTCCGCACCTGGACCATCGGTCGTCCTGCGACTGATCAGCCTCGGTACGCAAGGCTGAGGAAGGCGGTCCAGGCTTCGCCGGAGGCGGTGAGGTTGGGGCCGTCGGGGTTCTTGGAGTCGCGGATGTGGATGGTGGGGGTTGCGGTGGCGGCGTGGGGGCAGGGGGCGACTTCGAGGCAGGCGCCGCCGCTGCTGTCGCTGTAGCTCGACTTGAACCAGCGAAGGTTTCCGGTGCCGGTCATCGTTCCTCTCCTGCCAACCGCTCGATGAAGGCCAGAGATTCGTCGGTACTCAGGGCCTGTGAACGGATCCTCGCATAGCGGTGCGCCAGTTGGGACACCTCGGCCGGATCGCTGACCAGAAACCCTTGGTCCTCGACTTCCAGGTACACGACGTGCTCATGGTCCTTGGTCTCCACGAGGTGCATAGGACCGCAGGCCCCTGCGTAAGTCCCGCGCAACCCGCGTTCCAGGGGCAGCACTTGCACGCAGACATTCTCCCGCTGGGCATTCTCAGCGAGCGAACGCAACTGCTCTCGCATGATGTCCCAGCTGCCGAACGGCCGACGGAGCACACTCTCTTCGAGGATCAGCTCGATGTGCGGGGCCGTGGCCCGGTCGAAGAGCGCCCGGCGAGCCAGCCGAGCCTCAATCAGTTCCTCGCGCCTCTGCTCTGGCAAGGGCGGATAACCGCCGCCAATCAGTGCTCGCGCGTAATCCTCGGTCTGGAACAGACCGTCGACGACCAGCGTCTCGTAGGAGCAGATCGTGACCGCCTCGGCCTCCAACTCCGAGAACCCTCGGAACCGAGCCGGGTATTTCTCCAGCAGCATCCATTTGCGGGCCTTCTCGAAGACCCCCAACCCACCACCGATTTCCTCCTCCAACTTCACCAGCATCTGATCACTCGCGGGCTGCGCACACGTCTCCATCGCGCTGACCGCCGCTGCCGTATAGCCGAGTTTGTCGCCCAATTGCGGCTGAGTCAGCCCCTGTTGCTCCCGCAACGCCTTTGCCAGGGCGGCGACCAAATGGGCCGTACCGCCTGCCTCCGTCTTGTTCTCCGCCCGCGCCATTGCGGTCACCTCCGAACTCAACCGAACTCAACCGGTCACAACTCACGGACGCCGCCCCTCAACCGTGTTCAACCGGCGACTCAGAGTCATGGATCAAGCTAGCCGCCCACCCGCAAACTGGCCCCGTGAATACGCAAACCGACCTGACCTGGGTCCCGGAGACCGGCGTTCAACTCCGCAAAGCGGGCGTCCAGTTCGACGCGATCAGAGTCGACGGCGAGGAGGGGAGGGACGTGGCCGACTGGCTCGCTCGCATGACCGGCGGTGATCCGGGGCCGATCGTCGAGACGGCGACGGGGAGGCGCGGGGTCTATTTCCTCGTGGCCGTCGGCAGTACGTCCCACCGTGCCTGGCCCGAACACGTCACCCGCTTCACCGCCGGTCCGAGCCGGGTCTCGTACATCCCGGTACCTGCTCTCAACGGCCTGACCTGGCCATTGAGTTGGCGCTACCGCCCGACCACCCCCGACCGCCTGGTCCACGCGCGTCTCCTGTACGCCGCCCTTCACTCGCAGGAGTGAAGAACGCGAACTTCCGCCAGGGAAAAGGTGGTTTCGGCTTGCAATCCTCGCTTTGCGTGGCCTTAGAGTCACGGCAGCAAACGAAATGCCCCCGCGGTGCGCCAACACCCGGGGGCTTGGCACCAGGTCCGATGCGTAAGGACACCCGATGCGTTCTCATCGTACGACGCGTGCGCGCGTCTTTTCAGGCTTCTCTTCCGCCCTTCTCCGCGACCGCCGCATCTCCTGGCGTGCGGTGAGCGTACTGACGTGCCTGCTGGCCCTTCCGAACCGCACCCGCGTCACCCTCCGCGCGCTGGCGACACCCAGTGCGAAGGGGCGGGCACGGGTGGCCGCCGCCCTGCGTGAGCTGGAGGAACTGCGGTATCTGCGGCGGGTGGAGGCGGCGGGCCGACTCTCCGTCGTCTACGAGGTGTTCGACACCCTGTACGAGGTCGAGCCACGAACGGGTGAAACCGAAAAAGTCCGGGATCCCGGCGCACCGAGCAGGCAAACCGTGCGTGCCGCGCATCTGCTCATCTCGCTCAGGAACATCGACCCCCGGCTGACTCTCGACGGCGCCGAGGCGCTGCGGCTCGCGCCGCTCGTGGAGAGGTGGTGGGAGCGGGGCGTCAGCAGTGCGCGGGTGCGGGCGGCGCTGGCGTACGACTGGCCGGGGCCGGTGGACTCGGCGGTCGCGCATGTCGAGGCGTGCCTGCTGCGGGGGTGCCCCGAGGTCCCGACTTCCTTGCCGGTCACGGCCGTTGAGGTCGAGTCGGGGTGGGCGGTTGTGCGGCGGGGCCTCCGGTGGTTCCGGGGGCGGGTCGCGGCGGCGTAGGCCAGGAAGACTCCCGGTCGCGCATGCGCGGGCCGGGTCAACTCAAATCGAAAGGGATGCGATGACCCTGACACTCGAACGCCCTGAGGTGGTATACCGTCGGTATACTCTCCTCATGGCTGACACCACGATCAAGGTCGACCCCGCTGTCCGAGACCGTCTCCAGGAACTCGCTCGGGAGCGCGGGATGAGCATGCGGGACTTCGTGGCGGAGCTGGCCGGGGCCACTCCCACCAAGGAAGAACTGCGGAAGCAGTACGAGGAGACCAGGGCGTACGTGGAGGAGCTCCTGGGGCGTCCGTACACCGAGGAGGACGAGAGGGCCGGCGAGAAGCTGTGGGCCGACCTCGAAGCCGGGCGGATCGGAGAGGTCCAGTGACGCAGGAGGAGAAGTACCCGCTGCCGCGTGCCCTCATCTTCGACGACACGGCCGCCCTCGCCCTCGGCGCGGGGAACAGCATGGCCTCGCGGCTCGTCGTGGAGGCGGAGAAGGACCCGGCCCTGAGGGTCTACATCCCCGCGCTCAGCCTCGCCGCCGCCGAGCGTGAGCGGGCCGGAGTCGCCGAGCACCTGGGCGCGCTGCCGTCCGTCAATGTCGAGGGGCTCGACTTCTCGGCCGCTGCCGCCGTGGGCAAGCGGCTGCGGACGGCCGGTGCCGACGACGAGGGCAAGGAGGAGCCGGACTGGGGCGGCGCACACGTACTGCACCTCGCGCTGCCCACCGTCGATTGGCCGCGTGGGCGTCCTGTCCTGACGAGGACGCCGACGCGTTATCGGGGTACGGGCATCCGCACCATCCGCATCATCGAGCAGAACTGACGCACCCCCTTCCCACCCCTTCTCCTCCTGATGGCGCTGTGGACGGGCGAACTGTGTGTGCCGCCCATAGCGTGAAGCCGTACCGCTCAGCTGCGACAGAAGAAGGTGCGTCATGCGTGTGCTGCTTCAGGCCCATCTCGACACGGACAAGACGAACGACATCATCAGCAGTGGTGCGATGCCGAAGCTGATGCAGGAGATCGTCGGGGCCTTCAAGCCCGAGGCCTCCTACTTCACGGCCGACGGCGGCGTCCGCACGATGTTCCTGGTCTTCGACATGAAGGACTCCTCCCAGATGCCGCCGCTCACCGAGCCGCTCTTCGAGAAGTTCGGCGCCGAGGTGGACTACACGCCGGTGATGAGTGCGGACGACCTGCAGAAGGGTCTGGCCCAGCTCAAGTAGGTCAGCTGAACACGATCATCGACCCCTGCGCCAGACTCCGGGTCGCCGCCGCGTGCAGGCCCAGCCACACGTGCCGTTCGCGGGCGAAGGGGCTCGGGTCGTAGGGGGCGGGGACGGCCGGTTCCTCCAGGGCCGTGGGGGCCGCCGGGGGCTGCGGCGCCGCCGGAGGGTTGGCCGGGTCGATGCCGATCACCGGGGCCACGAACTCCAGCTCGCGCAGCAGCGCCTGGGAGGAGCCGAGCGGGCCGCCGCCCGCCAGGAGCTCCTCGCTGGAGAGCGGGCCCGGGAAGTCGACGGGGACGTAGGCGCCCGCGTGGTCGTAGTGCCAGACCAGGTGCGACTGCTGGGCCGTCGACTCGAACATCTCCAGGAGCTGTTCGTAGTCGCCGCCCAGCTCGTCCACCGGCGTGACCGCGAGCCCGCAGACCTGGAGCAGATACGCGCGGCGCAGGAAGTGCAGCGCGTCGTAGTCGAAGCCGGCGACCGGGGCGACGTCGCCGGACAGGCCCGGCATGTACTGGTACACCGGCACCGGCGGCAGTCCGGCCTCGGCGAGCACCTTGTTGTATTGCGCGAGTTCCTCGGCGAACGGGTTGTCGGGGGTGTGGCACAACACATCGACAAGCGGTACCAGCCACAGGTCACAGGCCAAAAGAGGGCTCCTCGCTCAGCATGTCGATCAGGGATCGGTCAGGGAAGGGTAATCGGTGCGGCTCGGGATCAGCTCCCCTTGCGCAGGTCCCATACCCACACTCCGTCGACCCACTTACCAGGAGCCCCCACCAGCTTCTCCACGGTCTCACGCAACGCACCGTCGTTCGGCTGCGGGGCCAGCACCAGGACGCCCGCCCTCCAGTACGCCAGATCCACCCGGGCCTGCTCCCGCCAGGACTGATTGACCGGCGGGACGTCGCCCGAGTTGCGCACATCACGCAGCAGGTTGGAGGTGAAACGGGGCTCGGCGCCGTAGATGCCGGTCCTTTCCTCGCCGTAGGGGCCGTTGAAGTAGCCGCCCGCCAGCCGGAAGCCGAGCCCGGCCTCGGTCTGCCAGTGCAGCGCCTCCGCGTCGCCGGGGTCGGGCAGCGGCACCGGCACCAGTGACTCGCCCTCGCCGGCGTACGACTTCCAGGTGCCGTCCGCGATGAAGGCGGGGACGTCGACGCGGTCCACCGCCCTCAGCGGGGCCGGGATGAGGGGGAGCAGCGCGAGGGCGACGCCCAGGAGGCCGACGTAGCGGCTGGTCAGGGAGATGGTGAGGGGGCCGGTCAGTGGGCTGGTCTGGGGGCGGGCCGGGAGCAGGCGGTCGACTGCGATGGTGAGCAGCATGCCCAGTGCGGGTGCGCAGATCATCGCGACGCGGCTCTCGATGACCGCCTCGAAGAGCGGCTTGTCGGCGAGGAGTGCCCAGGGGCCGGGGAGCGTGACGCCGGTGAGCGGGATGCGGAACTCCCTGCCCAGGGACAGGAAGGCCGCCGCCACCGCCGTGAACGCCAGCGCCTTGACCAGGGGCCGCCTCCACAGCCGTACCAGGATCGCGAAGGCGAGCAGGGCGAGCGGCCAGCCGTAGAAGGCGTTCTGTTCGGTGGTGTTGAAGGCCAGCGCGTTCGCCCGCTCGGCGTCGCCCGCGAGCCAGGAGCGCTCGGCGAAGGAGAGCAGGGCGAGGGGGCTGTTGAAGGAGCGGGGGTTGTGCTCGATGTCGGTGTAGCTCTGCGGGCCGGCGAACTGCCAGACCAGCGGGTAGACGATCAGGGGCAGGCAGACCGAGGCGCCGATCAGCAGCCCTCGCAGCAGTGGGCGCCAGGCGGCGCGGGCCGTGTCGGGGCGTACGACGGCATACGCGGCGGCGAAGAGCAGCATGCCCAGCGCCGCGAGCAGCAACGGCTCCTCGCCGAGGAAGACCTGGTACGCCGCCATCAGGCCCAGCACCACGCCGTCCCGGACGACCCGGGTGCCCGTGCACAGGCGCAGGGCGCGGTCGATGATCAGCGGGATCATGAACAGGACCACGAAGTTCGGGTGCGCGTGGGCGTGGCTGACCATGGGCGGGGCGAAGGCGGCCAGGGCGGCGCCCAGGAAGGCCGCGATCCTGCCGTGTGCCACGTACTTGACGATCAGCCAGTACCAGGCGGCCGCCGTGGCGGCGAGGCCCAGCGTCATGACCAGGCTGAGGGTGACCGCCGGGCCCGCCAGCAGGGTGAGCGGTGTGAGCGGGACGGACATGCCCAGCATGACCGTGTTGGCCATGAGGTTGACGCCGTCCGGGAAGCCCTGGAGGTCGGTGAAGAGGGGGTTGCGGAAGTGGGCGACGTTGTCGGCCGTGACCGCGAAGAACCACTCCCACTGGTTCTGGTCGCGCAGGGAGTCGGGGAGGTAGCGGTGGGCCGGGTCGAAGACACGGCCGGAGTAGAGGGCCACCGACATCAGCAGGAAGAGGAGCGCGGCGTAGAGGTCGGCCGGGCGGACGGAGCGCAGTGCGATGCGGGTGATCTCGGTCAGGACGCGGACGTAGTCGAGGGGGCCGACCTTCGAACCGGGCCGGTGGGACCAGCGGACCGGGACCTCGACGAGCGGTACGCCCGTGCGCTGCAGATGGCGTAACACCTCTACGTCTATGCCCCAGCCGTTGACACGGGAGGCGGCGTAGGCCTCGCGGGCGAGGTCGCCGTCGAACAGCTTGAAGCCGCACTGCGTGTCGCGGACGCCGGGGACGACCGTACGGCGGATGAGCATGTTCCCGGCGCGGCCCAGCAGTTCGCGTATCCGGTGCTGGCGGTCGCCGATGGTGGCGCCGGGGACCGAACGGGAGCCGATCGCCGCCGAGTTGCCCTCGGAGAGCGCCTTGTCGAGGCGTTCCAGTTCCTCGATCGGCGTCGCGAGGTCGGCGTCCGTGACGAGTACGCGGCGGCCCCGGGAGGCGGCCACGCCGAGGCGGAGGGCGTGGCCCTTGCCGCGGTTGCGGGGGGAGGTGACCAGGCGGATACGGGGGTCGTCGCGGTCGGTGACGAGGGCGCGGGTGGCGTCGGTGGAGCCGTCGTCGGCTATGACGATCTCCCAGTCGCCGCCGCTGTCGCCGTCGCCCAGGTGGTCGGCGATGGCGTCGAGGGTGTGGGTGAGGCGGTGTTCCTCGTTGTAGGCGGGGATGACCACGGAGAGATCCGGCAGGCCCTGTTCCTCGTGCCGCGGGCCGCCCTCACCGCTCATCCGGACGCCAGCCGCTCGATCAGGGCGAGCGAGTCCGCGTCGTGTGCGGCGATGATCGAACGGGCCGTGGGCAGGTCGCGGCGCATCAGGGCGTCGACCAGGTCGGTGTGCCCGGACCACAGATGGCCGCGCAGATCGTCCAGACGGCGCAGGTGCTGGACCGCGCAGACCCAGGACTGCACGCGCAGCCGGTGCAGGAAGTCGGCGAGGTAGGGGTTGCCGAAGAGGGCGCCGAGTTCGCGCCAGAAGCGGAGGTCGTAGCCGATCAGGACGGTGAGGTCGCCCGCGGCGGCCGCGCGCTGGGCCTCCTCGGCGCGGCGGCGTACCCCGACGGCGGCGGCGTGCACCCGGGGGTCCTCGGGGTCGCGTTGGCGTCCGGGGTCGGTGGCGAGGACCTGGAACATGCCGGTGGTGACCAGGCCGCGGGCCTCGACGATGCTGCGGTAGTCCTCGACGGAGTACTCGTGGACCCGGAAGCCGCGGTGCTGGTCGGCCTCCAGGAGGCCCTGGGCGGAGAGGTCGACGAGTGCCTCGCGTACGGGGGTCGCGGAGACGCCGTACTGCTCGGCGATCTCCTTGACGGTGAACTCCCGGCCTGCCTGGAGGCGCCCGGCCAGCACCTCGTCCCGCAGAGCGTCCGCGAGCTGCTGGCGCAGGGTGCTCCGGGTCACGGAGCCGTTGCCGCCGGTGCCGGGCATGGTCGGGGCGTCTCCTGTTCGTCGCGATGCGGTGGTGTGCACGTCTATGTCTACGAGCACGCCACCTTACGCGTTCGGGTGGGGGCCGACCTTTCTGTGCCCGCCCGGTTTTCTCGCCCCCGCCGCCCCTACCCGTCCCATCCCTGGGGGCTGCGCCCCCAGACCCCCGCTCCGGCCCCTGAGGGGCCTTGTCCTCAAACGCCGGACAGGCTGAAATTGCCTCAAACGCCGGACGGGCTGAAATTGCCGTAAACGCCGGACGGGCTGAAATTGCCGTGACCGGCATTGAGAGGTGCCTACTCCGTGTGTTCGTCCGCCGCCGACAGTGCGGCGTCCAGTGCTGCCAGGCCCTCCTTCAGTTCGGCCTCGCCGGCGTTGCACGGGGGCACGACGTGGGTGCGGTTCATGTTCACGAAGGGCCAGATGCCCTCCGCCTTCGCGGCGGCGGCGAACGCGGCCATGGGGGCGTTCGCCGCGCCGGAGGCGTTGTAGGGGACGAGGGGCTCGCGGGTCTCCCGGTTCTTGACGAGTTCGAGGGCCCAGAACATGCCTACGCCACGTACCTCGCCGACGCTGGGGTGCCGCTCGGCCAGTTCGCGCAGGGCCGGTCCGAGGACCTCGGTGCCCAGGCGGGCGGCGTTCTGCACGATGCCGTCCTCCGCCATGACGTTGATCGTCGCGACGGCGGCCGCGCAGGCCAGCGGGTGGCCGGAGTAGGTCAGCCCGCCCGGGTACGGCCGCTTCGCGAACGTCTCCGCGACGGCGCCCGAGATGGCCACACCGCCCAGCGGCACGTACCCGGAGTTCACGCCCTTCGCGAAGGTCATCAGGTCGGGGGTCACGTCGAAGAGGTCCGCCGCGAACCACTCGCCGGTCCGGCCGAACCCCGCCATGACCTCGTCCAGGACGAAGACGATCCCGTACTTGTCGCAGAGTTCACGGACCCCGGCGAGGTAACCGGGCGGGGGCAGCATGATGCCCGCCGTTCCCGGGATCGTCTCCAGGATGATCGCGGCGATCGTCGACGGCCCCTCGAAGGCGATCGTCGTCTCCAGGTGCTCCAGCGCCCGGGCGCACTCCTGCTCCTCGGTCTCCGCGTAGAAACGGGAGCGGTAGAGGAAGGGCGCCCAGAAGTGCACGACACCGGCCGAGGCGGAGTCGGATGCCCAGCGGCGCGGGTCGCCGGTGATGTTCACGGCCTGCTGGGTGCCGCCGTGGTACGAGCGGTACGCCGACAGCACCTTCGGACGGCCCGTGTGCAGCCGGGCCATCCGCACCGCGTGCTCCACGGCGTCCGCGCCGCCGTTGGTGAAGAAGATCTTGTCCAGGCCGTCCGGCGTCCGCTCGGCGATCAGCCGCGCCGCCTCCGACCGCGCCTCGACGGCGAAGGCGGGCGCGAAGGTCGTCATCCGCGCGGCCTGCTCCTGTATCGCGGCGACGACCTTCGGGTGCTGATAGCCGACGTTCGTGAAGACGAGCCCGCTGGTGAAGTCGAGGTAGCGGTTGCCGTCGTAGTCCCAGAAGTACGACCCCTCCGCGCCGGCGACGGCGAGCGGGTCGATGAGCTCCTGCGCGGACCAGGAGTGGAACACATGCGCACGGTCCGCGGCCTTCACGGCGGCGCCGACCTCGGGATTTGGCTGAGGGGTCATGCGGGCGAGCGTAGGAGCCGGTGCCGTGGGCGCGATATCGGCGTCCTGTCTGCGGTCGGGGGGTTTCCGCGACAGGTTGTCGACAGGGGCGGTGACCGGGGGCGGCGACCGGGGTCAGTGCCCGCCGGGCGAGGCCAGCTGGTCCATCAGCATGGTCAGCGCCGACTTCGGACGGGCTTGGCTCGCCCCGCCGTCCGTCTGTGCCCAGGCCGGGTTCGGGTCCATGGAGTTCGTGGAGTTCGTGCCCTTGGACTCGTTGACCCCCTGGAAGATGCCGAAGTCGAGGGGGCCTTCGTCGGCGGTGGCGGGGAGGGCGGCGGCGAGGAGAGCGGCGGCGGCGAGGGCGCCGGAGAGGGCGGCGGTAGTGATGATCTTCATGTCCGGTTCAACGAGAGGGCCGGCGGCAGGGTGTCCTGTTATGCGCCTTTGGCGCAGCGTGCATGCTGTCATGGTTGACAGCATGCTGTCTAAGTGACAGCATCTTGTCATGTCGAAATTCGTGTATCTCGCCGTCTACGACACCCTCGCCGACTGGGAGCCCGGCCACGCCACCGCGCAGCTGGCCCGCGCCGGGTACCGGATCCGTACCGTCGGCCCGACTCGCGAACCCGTCACCACCATCGGCGGGCTGCGCATCCAGCCCGACCTGGCCCTGGACGACGTACGGCCGTCCGACGCGGCCCTGCTGATCCTCCCGGGCGCCGACCTCTGGACCGAGACATCAGCCGCCACCGCGGCGGGGGGCGACGACCTCGCCCCCTTCGCCCGCAAGGCGCGGGACTTCCTGGACGCCGGAGTGCCGGTCGCCGCGATCTGCGGGGCCACCGCCGGGCTCGCCCGTGAGGGTCTGCTCGACGACCGGGACCACACCAGCGCGGTCTCCTTCTACCTGGCCGCCACCGGGTACGGCGGCGGCGAGCGGTATGTCGAGGCCGACGCCGTCACCGACGGAGGGCTCGTCACCGCCGGTCCGACCGAGCCCGTCGCCTTCGCCCGGGAGATCCTCCGGCTGCTGAAGGTGTACGACGACGAGGCCGTCGACGCCTGGTACCGCCTGTTCCACGACTCCGACGCCGGGGCGTACGCCGTACTCGAAAAGGCCGGAGTCCTGTGAGCCGGGAACGACAGGACCTGCTCAGCCGCAGCGCGCTCGGGGTCTTCCGTCTCAACGGGCAGTTCCTCGCGGTCGCCGAGGAACTGGCCAAGCCGGCCGGGCTGACGGCGGCCTGGTGGCAGGTGCTGGGCGCGGTGCTCGGCGAGCCCCTCCCCGTCTCCGGGATCGCCCGGGCCATGGGCATCACCCGGCAGAGCGTGCAGCGCATCGCCGATCTGCTGGTGGAGAAGGGCCTCGCCGAGTACCGGCCCAACCCGGCCCACCGCCGGGCCAAGCTGCTCGCGCCGACCGAGGAGGGGCGGGCGGCCGTCTCCCGCATCAACCCCGGTCACACGGCCTTCGCGGACCGGCTGGCGGAGGCCTTCGGGGAGGTGGAACTCGCCGATGCCGTACGGGTTCTGGAACGGTTGTCGAAGGTCCTCGACGACCTCGCCGTTCCTGTTACGGAACCGTAGAGGCCGCCCCGCTCACCTCCCCATATGCCGCACTATCGTGGGGCCGACGCGTAGGCGGGGGCTGGTTGGGGGCGTGCGATGGAGAAGCTGGGGGCGGGGGATCCACAACGGATCGGGGCTTATCGGCTGCTGGGGCGGCTGGGCGCGGGCGGCATGGGGGACGTCTATCTCGCCCGCTCCGACCGCGGCCGTACCGTCGCCGTCAAACTCGTGCGGCGGGAGCTGGCCACGCAGGAGGAGTTCCGGGCCCGGTTCCGGCAGGAGGTGCAGGCCGCGCGGCAGGTCGGCGGGTTCTGGACCGCGCCGGTGCTGGACGCGGACACCGAGGCCGAGGTGCCCTGGGTCGCCACCGGGTATGTCGCCGGGCCCAGCCTCCAGCAGGTCGTCGGGCACGACCACGGGGCGCTGCCCGAGCGTTCGGTACGGATCCTGGCGGCGGGGCTGGCGCACGCGCTCAAGGACATCCACGCCGCGGGGATCGTGCACCGGGATCTGAAACCGTCGAACGTCCTCGTCACCATCGACGGGCCCCGCGTCATCGACTTCGGGATCGCCCGCGCGCTGGAGACGGTGGACGAGAGCGGGCTCACCCGTACCGGCGCTCTCGTCGGATCGCCGGGGTTCATGGCGCCCGAGCAGGTGCGCGGCGACCGGATCACGCCCGCCTGCGACGTGTTCTGCCTGGGCTCGGTGCTCGCGTACGCCGCGACCGGCAGGCTGCCCTTCGGCTCCGTCGGCAGCGGCGCGCACGCCGTGATGTTCCGGATCGCCCAGGAGGAACCCGACCTGGAGGGAATGCCCGAGGGCATCGCCGAGCTGGTCCAGGACTGTCTGCGAAAGGCCCCGGGTTCCCGGCCGACACTGGCCCGGATCCTGGAGCGTACGGGGGCCGAGGACACCGTCTCCGGCGGGCGGTCCCGGGACCCCTGGCTGCCGAGTGCGCTGGTGGCACAGCTGGGGCGGCATGCGGTGCGGTTGCTGGATGCGGAGGATCCGGCGGGGCCGGGGGAGGGCCGTTCGGGGGTGCAGGGCCGTTCGGCGGTGACGGGGGGTTCCGGGGAGCCGACTCCCGCGGCGTCTCCCGAGCACGCCCCGGCCGCCGGGGTGACGCCCCCGGACCAACTCCCCACCATGGCCGCCACACAGAACGGTGAGGTGGCTCCGCAACAGCACCCGCAGCAACCGGCGTACGGCTTCCCGCCGGGGGGTCCGGACACGCCGGGGGGTCCGGTGCAGGCGGGGGGGCCTGTGCCGCCGAGCGGCTCGCCCTCGCCGTACGGCGCGAGTCCGTCGTTCGGCGCGGGGCCGTCGTTCGGTGCGAGTCCCTCGGTCGGCCCGACGCCGCCTTACGGCCCGACCCCGCCGTACGACCAGAACCCGGCGTACGGGCCGCCTCCTCCGTCGTACGGCCCCACCCCGCCCTACGACCCACCCCTGCCGTACCTCCCCACCGCCCCGCCCGAAAGGCCCCGCCGGAGCGGGCGTTCCACGGCGGCGCTCGTTCTCGTCGCGCTGGTGGTCGCGCTCGGGGCGGGTGGTTCGGTGTACGGCCTCATGAACGGCGGTGGTGAACGGAACGGCGGCGATCCGACCTCCTCCCCAACCGCCGGCACCGGCCCCACGGGCCCGGGCCTCACCGACCCGACCGCCTCCGCCCCCACACCCACCCCGTCCCCGAGCGCCTCGGCACCGTCGGACGGCGTGATCCCCACCGCCTACCTGGGCACCTGGGGGGCCTCGATCGACAGCGGCGCCGGTGTGAACACCCGTCGGCTGACCATCCGGCAGGGCGAGGTGGGCGACACGGTCCTGTCGCTCGTCGCCGAGGGGCCCTCCGGCACCGGCAGGTATCACTGCGAGTTCGAGGCGGAGCTGACCGAGGAGCCGGGCGGCAACGGCCCGTTGCGGATCGGCCCGTCGACCGTGACGGCCGGCGAGCCGACGACCTGTTCGCCGGGCGAGGCCACCGAGATCACGCTGCTGCCGTCCGGCGGGTTGCAGCGCGCGACCACGGGCAGCGGGGAGAAGCTGACGTACACCAGGCAGTAACCCCAAGTACCGGTATATGTAAGGGCATTGAGGTCGGCCGAGCCTACGGTGACCCCGGTGGAGTGGCTGAGCGCAGAGAACATCGTGGCCGTCGGGACGGCGGTGATCGGTGTCGTCGCGTCGGGCGTCATGGTCTGGTACGAGCGGCGCGTGCCGCGCAGGAAGCGGATCGGCTATCGCGTCCAGATGGACAACCCGATAGGCGACGACGTGCGGTCGGGCCGGGCCAACGTGCGGCTCGGGCTGTTCGACGCGGACATGGACGACGCGACCCTCGTGCTGCTGCGCGTCGAGAACGACGGCTCGCAGAGCATCGACCGCGACGACTACACCGGCCCCGAACCCCATGGCCTGACGGCGGTGTTCACCGACCGCACCATCCGGGGCGTCTCGGTCACCCAGCCGACCGACATCGACCACCTCATGGACCACTTCACCGCGCAACGCGGCTTCGGCTACGAGGGCAACCGGCTGCGCATCCCGCGCGTCCCGCTGAACCCCGGCGACCACTACAAGCTGCTGGTGCTGCTCTCCGGCGGCGACGTCGGCGCCGAGATCCGGCTGCGCGGCGGCATCCGGGACGGCGAGGTGCACCCCAACCGCAGCGCCACACCGGACGACAAGGCGCCGGTGTTCACCCTCCCGGCCAGGATCTTCACCGGACTGCTCACCCTCTCCGTACTGGCGCTCGCGGGCATCGTCGTCTTCCGTGACGGCAATCCCATCGAGTGCGAGCAGGGCGGGTTGACGGTGATCGGCTCGACCGCCTTCGAGCCGGTGATCTCGACGCTCGCGAAGAGCTACGAGCGCAAGTGCGCGGGCGCCGAGATCTCCGTCGAGACGCGCGGCAGCGAGGCCGGCGTCGCCGAACTCGCCGCCGTGGCTGACCGGTCGAAGTCGCGGGCGCGGTCGGTGATCGCCTTCTCCGACGGCCCGTTGGGCGACCGGCTGGGCCTGAAGGGGAAGAAGGTCGCGCTGTCCGTCTTCACGCTCGTCGTCAACGACGGCATCGATCCCGGGCCGGACGGGCTGACCGTGAGGCAGGTGCGGGACATCTACAAGGGCCGGTACAAGCGGTGGGGCGAGGTGCTGCGCGGGGCCGACAAGGCGACCGCCGACCTGCCCATCGTCCTGGTCAGCCGCAGCGACAGCTCCGGGACGCGGCAGGTCTTCCAGGACCGGGTGCTGGGGCAGTGGGAGCAGGCGCAGAGCACCTCACTGGACTGCCGGCCGCCCAAGGGCGCGGTCACCGCCGTCACGCGCTGCGAACTCGCCGGTACCAGTGACGTCCTGGACAAGGTCGCCGAGCAGCCCGGCGCCCTCGGCTACAGCGAGCTGAGCGTCGCCGCCCGGCACGAGGGGGTGCGCACGGTGCCGCTCGACGGCGACCGCGTCGACGTGGACGAGATCGAGCGCGGCGACAGCGGCTACCCGTACCGCGACATCGAGTACGCCTACACCTACGGCACCGCCGACGACGACACCCTCACCGCCGGGTTCCTCGCGTACCTGGACGAGGAGAGCAGCCGACAGGTGATCCGCACGCAGGGGCATCTGCCGTGCGGGACGCCGGTGGGGCTCAAGTTGTGTGCAGGCGCCCGTAGTTGAGGTGATGTGCGCGGCTGGTACGGCGGGCTGATGCGTACGGCTGACGTGCCCTTGCCGTTGGTTGCCATGTCCACAACCATTGCCGGGGTCGGCCGACATCGGCAGCCCCGGGAGGACACATGCGTCGCAGCGCCACGAGAAGAACGGTCCTGACGGCCACGGCGGCGAGCGCGGCGGCGATGACGACAGCCGGTACGGCCGACGCATCGGCCGACGGCCCGGCGAGCCGCCCTCCCGCCACCGCCCAGCGCCCCACCCGCGGACTGCGCGCCCTCCTCCGCGAGATCGACCCGGACCGCATCGAGGCGACGACCCGCAAGCTGGTCTCCTTCGGCACCCGCCACACCCTCTCCGTCCAGGACGACCCGGCGCGCGGCATCGGCGCGGCCCGCGACTGGCTGGCGGCGGAGCTGAGGTCGTACGCGGCGGACTCCGGCGGCCGGATGACGGTCGAGCTCCAGTCGTACGTCCAGGAACCGGCCCCGCGCATCCCCACCGCGACCCGCATCACGAACGTGCTCGCGACCCTGCGCGGATCGGTGACACCGGAGCGCGTCTACGTCGTCTCCGGCCACTACGACTCGCGCGTCACCGACGTCATGGACGCCGTCTCCGACGCGCCGGGCGCGGACGACGACGCGTCGGGCGTGGCCGTCGTACTGGAACTGGCGCGGGTGCTGGCGAAGCGCCGCCCGGCGTCGACGATCGTGTTCGCGGCGGTGGCGGGGGAGGAGCAGGGGCTGTACGGATCGGCGTATCTGGCACAGCAGCTGAAGGCGGCGGGCGCGGATGTGCAGGGCATGTTCACGAACGACATAGTCGGCAGCTCGACGGCGGACGACGGCACCCGTGCCCCGTACACGATCCGGCTGTTCGCCGAGGGAGTCCCGTCGTCCGAGACCCCCGAACAGGCCGCGATCCGCCGCTCGGTGGGCGGCGAGAACGACTCGGCGACCCGCCAACTGGCGCGCTTCGTCAGGGATGTGGCCGACAACGACGCGACCGGGATGCGCGTCCGCGTGATCTACCGCCGGGACCGCTACCGGCGGGGCGGCGACCACATCCCCTTCCTCGAACGCGGCTACCCGGCAGCCCGCTTCACCGAGCCCGCCGAGGACTTCGCCCACCAGCACCAGGACGTCCGCGTCGACGAGCACGGCAAGCAGTACGGCGATCTGCCGGAGTTCTGCGACTTCGACTTCACGGCGAGGGTGGCCCGGGTGAACGCGGCCACGCTGTGGACCCTGGCCCAGGCCCCGGGCACCCCGACCGGCGCCAGGATCATCACCACCGACCTCACCAACTCCACCCGCCTGGTGTGGACGAGGGGCACGGAACCGGACCTCGCGGGCTACGAACTCGTCTGGCGCGAGACGACCGCCGCGGAGTGGACGCATGTCGTGCCGGTGGGCGACGTGACGACACACGAGGTGGACCTGTCGAAGGACAACGTGTTCTTCGGGGTGCGGGCGGTGAACCGGGCGGGGCTGCGCAGCCCGGTGGCTTTCCCGGCTCCGCAGGCGTAGTCGTACCCGTACCCGTACCCGTGCTCGTGCTCGTGCTCGTCAAGGGCAGTTAATCCGGTGCTCGAATCGCGGGGGCCGCCTACGGTGAAGCCCATATGACTCTCCTACACGCTCATGACTACGGGGGCGATGGCCCGCAACTGGTTCTTCTGCACGGATACGGACGGTCGTTGACCGACTGGGACGCCTCGGCCGCCCGACTCACCGCCGGGCACCGCGTTCTCGCCGTGGACCTTCCCGGGCACGGCCGCTCGCCCGGCACCTCCTCCTGGACCATCCCCACCGTGGTCCGGGACATCGCGGACACGCTCGACGCGCACGGCGTGCCGGAGGCCGTCGTGGTGGGGCATTCCCTCGGCGGACTGATCGCGGTCGAGTACGCGCGGACGAGCTCGGACCGTTCCCGCTCCAGCTCCCCTGCCCGTGCCCGTGCGGCCGTGAATCTCGACGGCTTCTGGTGGGGGCCCGAGTTCCCCGGCGCCGAGCAGGTGGCCGAGGGGCTGCTGGCGTCGGCGGGGGCCGTCGCGTCACCCGGGTACATCGAGGAACAGGTCGCCAAGGTCGCCCCGTTCGGGATTCCCGCCGACCGGGCGGAGACCGCCGCCCGCGCGGCCGCCCGCCCGCTGCCCGACGGCAGGTGGCAGACGCTGCCGAGCCGGGCGGAGGCGCAGGGGGTCCTCGACGCACTCCACGGCATCGGCGCGCTCGGTGTCACCAAGTGGCTGGACGGGGTCGACCTCCCGCTGCTGCTGGTGCAGGCCGGCCGACGGCTGCCGACCGCGCCCGGCATGGAGTGGTTCGACGAGTTCAACGCCCGGTTCGCACAAGGGGTCTCCGACGAACTGGCCGGGCTCTCCCGCACCCGGCCGACGATCGAGGTCAGCCGGATCGACGCCACGCACATCATGAACATGGAGGCTCCGGAGGCGGTGGCGACGCTGGTCACGGAGTTCGTCGGAGGTCTGCCCGGCTGAAACGAGGGCGGCCCGACCGGAACATGGAGGCGCCCCGCGCCGCCCGCGCGGGGCGTCCACCGCAGGGTGCTGTTCAGCGCGGCTCGGGCGGGCGTTGGCGTGGCATGTTCGGGCGGGCCCCGTTGGGCGGCGGTACCGCGAGCCGCCCCGCCCCGGCGCCCGTATCGTGCCGTGTGCTGCCGGCCACCGCCGACTGGATGCCCATCGGCGCGGACCCGGTCCGGAACTCCACCATCCAGTCGGCCGTCTCGGCGCGCACCAGCTCGGTCACGTCCTCCGAGAACCGCCGCAGCACCCCGAGGCACCGCTCCGCCGCCTCACCGGCCGTGCCCTCGGCCGGTCCCAGGATCTCCCGTACGTTCTCCGTCGCCCAGTCGAACTGCAGCACCTGCAGCCGCCGCTGCACCGCCTGAGCCGTGGCGACGTCCCTTATCCACCCGGACGTGACCCCGAAGAACCGGTCGACCGCCACACAGGCCACGGCCAGCAGCAGCGCCAGATAACCCCAGGGGGCCACCCCGCTCGCCACCCCCGTCAGATCGAGCAGCGGCAGCGCGGCACCGACGACCGCTCCCGCCGCCGCACCGCCCCGCAGCGCCCGAGCCCCCCGCCGCTTCCACACCCGGTCCGCCAGATACCACGCGGCCGTGTTCAGCGCGCCCCGCTCCACCCACCGGTACAGCTCGTCCAGTCGCACCGCCGGCTCCCCCCAGTCCCCGTGCGGAAACGCCCGTCCCCTCAGATCACCCGGCCGCAGTCCGGCCACCCCTTCGCCGCCCCGCCCGTCCATCGGCGACCTGTCGGGCTGCATCTCCGGCTGACCCACCCGGCACTCCCTACTGTCACGGTGCGTGACATCACGTGCCACCTGCGTACCGGGTACGACCCCCCGCAGCGCACGGAACGTCACGCGACATCTGAGGCTGACGCGCCGGAATCCTTCCTAGCGCCCTATGGGTGGCGAAGAGATGCCTTTCGCCTCTTTTCCGCCCGGAAGGGGGCCTTGATCAGGTATAGGACTCCCGTTCCTCTCACTCGAAAGAGTGCCGGGGCGACGGCTGCGCAGACCACGTAGGCTCGTGCTGAACGGGAAAGCCGTAGACACGCAAGGAGCTGATCGTGATCCCCGGTGGTGGCCAGCCGAACATGCAGCAGCTGCTCCAGCAGGCCCAGAAGATGCAGCAGGACCTGGCGAGGGCGCAGGAGGAACTGGCTCAGACGGAGGTCGAGGGCCAGGCGGGCGGCGGTCTGGTGAAGGCCACCGTGACGGGCTCCGGTGAACTCAGGGCGCTGAAGATCGACCCGAAGGCGGTGGACCCGGAGGACACCGAGACCCTCGCCGACCTGGTCATCGCGGCCGTACAGGCGGCCAACGAGAACGCGCAGAACCTCCAGCAGCAGAAGCTGGGACCGCTGGCCCAGGGCCTGGGCGGCGGCAGCGGCATCCCCGGCCTGCCGTTCTGACGTTACGGGCGTTCCCCACTTGTCTTTCTAAGAGGGGCCGCCGCCAACTACCGTACGTACCGTAAGGAACCCCAGGAAGGACGGCAGTCCGTTGTACGAAGGCGTGGTTCAGGACCTCATCGACGAGCTGGGTCGGCTGCCCGGCGTCGGTCCCAAGAGCGCGCAGCGGATCGCCTTCCACATCCTCCAGGCGGAACCGACGGACGTACGGCGCCTCGCCCAGGCCCTCATGGAGGTCAAGGCGAAGGTCCGCTTCTGCGCGACGTGCGGGAACGTCGCCCAGGAGGAGCTGTGCAACATCTGCCGGGACGCCCGCCGCGACCCGGCGGTGATCTGCGTGGTCGAGGAGCCCAAGGACGTCGTGGCGATCGAGCGGACCCGCGAGTTCCGCGGCCGTTACCACGTCCTCGGCGGCGCGATCAGCCCCATCGAGGGTGTCGGACCGGACGACCTGCGTATACGAGAACTTCTCGCAAGGTTGGCCGACGGGACGGTCACAGAGCTGATCCTGGCCACCGATCCGAATCTTGAGGGCGAGGCCACGGCCACGTACCTTGCGCGCATGATCAAGCCCATGGGCCTGAAGGTCACCCGCCTGGCCAGCGGCCTCCCGGTGGGTGGCGACCTGGAATACGCGGACGAGGTCACCCTCGGCCGCGCCTTCGAGGGGAGACGACTCCTAGATGTCTGACGCCACGCTGCACGCGACCGGCCAGAACCCGGACGACTTCGCGGTCCAGATCGCGGACCAGATCGAGAGTTTCCTGGTCGCGGTGACGGAGCTCGCGAAGGGCGACGAGCCGGGCTCGACCGTGCCCTTCCTCCTGTTGGAGGTCTCCCAGCTGCTGCTGGCCGGCGGCCGCCTCGGCGCCCACGAGGACATCGTCCCCGAGGAGCGCTACGAGCCCGACCTGGGCCCGGAGGGGGACGTCGACGACCTCCGCGAGAACCTCGCCCGCCTGCTGGACCCGGTGGACGTCTACTCGGAGGTCTTCGACCCCTACGAGCCCCGCAAGGCCCCGGTCCCGGCCCGGATCTCCGACGACCTGGCCGACGTCATCGCCGACCTGCGCCACGGCATGGCCCACTACCGCTCCGGGCGGCACGCCGAGGCCCTGTGGTGGTGGCAGTTCTCCTACTTCTCCAACTGGGGCTCGACGGCGTCCGCGACCCTGCGCGCGCTGCACTCGGTCCTGGCGCATGTGCGGCTGAACCAGCCGTTGGAGGAACTGGACGGCCTGGACACGGACCAGGGCGTGATGGGCGACGAGACGCTGGAGTTCGAGGCCGGCCAGGTCATGGAGCAGGAGATCGGAGAGCAGCTGGGGCTGCGCAGCCCGTGACGGCAAGTCCCGTGACGGCAAGCTCCGTGACGGTGAGTCCCCTGACGGCAAGTCCCGTGACAGTGAGTCAAGTATCGCCGCTGTCCTGACGGTTGCCCTTGCGGGGCGTCATCATGTGATGCATGAGTGGCGTGTTCGATCGGCGGCCCGGTGTGGCCGCGTCGGGGGACGAATCGGTCGCGGCGGGCGGGGACATCGGCGTGGCCGTGACCGGCGCGGGTGCCGTCGGCACGCAGT
Source organism: Streptomyces sp. NPDC059010 (assembly GCF_042740355.1). Taxonomy (NCBI): domain Bacteria; kingdom Bacillati; phylum Actinomycetota; class Actinomycetes; order Kitasatosporales; family Streptomycetaceae; genus Streptomyces; species Streptomyces sp. NPDC059010. Next base: position 48,415 of record NZ_JBHYJA010000040.1, read on the forward strand.
ACACGCAGCAGCACATCGCGCAGTACATCGACAAGGCCACGATCGCCCCCGCCGAGGGCCACCCGCACGCTTCGCCCAAGGCCGAGTCCGTCGATGCTCCGGCCGGTCTGACGAACCTCCCCGAGCGGCCGGAGCTGTTCGTCGGCCGTGAGCGTGAACTCGCCCTGCTGGACGCGGCCCTGGCCAGTCCGGGCGGCGCCGTCGTGCAGGCACTGCACGGCCTTGGCGGCATCGGCAAGTCCACGCTCGCCGCCCGCTGGGTCGCCAACCACCCGCAGTACTCGCCGACGTGGTGGATCACCGCCGACAGCCGGGCCGCGCTGGATGCCGGACTGGCCGGGCTCGCGGCCGCGGTGGAGCGTGACCTGACGAGAACGCTGCAACAGCAGCAGTTACGCGACTGGGCCGTGCAGTGGCTCGCGGTCCACGAAAACTGGCTGATCGTCCTCGACAACGTCTCCGACCCGGCCGACCTGAAGCCGCTGCTGGCCGCGGCGGGCAACGGCCGGTTCCTGATCACCAGCAGGCGCTCCTCCGGCTGGCACGGGCTGGCCCAGCCGGTCCACCTCGACGTCCTCGCACACGACGACGCCCTGGACCTCTTCACCCGTATCTGCCCGGACGCCGGTGACGAGGTCGGCCGCCTCTGCACGGAGTTGGGCTGTCTGCCCCTGGCGGTCGAGCAGGCCGCCTCCTACTGCGCGGAGACGGTCACCACCGCCGCCGACTATCTGGCCCTCCTCGCCTCCTACCCCGCCGACATGTACGCGGCGGCGGCCGAGGGCGGCGACACCGAACGCACCGTGGCCCGGGTCTGGCACCTCACACTGGACCGCCTGGCCGACGACCCGCTCGCCGTGCGCATCCTGCTCACGCTCGCCTGGTACGCCCCCGACGACGTCCCCCGCTCCCTCCTGGACACGCTGGGCAGCCCGATCGCGGTGCGCCGCGCCCTGGGACGCCTCGCCGCCCACAGCATGCTGACGCTGCGCGGAGACTCCCTGTCGCTGCACCGACTGGTCCAGGCAGTGGCCCGTACCAGCGATCCGGGCGATCCGCACCGCGGGCCGGCCGCGGTCGGGCGGGCGCGTGAGATGGCGGCGGAGGCCCTGGTGGAGGGGCTGCCCTCGGATACCGGTGATCCCGCGCTCTGGCCCCGGTGGCGCGCTCTGCTGCCGCATGTCGAAGCGCTGGCGGAACACGCCCCGCAGGACGCGGACTCCGTGGACCTGGCCCGGGTCTTCAGCATCATGGGCGAGTTCCTCGCCGGATACGGCCTGGGGGAGCGCGCCGAACGGCTGCTTGAGCGGGGCGAGTCCGGGCTGGTACGGCACCTCGGCCCGGAGCACCGGCTGTCCCTGGTCGCCCGCAACCGTCTCGTCCACGTCGCCGACGTGGCCGTCCAGGACGCGATGGACCATGTCGACAGGTGTGAACGGATTCTCGGAGCGGAGGATCCCGAGACGATCACGGCGCTGTACGAGGTCGGTCGGGAGCACGCCACGCGGGACGCCACCGAGGAGGCTCTGGCCCTCTACGACCAGGTGATCCGGCGGCGGACCGACGTACTGGGACCGGCGCACCGCGACACCCTGGCCGCCCGCGCGGAACGCGCCGCGCTGGCCCTCATGGACGGTGGCATCGCCGAGGCGATCGAGGACCTGAGGGAGGTCTACGACGACACCGCCCGGGAGTTGGGCGAGACGCACCCCCTGACTCTGGACCTGCGCGGACAACTGGCGGTCACCGCATCGGGCATGGGGGATCTCGTCATCGGCGCGGGAAGCGTCATGAGGTGGGCGGACGCGTCGAACGAGACCGAGATGCGGTCCCAGTTGTCGGCCTACGTCGAGCGCGTGCGAGGGGTCACCGCCGATCAGATGAAGTCCTGGGCGGGCGGGATGATCGGCAATCTCAAGGAGCATCTGGCGAACTGCGAGGCCGTACTGGGGCCGGGGCACGGCGACACCGTCCATGCCAGGCTGATGCTGGTGCAGGCGCACATGCTGGCCGGGGACATGGACAGCGCGCTCGCCCATGCCGGACGGAGTGCGGCCGACGCGGAGCAGACCCTGGGGAGCGGCCATCCCGCGGCGACCGTGGCGAGGGTGATGTCCACGACGCTCTCCATGATGCAGAGCATCGGACCGGAGGGCGAGGCGAGCCCGGAGGCGACGGCAGAGGTGGTGGCAGGCTTTCGGGAGCTTCTCGACCCTGAGGACGAGGGCAGGTTGACCGCCTTCATGAGCTGGATGGAGGCGGCGAGGGAAGAACTGCGGAAGGGGGGCATGCCGACGCTGAGCCCGTTCCTGGACACAGGTCCGGACGGTAAGACGCCGGATGCGTGAGGCGTTCCGCGCGCGTCGGGTGTGACGCAGGTTACAGGAAAAGGCTTCTGAAGTGGCGTAATGCCAGGCCCCCTCCGGCGCTCTCACAGGCACATCGATCGGTTCCCCCGACCGGTGCCCCGCCGCCCCCCGAACGGAGCCCGACCATGCACGTCACCCTGGAGCAGCCGACCGGCGCCCATCTGATAACCGCCGCGGACCAGGACATCGCGATACCGGCGACCCTCCGCTACACCTCCGCCGACCCGCTGGCCGTCCACCTCGACTTCCCGCCCCATGTCACGCTCGACGGCGAGGTCACGACCTGGACGTTCGCCCGCGTCCTGCTGAGCGAGGGACTGCACGCGCCCGCCGGGCTCGGCACCGTGCGCGTCCGGCCGTGCGGGGCGTCCCACACCTACGTCGAGTTCCACTCCCCGGTGGGCACGGCCGTGCTGCGTTTCGCCACCTCCGACCTGTACCGCTTCCTGGCCCGCACCTACACCGTGCTCGCCCCCGGCGAGGAGACCGTGGGCGCGGAACTGGACCACGGCCTCGTCACGCTCTTCGGGGGGCGGGTGTGATCCACGGCTCGGCACCCGCAGCACGGTGCCGCGTGCCCGTATCGGGCGGTCGTGACGTCCGTACTCCTCCATGATGGTCGTATGGCGAATCGGTCAAGGGCGTTGGTGTGGACGGGAATCGGGCTCTGCGTGGCGGGAGCCGTGGGGTTGGTCGTGGGCGGTGCGCTGGACGTCGACGCCGCCGATCCGTGGGCGAGTGTGGCCGGGGCAGCGGCGGGGCTGCTCGGGCTGGCGGTGACGCTCTACGCCCTGCTCGGACCGGCGCGGACCCCCGCACCCGCACCCACGTCCTCCGTGACCGCGAGCGGCAACCGCTCGGTCGCGGCGGGCGGCGGCATCGGGTCGGTCTCCACCGGGGACGGGACCTCCGCCGCACCGCCGCCCACGATGCCCACCTCGCCCTCCCGGCCGGCGAACGGGCCCGTCACCGCCTCCGGGGAGCGTTCCGTCGCGGCCGGCGGTGACATCGGGTCGGTGTCGACGGGGGACGCGTGAGCGGGTCCGCGGAGGCGTCCGGGGGCCGTTCGAATGCGTTCGTCGTGGTCACAGCCCCCACGCCCCCTTCGTGACAGCCGTGGCCCCGCCCGCCAGTGCCAGTGACAACACCAGCAGGCGGGCTCGCTTCTCGGGTATGCGTTCCGCGAGGCCCCGGCCGATCATGGCGCCCACGACCATCGCGCCGACGACAGCCCCCCACTGTGCCCGGCCCAGCTCCGGCACCCCGTTCGCCCCCACCGAGAACGCGTTCACGACCACCCCGTACAACTGAGCGTTCGGCACGAACTCCCGCACCGTCCAGCCCGCGTTGACCGCGTACAGGGACACCGGCGGACCCCCCACCCCCGCCGCGGAGTTCATGAACCCGCCCACCGCACCCGCCACGACCGCACCCTGCCTGCCGCGCAGGGCGGGGACGCGGGTGCCGTGCAGGACCAGCAGTACGGCGAGGGTCACCAGCGCGCCCATGGTCAACAGGAGTACGGGGGAGGGGAGTCGGCGGGTCAGCCAGGCCCCCGCCGGGACCGTCAGTGCCGCCGCCACGCACAGCGGCACCATCGCACCCACCCGTATCCGACGCCAACCACCCGCCAACCCCACGACGCTGATCGCCCCCGCCGCGCAGTTGGCGAGGGCAACGCCCTCCGCGGGGCCCAGCAGCAGGACCAGTGCCGGTACGGCGACCAGGGCGAAGCCCATCCCCGTGAGCCATTGGACGGAGGAGCCGAGCAGGACGATGGCCGCGAGCAGTGCGTCGCCCGTCCATCCGGTCGTCATGGCAGGCCTCCCTCCCCGTGGCCCCGTGCGGGCACCGTCCGCCCGCGGCCGGTGCGTAGTGCGATCGCTACCCGGCGTGAATTGGAAGCGTGTTGTCCCCGGCCTGTACGTCCGCTGCACGGGCCCTAACCGGTGTCCGGCGAATCTGGAGTCACTTCCACCGCAGAGGCAAGCGCCCAACAGGACGCGGAGGGAGGCAAATCCATCAGACCACCTCTGGAGATGCAATGACTCGTAGGGCCGGTAAGTCCGTACGCAAGCGCGTAGCCATTGTCACCGCCACCGCCGTGGTCACCGTCGGCACGGTCGCCGCCGGTGCCGCTGTCGCCGGCCCCTCGTGGGGCGGGAGCAAGCGGCCGAGCGAGAAGCAGGTCGTCGGGCTGTTCGACACCTGGAACAAGGCACTGCAGACCGGCGACCCGGAGACGGTCGCGGACCTGTACGCGAAGGACGCGGTGCTGCTGCCGACCGTGTCCAACAAGGTCCGCGCCGACCGCGCCGCCATAGTCGACTACTTCGAGCACTTCCTGGCGAACAAGCCGGTCGGCAAGAAGATCGAGACGCACGTCAACGTCCTCGACGGGAACTCCGCGCTCGACGCCGGTGTCTACCAGTTCACGCTCACCGACCCCGAGACCGGCGAGAAGAGCGTCGTGAAGGCCCGCTACACCTACGAGTACGAGAAGCGGAACGGCGAGTGGCTCATCGTCAACCACCACTCCTCGAAGATGCCCGAAGGCTGATCGTCACCTTCAGCCCGCCCTCGGGCGAGTCCCCGAGGGCCACGGTCCCGCCGTCGTCGGTCACCAACTGCTTGACGACGGCGAGGCCGAGCCCGGAACCGGACTTCCCGGTCAGGCCCTGGCCGCGCCAGAAGCGGTCGAAGGCCCGGGACTTCTCGGCGTCCGACATACCGGGCCCCTCGTCCAGAACCGAGAGCACCACCTCATCGCCCCTCGGCTCCACCCGGACGGTGATCGTGCCGCCGTCCGGTGACACCTCCAGGGCGTTCGAGAGCACGTTGTCCAGCACCTGGTCCAGATGACCGGGGCTGGCCAGCACAAGCAGCCGGCCGTCGGCACTCCCCCTGAGCGCGATGGTGACTCCGCGCTCGTCGGCGGCCGGCCTCCACACGTCCAGCCGCTCCCGCACGATCTCCCACAGGGCGAGCGGCTCCGAGGCCGCCACCTTGGCCTCCGCGCGCGCCAGCACCAGCAGGCCGTTCACCAGCCGGCTCATCCGCACGACCTCGGCCGTGGCCTGCTCCACGTCCTCCTTGACGAAGTCGTCGTCCACGCCGTCCGCGATGTTGTCCAGCGACAGCCGCAACGCGGTGAGAGGAGTACGGAGCTGATGCGAGGCGTCCGCCACGAAGATGCGCTGCGCCGCGACCAGCGTGTCCAGGCGCTCCGCGCCCTGGTTGAGGGTGCGCGCCAGCGTCTGGGTCTCCGGCGGGCCGGTCACCGGGGAACGCGCGGTCAGATCACCGTCGCTGAACTTGCTCGCCATGTCGTTGAGCTGGCGCAGCGGCCGGGTGATACGGCGGGCCACCGCGGCGCCGATCACGGCGGCCACGCCGAGCACGACCACCGCGAGTCCGGCCCGGAAGCCCCAGATCTGCCACAGGCGGTTGGTCATGCCGTCGGTCGAGTACAGGACGCGTACGGCACCGCTGACCTGTTCCGAGCCGGTCGCGCGGGCGGGGACCGTGGTCTCCATCTGGGGGCCCCAGATGAAGGAGGATCCCCAGTCGGTCGTGGGCTCCCCCTCCTTGAGCGCCTTGGTCAGGGCCGCGTCGCGGGTCGGACGCGACAGGCCCGGCGCACAGTCCGGGTCGCCGGTCACCTGGACCTCACCGGGCGTCTTGTCGCCGTAGGCGGTCGCCATCTGCTGGAGGGCCTGGCAGGAGGCGGGGTCGCCGTTGCCCAGCAGGATCGCCATGGTGTTGGCCTCCCGCATCACGGACCCCTTGGTCTCGCTCCGCAACTGGGCGGTGAGCGAGAAGGCCACCGGCACGGTGAACAGGGCGACGGCGACCGCGACGAGCAGGATGTAGCTGCGGACGAGCTGGCGGATCACGAGGCGCCGCCGTCACTGCCGTCCTTGACGATCTCCAGACGGAACCCGACCCCCCGCACCGCCTCGATGGTGACGGCCCCGGCGAGCTTGCGCCGCAGCGCCGCCACATGCACGTCCAGCGTCTTCGTCGGCCCGAACCAGTTCGCGTCCCAGACCGCCTCCATGATCTGCTCGCGCGACATCAGCGCCCCGGGCTCCTCGGTGAGGAAGGCCAGCAGGTCGTACTCCTTGGGTGCGAGGCCCACCTCCGTGCCGTCCAGGCGGACGCGGGCCGCCTTGCGGTCGATGACGAGGCGGTCGCCGTACCGGTCCGGGCCGGCGGCCTCGGCGGCAGCGGCGGTACGGGGCTGCACACGGCGCATCACGGCTCGTATCCGCGCGATGACCTCGCGGACCCCGAACGGCTTGGACACGTAGTCGTCGGCGCCGAGCTCCAGGCCGACCACCCGGTCCGTCTCGTCGCTGCGGGCGCTGATCACGATGATCGGCACGTCACCGCGCTCGCGCAGCGCCTTGCAGACGTCGAGACCGTCGGTGTCGGGCAGTCCGAGATCGAGGAGTACGACGTCGTAGGGGGCGTCATGGCTGAGCGCCGCGGCGCCCGTGCTGACCCATGCCACCTCGAAGCCGTAGCGCAGGAGTCCTCGCCGGAGCGACTCGGCGACCGGTTCGTCGTCTTCCACCAGAAGTACGCGCACAGGCGGAACCATAGTGGTTGAACTTTAAAGACGACCGGTCGCCGAGCCCGTGACCAGGAGATAAGCGGGCAAATCGGTGGCTGCCGAGTGGCTACCGAGCAACTACCACATGATCGGCAGCCGCTCCGGTATCCGCTTCATGAACCCGGTCCGCCACACCAGCTGCTCGATCGGCACCGCGAGCCGCAGTGTCGGCAGCCGCTCCAGCAGGGTGCGCAGGGCGATCTCCGCGTGTTTGCGGCCGAGCGCGGTGGCGGGGCAGTAGTGGCGGCCGCCGCCGAAGGAGAGGTGGGCGGTGGCGTTCTCGCGGGCGAGGTCGACCGTGTGGGGGTCGGGGAAGGCGGCCGGGTCGAAGTTCGCGCCCTCGACGAGGACGAGGACCAGGTCACCGGCCTTCACGTCCACGTCTCCCAGCCGTACGTCGGTCAGCGCGAGGCGGGGCAGGCCGTCGCCGATGGACAGGTTGATGCGCAGGAGCTCGTCCACGGCGGCCGGGATCTTTCCGGGGTCCGCGACGAGTTCGGCCTGGAGGTCCGGGTGCTGGATCAGCGACACCAGGGCCATGGTCAGGAAGCCCGAGGTGGAGATGACGCCCGCGCCGAACATGGTCACCCCGACCGTCGCGAGCATCTCGTCGGTGAGGTGGTCGTAGTCCGGGTCGGCGCGCAGGGCGGCGAGTTCGGCCATCAGCCCGGTCGTCGCCGGGTCGTCCAGCCGATGCGCCATGTACGCGATGTCCCGGTCCCAGTTGAGCCGGGCGCCCGCGACCGGACAGGCCGAGTTCATGAACGCGAGGTCCAGGCTCCGCATCAGCCGGGGCGCGTCCGAGTCCGGGATGCCGAGGATGCGGCAGTGCATGCCGGCCGAGTACGGGTCGGCGAAGCCGCCGCGCAGGTCCGCCGGGGCGCCCTCGCCGATCAGCCCGTCGACGAGCTCGACGGCGTACGACCGCATCCACTCCGCGAGCCCGGGGCTCTTCGGATTGAGCGCCTTGAGCACGGCCTTGCGCAGTCCGGCGCCGGTGATGTTCCCCATGTTGTTGACGACCTCGGGCGGGATCGTCAGCGCGTACTGGCGGGGGACGTCGGGGGCGGAGGTGTCCTTCAGGCTGAAGCGGGGGTCTTCGAGGACCTGCTTGCACAGGTCGTACGACGACACGAGCCAGGCCTCGTCGCCGGCGATGGTGCGAACCCGGCGCACGGGGGTGCGGGTACGCAACTCCTCGACTTCATACGGGAGTTGGTCGCCCCGCCAGGAGAACGGGAAGTCGAGCAGGTCTTCAGTGAGCATCGGTGGCCCCGTCCGTGTGGGTTCCCTCGGCGTCGGTTCCCTCGGCCGGCGTGACGATGGCGTGGCCCTGGTTGCGGGAGGCACGCAGACCGGCGCCCCGGGAGTACAGGAGCTCGGCCATCGGCAGGAGCTGGTGGTAGCAGTTCAGGGAGGAGGGGACGCCGAGGATGGCGGGGGTGTCCAGGAAGAGGGGTGCCTCGGCGCAGACATAGGCGAGGCAGACCTCGCGCTGCGCCTCGGTCACCCGGCTCACCTTCTCGGCCAGGAAGGAGTCCACGAGCTTCGCGCAGGTCGTGCGGAACTCGTCGTCGGTGGTGAGGCGGGCCTGGAGACGGTCGTGGATCTCGCGGTACGCCGGGTTGCCGCGGAAGTCGGACATCGCGTGGGCCCGGAGACGGTCGCCGCCGGGGTCCAAGGCCTGCACGGCGCCGAGGACCTTGGCGCGTACACCACGCAGGTTCTTCACCGCCTTGCGGCGCGCGTCGTCGGGCGGATAGCCGGACGCCGCGTACATCTCGGCCACGTACAGATCCGTGTAGACGAAGTCCACTCGCTCGAACAGGGCGAGGCCCCAGCGGGCGAGGTCGTGGACACGTTGCGCGGAGAAGTAGCTGTTGCCGGGGGAGACGCCGATGACGGCGTGATCGCCCGCGGTGCGGATGACTTCGCAGTGGGGTGTGAAGGGCTCGACCTGGAAGAGGCCGGCCGGCGAATCGACTGAGGTGACGTGCTGGATCTCTGCTGCGGTCGCAGTCGTCAAAGGAGGAGAATCCTTGCGCGTCGCAAGTCCCGATGGAGCCTTGTGCCCCTGGTGTGGCGACGACGACGCGAAGTTAGCGGGCGACTACGGAGAGCGTCAATGGTGGACGTGTCGGGGGAGCGGGCGGTCGGGGTCGGCGGGAGCGCGGCCAATGTCGCCACGGGGGATCACGCCGTGCAGTTCTCCCAGCGGATCGACGAGGCGACCGTATTGCCTGCGGAGGCCCTCGTGCCGATGGGGGAGTTGGGGAATCGGCTGGTCAAACTGCCTTCTCCCACGAGGTTGTTCGTGGGGCGGGACCGGGAACTCGCACTGCTGGACGGGGCGTCGGGCGTGGTGTGCGTGCACGGGCTCGGGGGGATCGGCAAATCCACGCTGGTGGCGAAGTGGGCGCGGCGCGTGGCGGCTGATCTCAATCCCGTGTGGTGGATCACCGCCGACACGCCCGCCGCGATCGACGCGGGGCTGACCGGGCTCGCGATGGCCATGCAGCCGGAGCTGGTGGACGTACTGCCTCAGCAAGCCCTGCGCGAGCGGGCGTTGCAGTGGCTGGCCACGCACGACGGCTGGCTGATCGTCCTCGACAACGTGAGTGAACCGGCGGATCTGCTGCCGTTGCTGGAGCGGACGCCGGGCGGACGGTTCGTGATCACCAGCCGACGGGGGACAGGGTGGCATGGGATGGCCACGTGTGTGGACCTGGACGTGCTCGACACCGGGCACGCGGCGGAGTTGTTCGAGCGCATCTGTCCGGGCGGGGACGGTGCGGACGTGTCCGAACTCGTCGGGGAACTGGGGAACCTGCCGCTGGCGGTGGAGCAGGCGGCGGCGTTCTGCCGGGAGGCGGGGACCTCGGCACGGCGGTATCTGGAGCTGCTGGCCGAGTATCCGGCCGACATGTTCGGGACGGCGGCCGAGGGCGGGGACCCGGAGCGGACGGTGGCCCGGGTCTGGAGGGTGACGCTGAGCCGGCTGGCCGAGGGCGGTGGGGCGTCGGTCGTCCTCCTGCACGTCCTTGCCTGGTTCGCGCCGGACGGCATTCCCAGGAGCCTGCTGGAGTCGGGGGCGAATCCGGTGGAGCTCACCCGTGCACTGGGCCGCCTCGCCGCCCACAGCATGATCTCGATGCGGGGGGACACGGTCTCCGTCCACCGCCTGGTGCAGGCCGTGGCCCGGACGCCCGGTGAGCACGCGATCTCGGGGCCCGAGGGGATCGTGACCTACCGAAACCAGGCGATCCGGCTGCTCCTCATGGCCCTGCCCGAGCAGTCCGAGGAGGTCGGCACGTGGCCCACCTGGCGTGCTCTGATCACTCATGTCGAGGCGTTGGTCGACCATGTGAAGGCGGACGACGACACGGAGGAACTGGGCCGCATCGAGACCGTTGCGGGGTCGTTCCTCATGGCTCAGGGGGAGGCGCGACAGGCGATACGTCTCCTGGACCGTGCCTTCAACACCTTCGTACGGCTGTTGGGCCCCGAAGACCCCGCAACGCTGGTCGTGGCAACGGGCCTTGCCCAGGCACACGCGGCGGCGGGGAACTTCTCCGTCGCGATCCCCCTGCTGGAGCGGACATGCGAGGACGGCGCGCGGCTCCTGGGCGAGGACGACCCCCAGCTCGGGATGCTGTACGGCTGCCTCGGGAACGTGCATTACGACGCCGGCAACTGGGTGGTCGCCATGGACCTGTACGCGCGCTCGCTGCGTCAGCTGCAGCGCACCGCGGGCCCCGACGACCTCCGCACGCTCAGAGCCCGGGTCGCCTTGCTGACCAGTCTCGTCGCGGTGGGTGACGCGACGAGTGCGGTGTCCCCACTACGGCAGTACGTGGCGGAGTCCGTACGCATGCTCGGGGAGGATCATCCGGCGACGCTGACCGCCCGCAACAACCTTGCCGCGGCCTATCAGGACTCCGGGGACATGGAACGGGCGATCGAGCTGCTGCGTCGCAGCGCCGACGATCACGCGCGCGTGCTGGGCGCGTCCCACTGGCAGACCTTGGCGTCGCGCCAGAACCTTGGATGTGCATACCACCGGGCGGGCAGAGCGAGCGAGGCCGTCGCCGTCCTTGAACAGGTCCTGGACGACTGCGTGCGCAGCCTCGGTGAGGATCACCAGGACACCCGCAAGGTCCGCGCCGACCTGGCGGAGGCCCGAAAGAGCCTGTCACCCCCCGAGTGACCTGCCCCACTTTCCGGAGTGCGGGGCTGCTCACCGGGCAGACACGACCCCGAGCGACTGAATCTCACCATCTGGGAACCCCAAGGTCGAATTCGGACGCTCGGTAAACTGAGCCGACACACACGGACTGAGCGAGGAGCGCACGTGGGCCTTGTCGTGCAGAAGTACGGAGGCTCCTCCGTAGCCGATGCCGAGGGCATCAAGCGCGTCGCCAAGCGGATCGTGGAAGCCAAGAAGAACGGCCACCAGGTGGTCGCCGTGGTTTCCGCGATGGGCGACACGACGGACGAGCTGATCGATCTCGCCGAGCAGGTATCCCCGATCCCTGCCGGGCGCGAGCTCGACATGCTGCTGACCGCGGGAGAGCGGATCTCCATGGCCCTGCTGGCCATGGCGATCAAAAACCTGGGCCACTCCGCCCAGTCGTTCACCGGCAGCCAGGCAGGTGTCATCACCGACTCGGTCCACAACAAAGCCCGGATCATCGACGTCACACCGGGCCGGATCCGTGACTCGCTGGACGACGGCAACATCGCCATCGTCGCCGGGTTCCAGGGCGTGAGCCAGGACTCCAAGGACATCACCACGCTGGGCCGTGGCGGGTCCGACACCACCGCCGTCGCGCTGGCCGCCGCCCTCGACGCCGAGGTCTGTGAGATCTACACCGACGTCGACGGCGTGTTCACCGCCGACCCGCGCGTGGTCAAGAAGGCGAAGAAGATCGACTGGATCGCCTTCGAGGACATGCTGGAGCTGGCGGCGTCCGGCTCGAAGGTGCTGCTCCACCGGTGTGTGGAGTACGCCCGTCGTTACAACATCCCGATCCATGTGCGGTCCAGCTTCAGTGGGCTGCAGGGCACGTGGGTCAGCAGCGAGCCGATCGAGCAAGGGGACAAGCAGGTGGAGCAGGCCATCATCTCCGGTGTCGCGCACGACACCTCCGAGGCCAAGGTCACGGTCGTCGGCGTGCCGGACAAGCCGGGCGAGGCGGCCGCGATCTTCCGCGCGATCTCCGACGCCGAGATCAACATCGACATGATCGTGCAGAACGTGTCCGCGGCCTCCACCGGTCTGACGGACATCTCCTTCACGCTGCCGAAGTCCGAGGGCCGCAAGGCCATCGACGCCCTGGAGAAGAACAAGGCCGGCATCGGCTTCGACTCCCTGCGCTACGACGACCAGATCGGCAAGATCTCCCTGGTCGGCGCCGGTATGAAGACCAACCCGGGTGTCACGGCCGACTTCTTCAAGGCGCTGTCCGACGCGGGCGTGAACATCGAGCTGATCTCCACCTCCGAGATCCGCATCTCGGTCGTCACCCGCGCCGACGACGTCAACGAGGCCGTCCGCGCCGTGCACTCCGCCTTCGGCCTGGACTCCGACAGCGACGAGGCCGTGGTCTACGGAGGCACCGGGCGATGACTCACCGACCGACGCTCGCGGTCGTGGGTGCGACCGGAGCCGTCGGCTCGGTCATGCTCCAGATCCTGTCCCAGCGCGCGGACATCTGGGGTGAGATCCGTCTGATCGCCTCACCGCGCTCGGCCGGCCGCAAGCTGGCCGTGCGCGGTGAGGAGGTCGAGGTGGTGGCGCTCACCGAGGAGGCCTTCGCCGGGGTCGACGTCGCGATGTTCGACGTACCGGACGAGGTGGCCGCCCGCTGGGCGCCGATCGCCGCCGCCAAGGGCGCGGTGGTGGTCGACAACTCGGGCGCCTTCCGGATGAACCCGGAGGTGCCCCTCGTCGTTCCCGAGGTCAATCCGCACACCGTACGGATGCGGCCGCGCGGCATCGTCGCCAACCCCAACTGCACCACCCTCTCCATGATCGTGGCCCTGGGCGCGCTGCACGCCGAGTTCGGGCTGCACGAGCTGGTGGTGTCGTCCTACCAGGCGGTGAGCGGGGCCGGGCGGGCCGGCGTGGAGACGCTCCGGCAGCAGATGTCCCTGGTCGCGGGCACGGAACTGGGGACCACCCCCGGCGATGTACGGCGGGCCGTCGGCGACAACACCGGGCCGTTCCCGGAGCCGGTCGCGCTGAACGTCGTCCCGTGGGCCGGGTCGCTGCGCGAGGACGGCTGGTCGTCGGAGGAGATGAAGGTGCGGGACGAGTCCCGCAAGATCCTCGGGCTGCCGAAGCTGCCGGTCGCGGTGACCTGTGTGCGGGTGCCGGTGCTGACCGGGCACTCGCTGACCGTGCACGCCCGCTTCGAGGGCGAGGTCACCGTCGCCAAGGCACGCGAGATCCTGGCCACCACACCCGGGGTCGTGCTCTACGACGACCCGACGGCCGGGGAGTTCCCGACGCCCGCCGATGTGGTGGGCACGGATCCGACCTGGGTCGGCCGGGTGCGGCGCGCGCTCGACGATCCCACGGCGCTCGAACTCTTCGTCTGCGGCGACAACCTGCGCAAGGGCGCGGCGCTCAACACCGCGCAGATCGCGGAGCTGGTGGCGGCGGAGTTCGTGTGAGACCGGCCTCGTGCCGTAAATCTCCCTGGGGCCTGACGGAATCGTTTGTAGGATCTATGTGAAAAGTGTGAGCCGATCGATGGTCCGGACCACTTGAACCGGGCACCGTCGGCAGCCGAAGATTTTCCTCCCCGCTCTGCAACCGCTTGCAGGGCGGGGAGCGTCTTTGCGGTCGCCCTCATGGGGCGTGGAGACGCGTTTTTCTGGCGTGGGGACGCCATGGGCCGGGCGTGGGGACGCCCAGTTCATCTGGGACATAAAGGAAGAGCGGGTAGGCATGTGGGCGTTTGACGCACGGTCAGCTGTGCTGCCTGGCACGAGACGGCCGGCCGCGGGGGCCGGAGGGTCGGTTGCGGGGACTGTCGCAAAAGTGACGTCCGGCACGTACAACCCTCGCGGGGGGAGACGTGTCCAACTGGCGTGGCAGAGGTACTCGACTTCAGTGCGGCGACCCGCGGAACGGCCCTACGGCCGCCCCGCCGGCCCGTCAGACCCCGCATGTCCGGCACGGCCGGCGGCATGCCGGTGATCGCGCCCATGCCCGCAGCGCGGCCGACCCGCGTTCCCAGTCAGCGCGACGGCGCCGAGCACGCCGAGAACGCCGCGGCGGCCGGCACGACCGTCGACCATCTCACCGAGACCTACCGGGCGCACTACCGCTCGCTGCTGGGGCTCGCGGCTCTGCTCCTCGACGACACCGCCTCCTGCGAGGACGTCGTCCAGGAGGCGTTCATCCGCGTCCACTCCGCGCGCAAGCGCGTCCGTGACCCGGAGAAGACGCTGGCCTACCTCCGCCAGACCGTCGTCAACCTGTCCCGCTCCGCCCTGCGCCGCCGGATACTCGGACTGAAGCTGCTGTCCAAGCCGATGCCCGACATGGCGAGCGCGGAGGAGGGGGCCTACGACCAGCTGGAGCGCGACTCGCTGATCAAGGCCATGAAGGGCCTGCAGCGACGGCAGCGCGAGGTACTGGTCCTGAGGTACTTCGCGGACATGACCGAGGCGCAGGTCGCCGAGACGCTCGGCATCTCCCTGGGCTCGGTGAAGGCGTACGGCTCGCGCGGCATCGCGGCGCTGCGGGTCGCCATGGAGGCACCGGCATGAGCGACGACCATGACGGCCGGCGTGAGCCCCTGGGGTGGCCGGACACGCCGTACAAGCAAGAGCCGAAGCAATCGCACGCTGGGAACGGAACTGTGAACCACGGCCCCGACGACCAGGGCCCCGACGGGCTCGACTCGGACGAGCTGGCACTGCGCCGCATGCTGCAGCACGCGGTCGACGAGATCGAGCCGCGCGACGGCACGCTGGACCATCTGCGGCGGGCGGTACCCGCACGGCGGGCGCGCAAGCGGCAGGCCCTCGTCGGTATGGCGGCCGCGTGCCTCTTCGTCGGCACCGCCGTCCCGGCCCTGGTGCACGTCTCCAACGTCACCGACGCCAGCGTCAACTCGTCCAACGCCGGCCATGGCGAGCAGGCCCAGGGCGGTGCCGGGCACGGCAAGGAGACGGAAGGCGGCGAGAGCACCTCCGGCGGCTCCTCGGGCAAGACCCAGGACCAGGGCAAGGGGAGCGACAAGGAGGAGGACAAGGGCACGGGCACCGGTCCGGGCACCGGCTCCGGCAGGCCCGACAACCCCATGGCGACCACCCCGGCGGGCGTGTCGGCGTGCACCGCCGAGCAGCTCGTCAAGGCCGCCGAGACGGCCGACGTCCCCGACTCGGCCGGCACGGTGTACGGCACCTTCCGCTTCAGCAACGGCTCCGCCGCCGACTGCATCGTGAGCAGCCCGGGCACCGTGAGCTTCGCGCCGGGTGGCGCGGCCGACGCCACGAAGATCTCCGTGGCCCGGCATGTCGCCGGTGACGCGGCGGCGGGTCTGCCCGACCCCTCCCAGGAACTCACCTCGCTCGTCCTCAAGCCGGGCGACTCGTACGCGGTGAAGTTCGCCTGGGTCCCTTCGGAGACCTGCCCCACGACGCCCGACCCCACGACCGACCCCACGCCCGACCCGACCCCGACCCAGGACACCGGCACCACGGAGGGCACCTCCACGGGCGGCGACACGGGCACCTCCACACAGCTGATGACGGGCGAGACCACGGCCGACGGAAGCGTCACGATCACCAACACGACGGAGGCGGGAGCGCCGACGGCCGCGGTGACGGTGTCCAACGCGTGCGCGGGAACCATCTACTGGACGGGTGTGCTGACGGGGGTGTAGGTCCTGCGCTGACGGGGGTGTAGGTCCTGCGGGGCGGCGGCTGAAGCGGCTGCTAGGAGGCGTTGGCCCGCTCCTGCGGGCGCCCCTCGTTCTCGCCGCCCGCGCCGTCCCCGCCGTCCGCACCGCCCGCGTCGTCCGCGTCCTGAGGCACCAGCCCCAGCTCTGCGTCCCGGGCGAACTCCACCTCGCGGCGGAGCAGGCGGAACCACATGAAGACCACGAAGCCCGCGAAGACGAACCACTCACCGGTGTAGCCGAGGTTCTGGAACGCCTTGAGGTCGAGGCCGGTGTCGTTGGCGGCGGCCACCGGGACCGGCTTCATGCCGGAGTCGGCCTCGGCGAGGGTGACCCAGGCGTCGTAGACGTCGTACGGCACCAGGTTCACCAGCGACGCCGCGCTGATCGCGCCCGTCTGACCGGACGGCAGGCCACCCTGTGACGGCACGCCGTTCTCGCCCGGCACCTCGGAGGCCTGGAGCGCGCCGGTGACCGTGACCTCGCCGGTGGGCGCGGCGGGGGCCTCGGCCCGGTCGGCGTCGCCGGGCAGCCAGCCCCGGACGACCGGCAGGGCCCTGCCGTCGTCGGTGCGCAGCAGCGTCATGACGTAGAAGCCGCGCTTGCCGTCCAGCTCCCGGTCGGGCACGAGCAGCTGCTTGTCGTAGCGTCCGTGCGCGGTGACCTGCCTGCCGACGGTCGCCTTGTCCACGGGCAGCAGCTCGGCCAGCGGACGGGCCGCCTCCTGCTTGTTCTCCGCGGCCTGCTCACCGGCGTTGCGATGGTCCTCGACCCGTGCCTCGAACCGGCTCAGCTGCCAGGACCCCATGAACACGCAGAAGGGGATGGCGAGCAGTACGAAGACGTTGATCCCCCACCAACGGGGCGTCAGCAGAAACCGGTACACGCCCTCAACGGTACGGGGCTGCCGCGCCGGGCTCGGCCGCGGGGTCGGAAGCCGTGGAGGTCGTGGAAGGGAACGCCGCGAAGTTATCCACAGGCTGGGGACCTCGGCAGCGGATTGTCGGTCGGGCCAGGCACTATGGGGCCATGACTGAGAGCCACGGGTCCGATTCACGGGATCACGACATGCAGGACGAGGCCGTGCGGGACAAGGGCATGCCGGACTGGGAGAAGCGCTTCCGGGCGCCCCGGGTGTCGCTGCCCGACTGGGCGGAGGACGCCCCGGACCGCTCCTTGTTCGTGTCGAACGCCACAGGGACCTACGAGCTGTACGCCTGGGACCGCGCGACGGGTGAGCAGCGCCAGGTCACCGACCGGCCGAACGGCACGACGGACGGTGTGCTCTCCCCGGAGGGCGCGTGGATCTGGTGGTTCGACGACAAGGACGGCGACGAGTTCGGCGTCTGGCGCCGCCAGCGCTTCGACGGCGGCGAGGACGAGCTCGCGGCACCGGGCCTGGACCCGTCGTACCCGGCGGGCCTGGCCCTGGCCCGGGACGGCCGTACGGCGGTCGTGGGCCGCTCGACGGACGAGGACGGCACGACGATCCATCTGGCCAGGGCCGCCGAGCCCCCGGTGGAGATCTACCGCCACCGTGAGTCGGCGGGCGTCGGCGACCTCTCCCACGACGGCACGCTGATCGCCGTCGAGCACACCGAGCACGGCGACGCGATGCACTCGGCCCTGCGTGTGCTGCGCCCCGACGGCACGGCGGTCGCCGAGCTCGACGACACCAAGGGCGGCACCGAGGAGCTGGGCCTGGAGGTCCTCGGCTTCGCCCCGGTGGACGGTGACGCGCGCCTGCTCATCGGGCACCAGAGGCGCGGCCGCTGGGAGCCGCTGGTGTGGGACGTGGCGACGGGCGAGGAGACGGACCTCGCGCTGGAGCTGCCCGGTGACGTGAGCGCCGAGTGGTACCCGGACGGGACCGGTCTGCTCATCGTGCACAGCTTCGAGGCGCGCAGCGAGCTGTTCCGCTACGACCTGGCCCGGCGTGAGCTGGAGCGGATCCCGACCCCGGCCGGCTCGGTGTCCGGGGCGACGGCCCGCCCGGACGGCAGCGTGGAGTATCTGTGGTCGTCGGCGGCGGAGCCGTCGACGGTGCGCTCGACGACGGGCCGCGTGGTCCTGGACCCGCCCGGCATGAAGTCCCCCGGCTCGGTCCCGGTGGAGGACGTGTGGGTGGAGGGCCCGGGCGGCCGCATCCACGCCCTGGTGCAGCGGCCGGCGGGGGCGGCGGGCCCGCTGCCGACCGTCTTCGACATCCACGGCGGCCCCACCTGGCACGACAGCGACTCGTTCGCGGCGGGCCCCGCGGCCTGGGTGGACCACGGCTACGCGGTCGTACGCGTCAACTACCGCGGCTCGACGGGCTACGGCCGGGCCTGGACGGACGCCCTCAAGCACCGGGTCGGCCTGATCGAGCTGGAGGACATCGAGGCGGTCCGCGAGTGGGCGGTGACGTCGGGCCTCGCCGACCCGGCCCGTCTGATCCTGACCGGCGGTTCCTGGGGCGGCTACCTCACCCTCCTGGGCCTCGGCACCCGGCCGGACGCCTGGACCCTGGGCATCGCGGCGGTCCCGGTCGCCGACTACGTCACGGCGTACCACGACGAGATGGAAGCCCTGAAGGCCATGGACCGCACGCTCCTCGGCGGCACCCCGGAGGAGGTTCCGGAGCGCTACGAGGCGTCGTCACCGCTGACCTACGTCGACAAGGTGACGTCCCCGGTCTACATCTCGGCGGGTGTGAACGACCCACGCTGCCCCATCCGCCAGATCGACAACTACGTGAAGCGCCTGGAGAACCGGGGCGCGACCCACGAGGTGTACCGCTACGACGCCGGGCACGGGTCACTGGTGGTGGACGAGCGGATCAAGCAGGTACGGCTGGAACTGGACTTCGCGGAGCGGCATTTGAGCAGCTGAGCGTCCCTGCCCGTCCCTGAGGGATGGGACGGGCGAGCGGCGGGGGCGGAGAGAACGGCCTGCCCCCCGCCCGCTCGGCCTACGCCCCCGCCCGCTCCCGGGACCGCCTGCCCAGCAGCTCCGCCAACCCCCGCCGGGTGGCGGCCAGTACGACCCGGTCGTTCTTCTGGAGCACCTGAGTGTCCGGCAGGTCCCATTCCCACCCCGACGCCCCGTCGCCGGCCCGGTTCTCCTCGTAGGACTCCTCCGCCGCCGGTTCCTCCCGGCGTTCCTCCCGAGGCGTCCGGTCCACCGCGAGCACCCGCCAGGAGCCCGGCCGGAAGGCCTCGCCGACGGTCTTGTCCTCCAGCTGGGGATGACCGGCCACGTCCACGGCGGCGAACAGCAGCACCCGCCGCTCGACGGGAATCGCCCCCAGGATCTGCCGCCCCATCATCGCCCCGGCGAACGCGGGCGCGGCCAGATGCGTCACGCTGCGGCTGCGGGTGGACGCATGGGGGTGCGCGGCGCGCAGGGTGCGGTACACGGCGGTGGCGAAGTCGTCGTCGTACAGCCGCAGCACCACGCGAAGATCGGGGCGTACGGACCGTGCGTACAGCGCGGCCTCAAGGTTCGTGGTGTCCGCGCTGGTCACGGCCAGCAGCGCATGCGCCCGGTGGATCTTGGCCGCCTCCAGGACGCCCTCCTGTGTGACGTCCCCGAGCACCACCGGCACCCGCAGCCGGCGGGCCGTGGCGAGCCCGCGCGCATCGGGGTCGGCCTCGACGCACACCACGGGAATGTTCAGCTCCCGCAGCCGTGTCAGCACCCGGGTGCCGATCTTCCCCAGCCCGAGCAGCACCACATGGCCACCGAGCCCGCGCGGCGGTTTGCGCAGCGCGGACGTGGTGCGGAAGGTGCCGAGGGCCTCAAGCACCGCGGCCAGCAGCACCGGAAGCAGCAGCAGGCCCATCAGGCCGGACAGGAGTTGCAGGATCTGCCGGGCCAGGTTCTGGTGGAGCGCGGGTTCGTTGATGGCGAAGAGGTCGAGGAGGGTCATGTAGGTGGCGTAGAGCGGGTGTTCACCGGTCACCACCGTCAGCGCCACGGCCAACGCCGCCACACACCCCACCAGCCCGGCCAGCGACCACCGCAACCGCCGCGAGAACAGCGAGCCGAACGACGGCAGGAGACCCCGCCCGCCCCCGCTCGACGGCATCGAGGGACCAACGTACGAGACCTGCTCCAGGACGACCGTCCCCCGCCCCGTGGCCTCCCGCACCGCCGCCGCCTCCGGCAGCAGCAGCGGCCCCTGCTCCCCGTTGCCGTCCGAACCGTCCGCTCCGGCCGGTTCGTTGCTGGACAGCACGGCCAGCGTGGCCAGCCCGGACGGAGGTGACTGACCGGGCCGCAGCGGCGGACGCTCCACGGCGCGCAGCAGCAGACCGTCGGTCTGTACGACCTTGGTGGTGCCGACGACGGCGGTCGCGGCCAGCGCGGGGGCGGCCGTGTCGGCGTCGGACAGCACGGTGGTGGAGGCGTCCAGCCCCGCGTCGCCGACACCGGTCGCCAAGGTGGCGGCCTGGTCGAGGAGTTCCTCGATGTGCTGTCCCAGCCGGCGGTTGTACAGGCGCAGGACGAGCCGCAGCCGGGGGTTGAGGCGGCGGGCGGTGAGGGCGGCGCGGATGTTGGTCTCGTCGTCGTCATAGACGAGGGCGAGCGCGTCGGCCCGTTCCACGCCCGCCTCGGCGAGCTTGGCCTCGGTGGCCTCCGCGGCCTCCACCACCCGTACGCTCCCGGCCGGTTCGGCACCGCCCACGGCGCCACCGCCCGCCCGGTTGACGGCCGCGCTGACCATCCGGTCCAGCAGCGCCGCCGACGCGGCCCTGGCCCGGCCCACGACGGGTGGTCGTTCCGTGCGCTGGGAGGGCGGCACGACAAGCGTGACCTGCTCGCCGTACACCCCGCGCAACTCGGCGGCCAGCCGGTGCGCGAGCCCGTCGTCGCCGCACACCACCATGTGCGCGGTGGTGTCACTCGCCATGCCCTGATTCGGAACGCTCCCCACGAGGGGAAAGACTGCCGGATAGTGACGGGTGGTTCCAGAAGCGGCGGTTCCGCGACTGAACGCCCGGGCCCCTCCGGCCGTACCGGAGGGGAGGGAAACCAGCGCCCTTCCGCACCACCGGAGGTACCTCGCCCGTGGCGACCACCAGAGCGGCCCCGCAGTCCCCACCGGGAACGGACGGCGGGACCGAAGACCGAAGGGACCCCCGGCGGACCGCGGAAGAGGGCCGGCACCTCAACTCCCCCCTCTTCCTCACCATGCTGCTCCTGACGCTGGTGCTGCTGCAGAGCCCGATCCGCCGCGCGCTCTCCGCCCCGGTCATGCAGAGCTGGACGACGGTGTTCGTCGCGGTGATCGTCCAGGCGCTGCCCTTCCTGGTCCTCGGTGTGCTGCTCTCGGCGGCGATCGCGGTGTTCGTCCCGCCGTCCTTCTTCGCCCGCGCCCTGCCCGGCCGCCCCGCCCTCGCCGTCCCGGTCGCCTCGGCGGCGGGCGCGGTGCTGCCGGGCTGCGAGTGCGCGTCCGTGCCGGTGGCCGGGGCGCTGGTCCGGCGCGGAGTGACCCCGGCCGCGGCCCTGGCGTTCCTGCTGTCCGCCCCGGCGATCAACCCGATCGTGCTGACGGCGACGGCGGTCGCCTTCGCCGGCAACCCGGAGATGGTCCTCGCCCGCCTGGTCGCGAGCCTGCTGGTGGCCTGCACGATGGGCTGGCTGTGGCTGCGCCTGGGCCGCACCGACTGGCTGAAGCCGCCTTCCCATCCGTCCCACGAGGGCCAGACCAGGGGCGAGGCCTTCTGGGGCTCCGTCCGGCACGACGTGATGCACGCCGGCGGCTTCCTGGTGATCGGCGCGATGGCGGCGGCCACCCTCAAGGCGGTGGCCCCGGAGAGCTGGCTGCGCGCGGCGGCCGGCAACCCGGTGCTGTCGGTCCTCGCCCTCGCGGTCCTCGCCGTCGTCCTGTCGATCTGCTCGGAGGCGGACGCGTTCGTGGCGGCGTCACTGTCGCAGTTCTCGCTGACGGCCCGGCTCACCTTCCTCGTCGTGGGCCCGATGATCGACCTCAAACTGTTCGCGATGCAGGCGGGCACCTTCGGCCGCGCCTTCGCCCTGCGCTTCGCCCCGGCCACCTTCGCGCTCGCGGTGGCCGTCTCGGTCCTCACGGGGTGGGTGATCCTGTGAACCGCCAGGCCCAGTCGGCCGTCCTGTTCCTGCTCGGCGCGTCCCTGCTGCACGCCGGCACCACCGACCTCTACCTGCGCTACGTCAAACAGGGCCTGCGCCCACTGGTACTGGCGGCCGGCGCGGTACTGATCGCGGCGGCGGTGGCGACGGTCTGGTACGAACGGAAGCGGGCGCGCCGCGAGCAGCCGGCCGACCATCAGGACAGCCACGGGCACCACGACCCCCACCCCCACCTCGAACCCCGGGTCGCCTGGCTCCTGGTCCTCCCCCTCTTCGCCCTGATCCTGGTCGCCCCACCCGCCCTCGGCTCCTACAGCGCCACCCGCACCGGCACCGCCCTCCAGGAACCCCTCGCCTACCCGGCGCTCCCCGCCGCTGACCCCCTGCCCCTGAGCGTCGTCGACTACGCGGGCCGCGCCGTCTACGACCACGGCCGTACCCTCCAGGGCCGCCGGGTCCAGCTCACCGGCTTCCTGGCCCTGGACCACGACGGCACCCCCTACCTCGTCCGCATGGCCCTCAACTGCTGTGCCGCGGACGCACAGCCGGTCAAGGTCGCCCTCACCGGCCAGGTCCCGCCGGTCCTGCAACCGGACACCTGGCTGCGGATCACCGGCACCTACACCGCGCGCCGCGCCGAGGACCCGGTCAACGGCGGCCCGATCCCGTTCATCGAGGTCACGGAGGCGAAGCCGGTGACGGCGCCGAAGGATCCGTACGACGAGAGCTGGAACAACTGAGCCGCGTACCCCTGACCCCCGAGGGGTAGGGGGCCGCTGTGGGGGAGCGGGCGCGGGGACTGGAGGCGGCGCGGGTCGCCGAGATACTGGTGCGGCGGCCGGACGGGCTGCCCGGGCGACGCGGTTCCGGATACCGGGTCGGCGGGGCGACCGTGCTGACGGCCGCCCATGTCGTCGCGGGCCCGCTCGCATCGCTCCGGGTGCGCTTCGACGCGGACCGCCCGGGGGAGTGGAGCGCCGCCGCCCGCGTCGTGCTGCTGGCCGAGTCCGCCGACGTGGCGCTGCTGGAGATCACCGGCCTCCCGGCCGACGCGCCCCCGGCCGGTCCACCCCCCTACGCGGCGGTGCCCGACGCCGATGTGACGCTGCCCTTCAGCGCGATGGGCTTCCCCCGCTTCAAGCTCCGCGAGGACACCGCGCACCTGCTGGACGACGGATCGCCCAGTCAGTACCGGGACTCGTGCCATGTCTCGGGCACGGTCTCCGTGCTCTCCAACCGCCGTGAGGGCACCCTGGAGCTGGCCGTCGTCACCCCGCCCGCCGACGTCGAGCCGGACCGCTCGCCCTGGGAGGGCATGTCGGGTGCCGTGGTGTGGTGCGGCGGCCGGGTGATCGGCGTGGTGCGGGCCCATCACCGCTCGGACGGCCTGGGCAGGCTCGCGGCCGGACGGGTGGAACGCTGGTACGACACACTGACCCCCGCCGAACTGGAACTGCTCCGGCATTACGGCGGACTGCCCCCGCGCCCAGCGCTCGCCCTCGCCGACGCCGCCCAGGGCGCCCGCCCGGTCCCCGCCCTCACCGGCCTGCCCGCCGATCTGCCCCTGCGTGAACTGGCGGAACTCGTCGACGCCCTGACGGCCCTTCCGATGCTGCGCGGCGGCACCGGTACGACCCTTCTGCTGGACAGCATCGACGACCGCGTCGCCGCCCACAGCCCCCGCGACCCCAGGCTGCGGATGGACGTCTACGGCATCGTCCGCACCTGTCTGCGCTACCCGGGCACCCTCGACCAGCTCCTGGAAGCCGTACGTCTGCTGGAGGGGCCGTCGCCGGAGGTGGACCGCATGGACCGGGCGGCGGCCGGGCTGGCGCGGCGCGGCTTGTGACGTGGCGCGACGGGTGATGTGGCGCATCGGGTGACGTGGCGCATCGGGTGGAGCGACCGCCCGTTTGCCCCTGGCACGTCCCTATGGCGCGGTCCGTTCGATGACTTGATGTCGTGGGCGCGGCCGGGACATGGGGTTTCGACATGTGTCCTGCTGGGCCATCATGGATGAGGCACCGACAGCGCTGACTGGTGGATACGGGAGGGGACTTGGCAGCCGTGGAGCGAACGATGCCTGCCGTCGAGTCCGGTCTCGTCGATCTCTCGGGGGTCTCTCTTGAAGCGCTGCGCCGCATGGACGGCACCGCCTTCGGCGAGTCGCTGGAAGAGCTGCTGCACGACATCGACGGCCCGCAGGGGATCACCGTCGGGGGCTACAACGGGTCCCGCTTCGACGCCTGACGACATGACCGCCTCGGTGCGACGGGGCATCCGTGGCCGCTGAAGCCACGACGACACGGGACCGCCTGCCCTTCCACCGGCTCTCGGCGGCCGGCGTTCTGGCGCTCGCCCACGGCGAGGGCGACGGCGCGGTGCTGACGGCACTGCACGGCGCGGAGCGCAGCCGCCGCCTGCTGTTGCTGCGGGCGCTGAACGACGAGCTGTCCCGACTCCCCGAACCCCCTGCGGAGGCATGGGCCCTGCTGGAGCGCGCCCAACTGCGGGCGCCCGAGGTGTTCGAGGACGTGCTGATGTCCCCCAACACCGGGATGTGGGTCTCCCTCGCGGTGCGCAGGGTCAGGGGATGGGCGGCCGACGAGGACGCACCGCAGTGGGCGGTCACGGGATACCTGGCGGCGCTGGCGGCCGCCGCGGGGGCGAGGGCGGGACTGGACTTCTCGATCACCGTTCCCGTGCGGAGCGGGCTGCTGCCGCTGCCGACCCTGGGCTGCGCGGTCCTGCCGGACACCGAACCGTGGAGCACCGGCCGGGTCACGGGCCGCGCGGGCCGGTTACGGATCACCGGCGCGAGCGGTGCCGTGGAGGTCGCGCCCGGCTGGGACCGGCGTGGCCCGCACTGGCTGCCGGTGCGCCGGATGACGCTGGGGCCCGCGGAGAGCGCGAAGTCCCTGGTGCTGGAGGAACTGGACCGCTATCGCACGTTCCCGCGCCCCAGCGATCCGCGCCCCTTGTCCGAGGCGGAGGCGCGGACGTGGGAGTCGCTCCTCACCGATGCCTGGGAGGTGCTGCGGCGCGACGATCCGGTGAGCGCCGGGGCGATGCGCCACGGGCTGCTGTCGATAGCGCCCACACCGGCGAGAGAAAGGTTTCGGCCTTACAGCTGCACGGCCGCCGCCGCGTTCGGCGGGGTCGTGGCCTCCCGCCCGGACAACGTCGCCCAGCTTGCCGCGACTCTGGTGCACGAGTTCCAGCACATCAAACTGGGCGGCCTGATCCACCTGGGACCACTGACCGTGCCGACAGGGGACGCCCAGGCCCCGGAAGAGCTGTTCTACGCCCCCTGGCGCGACGACCCCCGTCCGCTGGGCGGTCTGCTCCAGGGCATCTACGCCTTCCTCGGGGTGACCAGGTTCTGGCGCGCCCACCGGCACACCGCCGACCCCGAGTACGCCCCGCTGGCGCACTTCGAGTTCGCGCTCTGGCGCGGCCAGGTGTGGTCCACGCTGAACCGGGTCCGCGGACACGAGCGGCTGACACCGCTGGGGCGGCGGGTCGTGGAGTGCCTCGCCGAGCGCTGCGCGCCGTGGATGTCCGACGAGGTGCCCGCCGCGGAACTGCGGCTCGCCGAGGACGCCGCCCACGACCATCTGGCCCGCTGGCGGGCCCACCATCTGCGGCCCGAGGCCGCGGCCGTCGAGGACGCCGTACGGGCCTGGCAGCGCGGCGACGCACAGCCCCCGGCCACCCTGGCCGCCGAGCCCGTGCCGGTCCCGGACCCCGAGGTCCGCTTCCTGGACAGCGCCGCCGTCCTCGCCCGGCACCGGCTCAGCGAGCCCGAGGGAACCTGGCGGCAAGGCGTCGCCCGCTACGACGAGGACGGCGAGGTCGGCGACGGCGGCGGGGGAGGCGGGGGCATCCACGGCGTCGACTCGGCCGACATACTGCTGGCCCGCGGGGACCTCAGCGGGGCCCGGGACGCCTTCACCGCCCGCCTGACCGGCAAGGACGCCCCGGCCGCCGCCTGGGCAGGCCTCGGGCGGGCCCTGGCCGGCGACCCGGCCCACGAGTCCGCGTCCCGCCTGCTGCTCACCTTCCCGGAGCGCGCCCGAGCCGTGCGGGACGCCCTGGAGGCGACGACGGGACGGGGCACCGACCCGGTCCGGCTGGCGGCCTGGCTGGGGGCCGGCCCGGCCGAGAGCCGGTGAAGCCCCGGGGCTGAGGCGCCCGTCCGGTGGATCATGCCGACGCCGCGGGGCCCGGCTCGTCCTCCGTCCCCCGCGCTGCTGCTTGCAGCCGGACCGATCAACCGGACAGGGCCGCGTGGCCCCGCCCGGTCACAACGGCAGTGGATCGATGTCGCAGTTGGCCCGTCGGTGGTCCCTGAACTCCACGGTGGCCGGGTGCGGAGTGCCCTGCTCCGCGCGCAGCCGGGGCGCGTCGAGCACCCGCTCCATGCGCTCCATGGTGTCCGCGCGCAGGGTGCTGCCCTGGGCCTCCGCGCCGACGGAGACGAGGTCCAGCGCCAGGTTGCCGGCGCAGGCCAGCGTGGTCGGGTGGTCCTCGCCGAAGGTGGTGCGGCACAGGGCCAGCGAGTCCTCGCCCCGGCTCCGCGCGTCCTCGAACCGGCCGAGCGCGGCCAGGTCGCTGGCCAGGTTGACGGCGCAGATGAGGGCGAGCGGATGGTCCGCGCCGAGCCGGTCGGTGAGCGAGGTGAGCGCCGTCTCGTCCAGGCGCCGCGCCTCCTCGGCCTCGCCGAGCAGGCGCAGGGTGACGGCCAGGTCGACATCGGCGGACAGGACGTGCGGGTGATGGGGGTCGTAGATCTTCCGGTAGCCCTCGCAGGCCTTCAGGCCCCGGGTCCGGGCCGCCTGCAGATCGCCGTTCTGGCGCAGTGCCACCGACAGGGTCAGCGCGGCGGCCAGCGACTGGGGGTGGGTGTCGCCGTAGCGGCGGGTGAACTTGGCGTGCACCTCGGTGGCCAGCTCCAGCGAGAGGTTGTGGTTGCCCTCCTTGCGGCAGGCCTCGCTGAGCTGGCGCATCGCCTCGATCGTCGCGGGGTTCCCCGGCCCGATCACGTCCCGGTAGGCGGCCAGCACGGCATCCTGCAGGGTGCGCGCACCGACGTAGTCGCCCGTCTCGCGTACGTCGATGGCCACGCTGTTCTCGGTGAGCAGGGTGCGCCGGTCGTCCCGGCCGAACAGGCGCAGTTTCAGGTTCAGGGTGCGCCGGTCGAGGTCCAGGGCCTGGCGGAAGTCACCGGCCAGACGCAGGCTCACGCCGAGGTTGTGGGCGATGTTGAGGGTCGTCGGGTCCTCTTCGCCGAAGGCCCTGCGGGCTCGTTCGTACGCGATCTTGTCGAGCTCGGCGCCGGTGGCGAACCTGCCCTCGACCCGGCGTACGGCGGCTTCCAGCTGGACGGCGTCGAGCGCGTCCTCCCGGATGTCCTCGCCCTCGGCGGGGGCGGTGCGTTCGTAGACCTCGCGCAGATGGGTCACCAGTGCGCCCGCGTCGTCGAACCGGCCCACGACCCAGTACATGTAGCAGAGCCACTGCCCCATCAGCAGCGTCTGCTGGTCCTCCTCGCCGAAGATGGTGAGCCAGGACTGCCAGGCCTGCTCGGAGAAGTCGAGCGACACCTCGTGGTCGCCCCAGTAGTAGAGGTACTCGGCGATGTTCCTGACCAGCTGGCGCACCCACGGCTGGTCGGACTTGATGGCCTCCGCGGCGATCACATGGCTGTAGAGCTCCGCGTACCGGGCCCAGCTCGCCGGATCGTTGGGCGACTTGGGGTCGGCGGCCGCCAGCAGGGTGTGGGCTCCATGGCGCATACGGGTCTGTTCCTCGGAGGTCATGCGGTTGTTCAGGACCAGCTGCACCAGACGGTGCATCTCGATGGAGTTCGTACGGTGGTCGATCCGGGCGAGCGAGTAACGGTTCACCTCCCTTATCGCGCGCGCCAGTTTCATCGGGTCGTTCAGGGCGGCGTCCAGCTCCGGGAAGATGCTGCTGTTGCCGAGGCCCGAGAAGATGGACCGGGAGATCGGGTCGGGGGCGAAGTAGGAGCACAGCTGGAGCAGGCGCAGTGCGGCGGGGCTGCGGGTCTCCAGATGGTCGAGGGAGACGTTCCAGGCGGCGGCGACGGGCAGTTGGTAGTCCGGCGGCGGGGCCACTTCCAGCAGCTCCATGCGCTTGTTCTCGAACAGGCGCAGATACTCGGAGGCGGGCATGCCCGTCTCGGCACGCCAGGCGGCGGCCTGTTCCAGCGCCAGCGGCAGATCGCCCAGCGCCTCGGCCAGCGCGTCCGCCTCGTCGTCCTGCAGCGGCGGCCCGGAGCGGCGCAGCAGCTCCTTGCTCTCCTCCCGGGTGAACACGTCCACTTCGAGGGATCCGCCGACCTGCCCCCACCGCCGGTTGCGGGAGGTGACGAGGATGGTGCCGTTGCCGCCCGGCGGGAAGTAGTGGCGGACCTGCTCGGGGTTGTCGGCGTTGTCGAAGATGAGCAGCCAGCGGGAGTACGGCCGGCCCTCGCGCAGCGCCTCGCGGACCGCCGGTCCGGCGATGTTGGCCTCGGTGGTGGTGACCAGACCGAGGCGCTGGGCCAGTTCCACCAGCGCCTGGCCGATCTGCCCCGGCCGCTCGGCGGGGATCCACCACACGATGTCGTACTCCGCCTGGTGGCGATAGGCGTACTCGATCGCCAGCTGCGTCTTGCCGACGCCGCCCATGCCGTGGATCGCCTCGGGCAGCACCGTGGTGGTGCCCTCCTGCAGGCGCTGGTCGAGCAGTTCCAGCAGGGCGGCGCGACCGGTGAAGTTCGGATTCCGAGGCGGCAGGTTCCCCCAGACACGCGGCCGTGTCGCGCGGTCCTCCTCCACGGTCCGCTGGGGTGTTGTCGACATCTGAGGGGCTCCTTCGGAAACGGACCGGAACTGAGGACCCGGTTCGACCGCCGCCGAGGCCGAACCGGAAGGGGCGGGTCCCGTCGAAGTACGGGGCGGTTTCTCCAGGCTGACGGCGTATCGCCGATCGTGCCAGCTCAGCACCCTCGCCAACATCGCGGCACGCTGGCCGTAGCGCCCCGACAGGGCCCTCAGGGCGGTGAGCTCGACGCGGAGGAAGGCGATGTTGCGGCGGTCGACGCGCGGCATCGCCAGGGTGTCGAGCGGCTCGGCGGGGTCGGGCAGCAGGGAGCGGGTCGTGGCGTGGCGGGCGAACAACGCGCGCACGTCGTGCAGGACCCGCCCGGTCGCGCTGCGGCGTCCCTGGGCCAGCAGTTCCTCACGGGTGTTCGGGGCGAAGGTGAACACCACGTCCGCCGGGCCGTCCTCCTCCGTCCGGGTGGGCCGGACCAGTCCGCTCAGCAGCAGTTCGGAGACATGGACGGGGCCCGTGCCGGGAGCGGTCCCGGTGATGGCACGGATGGCGGGCAGGCTCAACGGCGCCGCCGCCAGCCGGGTCGCGAGCATGAACGCGGTGGGGCTCGCGGCGGCCCGGAAGTCGGAGACCCGTTCCGCGGCGGGCACGGTGCTGTGCGGGTCGGGCACGTCCTCCGCCCAGGGCAGGCCACGGGCCGCGTCGGGCCTGCGCTTCCACTCCCGGGCCTGGATGGCGGGCAGATCCCGCCATTCGGGCGCCGGTCCGGACAGCAGCCGGGCGAGGGACTCCGCCGAACGGTGGGTCAGGGCGAGCACGGGCACGATCACCGCGTCGCCCTCGGGTTCGGCCTCCTCGGCGTCCCGTAATCCGGCGGGGACCTCGCGCTCCTCCCAGTCCCACTCCCGGTTGGCCGCCCAGGCATGCGGCGTACGGACGCGTACCCGGCCCACGTCCAGGCCGGTGCGGAACCAGAGCCGCTGGGGCAGCAGATGCACCACGGCGACGGGCGACGTCCGCCCCGCCGCACGTAACAGCGGCTGTACGGCACCGAGCCGCCAGCCGGCCGCCAGGGCGTCGGTCAGCACCAGCACCAGTCGGCGTACGTCCCGGTCGGCCGGGGCGAGCGGCTCCTCCGTGCTCACCCGCGCCGGATCCGTCTCGTCGGTCCCCAGCAGGCGCACCACGCGGACCCGGTCGAACCGTCCCGCCCGCTCCAGTTCGTCGGCCAGTTCACCGGCCGTGGAGTCCCACACCCGCATCGTCGGATGGGTGTCGATGACGAGAACCGCCTCCGTGGGCTCCGGCCCCTCCGGCCGCCCGAGTCGGTTCAGGAACTGAGCGGCCTCATCACGTGCTCGCGCAGCCCGTGCCGGTCGCCGTCCGTCGTCATCGTGCATGTGTGCTCTCAAGGCGTCGAAGTGACGGTGAGAGTGCGGGTGCTGAGGAGTCGCGCAGACCCCCGGTATGCGTGGCATCCACGGGCAAAGCCTTGCAGTGCGTGTCCACCCGAAGCAAGTGCGTACGGGGGCACACGCGGGGTGTGTGCATGAGCATGGTAAAGGCAGGAATGCCGGTCCGAAACAGACGCGGACCAGCCGATGCACACTGCTGCATGTCGGGGCAGCCCCTCTCACCGCGGGCGGGCGGACCGTGAACCCGCGCCGGCCGTGACCCGCCCCGGCTCATGGCTTCACCGGCGGATGGGCGGGACCCGGCGGGCCGGGTCTGCGTTCCGGATCGTCGAGCAGGATCGCAAGATGCCGTCCCACGTGGTTGTCCCAGCCCTCCGGCCCCATGGCCAGAGCCTCCTTGCGCCATTTTCCGGCCCGCTCCACCAGACCGGCCAGCCCGCGGTCCTGCACGAGGTCGGCCACCGCCTCCTTGAAGGCGGGATCGGAGCAGTCGCCGCGGTGCCAGATCATCGCGGGCACGCCCGACCGCAGTCCGGCGAGGTACTCCTGACGGCTCGACAGGGAGTCGGTGCCCGGCGGTTCACTGAGCACCAGGCAGACCGCCTGTTCGTCCTCCTTCAGCTCCCGCTCCAGATGGAAGTGGGAGTTGCCCGGACGGTTCCAGTGCGAGTGGGTGTCGGCGGGCCGCTCCTTGAACTGGCGCCACTTGTTGTGCCACGGCCGGTGCCACGCCGCCTTGCGCAAGCGCTCGAACGAACGCACGAGAACCGCGTAGTCCATCACCAGCGGTGTCGGGAAGGCGGTCTGCGACTCCTTGTGCCACCACTCGACCGGTTCTCCGAGCAGTTCCCACGGGAGAATGAATTCGAGCACCACGGGCTGGCGCAGGTCCGACCAGCGTTCCTCGGTCTGCTCGATGAGGTTCTCGACCTCCGAGGGAAGCTCGTCGCGGTGCAGATGCAGTGTCTCGCCCGGGACGGGGTGCCAGCCCTCCGCGTCCGACTGCCGCCAGTGCGAGAGGTAGTAGCGGTCGGGGTCCACGCCGTCCGGCTCGAACTGGATCATCAGATACGCCGGCACCAGCGAAGGCGGCGGTTGGGCGGCCCCGCCGCGCTGCCACTGGGCCAGCTTGTCCTCCAGCTCCCAGGCGCGCGCCTGCCGGCGGACCCAGCGGCGCAGCTCCTCGGCCGCCGCCGCCTGTCCGTCCTCCATGAAGTGGTCGGCGGCCAGCGACAGGAACGCCATGCTCACCGGCAGTTCCCGCGCGCCGGAGTTGTCGCCGGCCAGCCGCAGGAACACCGTCCACCCCGAGTCGCACCACGCGGGCAGTTCCTGGGTGCGCGAACGGCTGGCACGGCGCGCCAGGGCCGCGAGGGCGGACGACGACCGCAGCTCCCGCAGGACGGGCCGCAGCGGATGCAGATCGGCGCCGTCGAAGAAGTCCACGGCCTCCCACTCGTCGACCAGCGGCCGCAGCGTCGTCACGGCGGCGGACTCCTGCTCGACATAGCCGAGGCAGCGCACCAGGCACGGCAGCCCGTCGGGCAGCTGGGTGCACCGCTCGACCAGCTGCAGCAGCCACGGCCGCAGTGTCTCGTTGCGCGGGGGTTCCACCGGTGAGCCCAGTTCCTGGCCCAGCATGGTCACCAATAAGTCGGCACTGTTCGGGTGCCGCATGGCGGCCGATTCCTGGAGCGCGTCGGCGACCTCGGCCATCAGTTCGTTGCGAACCCGTGCAGGGCTGCGCCCGTCTTCCACCCCCGTGACCTCCCGATCGCCACCAGTCGTCATCAAGTCCCCACTGACAGTCGCCGATCCAGCGTACGGCCCCTGCTGCGGCGGCGTCAGGGGGTGAGAAGGGGTGAGGAGTCAGCGCTCCGTGTCGGTCTCGTCCCCGGTGATCAGCACCGTGCGCCGCGTTCCGTCCGGTGCCACGAGCCTGGGTTCCAGGGTGAGGCTGATCCGGTGCGTCCGTGACTGCTCCGCAGTCGCGTCACCGCCCGCCTCGACGACCCAGAACCGCACCTTCCCGCCCGCTCCGCCCCTGCGGCCCACCATGACCGTCGTCTCGATCTCCACCGTCCCGAGCTCGAACCGCACCGGCCCGGCCGACCCGTCCGCCAGCGCAGCGTTCAGCTCATTCCTCAACTCCCGCACCATCTCCGCCAGTTCGATCACCCCGGCGATGCTATCGGCATGCGTGCGGCCCGGCAGCCCCTTGCGGCCGGCCCGATCCGCCGTACAGCCCCTTGTGGCCGGACTTCGTGCCGACCGGATGGGCCCTTGCCGTCCTCGGGTGGCCCCCCTACCCTGAAAACCAAATCTGATGGACCGTCAGATCTGGGTCGGACGGTCCGCCTGCCGGGACGAGGGGGCCAGCCGTGGCGACCGCCGATCGCAGCACCACCGACCGCAGCACCAAGGACCTGCCCAAGGTCATCAGCGTGGACGATCATGTGATCGAGCCCGCGCACCTCTTCGAGAGCTGGCTCCCCGCCAAGTACCGGGACCGTGGCCCGAAGCCCCTCACCGCGGGGATCGGTGAACTCGCGTACGTCGGCGGGAAGTACCGGTTCACCACCGACCCGGACGGCCAGCTCACCGACTGGTGGGAGTACGAGGGCGACCTGTTCCCGTACAAGCGCATCATCGCGGCCGTCGGATTCAGCCGGGACGAGATGACGCTCGACGGCATCACCCGTGAGCAGATGCGGCGCGGCTGCTGGGACCCGAAGGCCCGCCTTGAGGACATGGACATCAACCACGTCGAGGCCTCGCTCTGCTTCCCGACCTTCCCCCGTTTCTGCGGCCAGACCTTCGCCGAGGCCAAGGACAAGGAGGTCGGGCTGGCCTGTGTGCGCGCCTACAACGACTGGATGGTCGAGGAGTGGTGCGGCGACAGCGGCGGCCGGCTGATCCCGCTGTGCCTGATCCCGCTGTGGGACATCGACCTGGCCGTGGCGGAGATCCACCGCAACGCGGCCCGGGGCGTGCGGGCCGTCACCTTCAGCGAGATCCCCACCTATCTCGGGCTGCCGTCCATCCACTGCGGCTACTGGGACCCGTTCTTCGCGGCCTGCGAGGAGACCGGCACGGTGGTCAACATGCACATCGGGTCCTCCTCCCAGATGCCGGCCGCGTCCCCCGACGCCCCGCCCGCCGTGCAGGCCTCACTGAGCTTCAACAACGCCATGGCGTCGATGATGGACTTCCTCTTCTCCGGGGTGCTGGTGAAGTTCCCCCGGCTCAAACTCGCCTACAGCGAGGGCCAGATGGGCTGGATCCCGTACGCCCTGGAGCGCGCGGACGACGTCTGGGAGGAGCACCGGGCGTGGGGCGGCGTGAAGGACCTGATCCCGGAGCCGCCGTCGACGTACTACTACCGGCAGATCTTCTGCTGCTTCTTCCGGGACAGGCACGGCATCGAGGCGATCGAGACGGTCGGCGTCGACAACGCCACCTTCGAGACGGACTATCCGCACGTCGACTCGACCTGGCCGGAGACCAAGCGGGTCGCCGAGGAGCACGTCGGCGGGCTCCCCGACGAGATCGCCTACAAGCTGCTGCGCGGAAACGCGATCCGGATGCTCGACCTCCCCTTCGACCGGTCCGACCAGTCCGACCAGGAGGGTTGAGCACGAGGGTTGAGCACGCTCACGGGCTGGGCAGTCCAGTAGGAGCCTGTGAAGGCTCCAACCCGGCCACGGTCCACGACGGGAGCGCGGATGAAGGTCATGAAGGTCTCCATCGACCCGAACCTCTGTTACGGCTCCGCCGAGTGCGTGCACCGCGCCCCGTCGGTCTTCGACTTCGTGGACGAGTACGGGGTGGTGCGACCGGGGCGGGAGCACAGCGGCGACGACCCGCGGGTGCGGGAGGCCGTCGAGAACTGTCCGTCCCAGGCCATCACCCTTACTGAGTAGCGGCGGGCGGACAGCTCCACCCGAACGAGGCCAGCGCCCGTGCCCTGGCCTCCACCACCGCCATCCGCGCCGCCCGTTCCGCCGGGTCGACATGGGACGGCTGACCCGTCATCTGGCCCTCCCACTTCCGGTAGAGCAGGCCCACCTCCGCCGAGAACCAGCCCCGGCTCACGGAGTTGAGGGCCAGCAGCAGGCCGGTGTCCTCGGAGGCCGGGAGCGCCATCCAGCCGCCCAGGCCGAGCAGCAGGTCCCGGCGTACGCACAGGGTCGCCGGGTGGACCTGGGCGCGGAAGTCGTGCGCCGCCCAGAAGTCGAGCACGGCGCCCCGCTCGACGGGCCCTTCGGCGGGGTCGTACGGGAAGCCCACGGTCGAGCCGTCCGGCAGCAGGTCCAGGACCCGGGAGGTCGTCCAGCCGACGGCGGGGTGGGCTTCGAGGACGGCCACGTCACGGGCCAGTGTCCCCGGGGCGAGCTGGTCGTCGGCGTCCAGGGTCTTCACGTACTCGCCCTCGGCGTGCGCCAGCGCCATGGTGCGCGCCATGCCGGGCCCCCCGGGGCGGCCCTGACGGAAGGTCACGCGCGCGTCGTCGGGGACGTACGGGCGGACCTCGTCCGTCCTGCCGTCCTCCCGGATCACCCAGTGCCACTCCCAGCCCGCCGGCAACTCCTGTGCGGTCAGCGACTTGTGGGCCTCCGGCAGGAACGCCGCCGAAGGGCCGTGGACAGCGGTGACGACGGTGACGCGCCGGGTCACGGCGGGACTCACCACTTTTCCGCTCACCACCTTTCGCTCACCACCTTTCCAGCGGGGTCGTGAAGAGCAGTTCCGTACGGTCGCCGGGCAGTGTGGCCTCGGAGACGTCCACCACCCGGCCGTGGGTGTCGTACGACGTCTTGCGCAGCAGCAGCACCGAGGCTCCCGGCGGCAGCTCCAGCTCGCGTGCCTCCTCAGGCGTCGGCCCTCGCGCGGTGACCCGCTCCTCGACCCGGTCCAGCTCGATGCCGACGGTGTGCAGCTGGTGCTGGGTGCCGCCCGGCCAGGGCTCCCTGGCGGCGTCGAGGAGCTCGGGGTTCGCGGCGACCATGTCGCGGATCAGATAGGACGTGACGAGGCTGAACGGGGCCGTCTCGGCCGAGCAGCGGGTCCGGTAGCTGCGCTGCAGGAGCGGGGTGCCCGTCGGTACGGCGAAGGCGTCCGCGAGGTCCGGGGGTGCGGGGACCTCGCGATAGCAGGCATGGAAGACGAGGTCGCACGGCTCCAGGCCGGTCTCGCGCTCGGTGGCCCCGGTCGCGGCCCGGGTGCCGAGCGGACGGCGGGCCCGGTCCTTCTCCCACTGGTGCCGGTGGTTGTCACGGCGGATCGGGGTGCGCACTTGATCAGCGTACGACCGCTCGGGCGCCGCTCGGGCGCCGGACATGCGAAGGCCCGACCGCTGGCGACGGGGGATGCACCAGCGATCGGGCTGGCCCCACAGTAACAAGGCTGCCTGCGTCGTGGGAGCCGACTGATCGGCTGTGGGGAGGGGTTGTGATCGGGATCACGGAAACCGCTGTCCGTCGAGTCCGCGTCATACCACTTCCGTTTCGGCACCGTCACTGAGTGAAACGGACCGTCCCGACGGTGGGAACTACGGCTCGCACGGCGGCTCGTACGACAGCCGGGGCAGGTACTCGTGCCATTTCTCCCGCGTCAGGACGTTCTGTGTGGTCGAGCAGACGCGGCGGATGGCCTCGTCGACGTCCAGGTTCCACAGCCGGATGGTGTCGGAGCCGCTGGAGACGCCGAGCATGTGGCTCGCCGGGCTGAACGCCAGGAAGTTGCCCGTCCTGGCGTTGGGGCTCATCCCCTGCCCGATGGGCGAGGCGTCGGACGGCCGGGTGACGTTCCACAGCCGGACCGTGTTGTCGTCCCCACCGCTGGCCAGCGTGCGGCCGTCCGCGCTGAACGTCAGCGACACGACCGCCTCGGTGTGCCCGGTGAGGGGCGAGCCCTGCGCGCTCGCCGTACGGGGGTCGGTGACGTCCCAGAGCCGTACGGTGTCGTCGTCGCTGCCACTGGCGAGGGTGTGGCCGTCCGGGCTGTAGATCAGCGAGTTGACGGGGCCCTCATGGCCCGTGAGGGGCTTGCCGAGGCGGGTGACGTGCCGTGGGTCGGACACGTTCCACAGCCGCATGGTGTTGTCCGCGCTGCCACTGGCGAGCACGGAGCCGTCGGGGCTGAAGGCGAGCGCGTTGACGTAACCCTTGTGGCCGGTCAGCGGGGCACCGAGCGGAACGGCACGGGACGGGTCACGGACGTCCCACAACCGGATGGTGCGGTCTTCGTAGGCGGTAGCCAGCGTGCGGCCGTCGGGGCTGTACGCCAGTGAGTCGGCGCCGGCGAAGCGGGTGCGCAGGGCCAGGGGCGACCCAGCCAGGACCGGATGGGCCGGGTCGGTGACATTCCACAGGTACAGCGTGTGGTGTCCGGTCCGTACGGCGAGGGTGCGGCCGTCGGGGGAGAACGTCATCGAACGCTGGTAGCCGTCGGCGGGCATGAACGGCTTGCTCAGGGACACGGGCCGGTCGGGAGCCGACACGTTCCACAGCCGGACCCTGCCGTCGCGCGCGGCCGTGGCGAACACCTTCCCGTCCGGGCGGAACGCACCGGTGCGGCCGGTCATGTCCAGCGTGGGTACCGACCACAGGCGGACCTTGCTGTCACCGCTGCCGGTGGCGAGGGTGCGGCCGTCCGGGCTGAACCCCAGGGCGAACATCTCGCCGCTGCTGCCCGCGAGAGGCTCCCCGACCTGCGAGGGCCACGCCGGATCGGAGACGTTCCACAGACTCGCGGTGCTGTCCGCGCTGGCCGCGGCGAGCCGGCCGCCGTCCGGGCTGAAGGCCACGGACCAGATGGGACCGGTGTGCCCGGTCAGCGGTGCGCCGATCGCTGCCGCGTCCGCCGGATCGGAGACGTTCCACAGCCGGATCATGCCGTCCGCGCTGCCGCTGGCGAGAGTACGGCCGTCGGGGCTGAAGGCCACCGAGTGCACGAGGTCCGTGTGCCCGGTCAGCGCCTTGCCGACCGGCTCCGGGCGACGGGGATCGGCCATGTTCCACAGCCGGATCGTGTCGTCGTCGCCGCCCGCCGCCAGCGTGCGCCCGTCGGGGCTGAACGCCACCGACCGCACGGCGGCGGTGTGCCCGGTGAGCGCGCCGAGCGACTTCGGCCGGGCCGGGTCGCGCACATTCCACAGGCGTACGGTGCTGTCGTCGCCGGCGGAGGCCAGGGTGCGGCCGTCCGGACTGAACGCCACCAGGTAGATCGTGCCCTCGTGGCCGGTCAGGGGCGCTCCGAGGGGCGAAGGGTGCGCGGGGTCGCTCACGTCCCACAGCCGGATCGTGCCGTCGTCACCGGCGCTGGCCAGGGTGCGGCCGTCGGGGCTGAAGACGGCACTGCTCACCCAGCTGGTGTGACCGGTGAGGGGGCGGCCCAGGGGCTTGGGGCGGGAGCGGTCGCTCACGTCCCACAGGCGTACGGTCCGGTCGTAGCTCGCGGTGGCCAGGAGACGGCCGTTCGGGCTGAACGTGGTCAGGTAGACGGCGCCCGTGTGGCCGAGCAGCGGGGTGGCCAGGGGCGCGTTGACGATCGAGATCAGCCGGTTGCCGGCGCCCTCGTCGCCCGGGCGCAGCCGGTGGGCCACCAGGTCGAGCTGGGCGGACAGCGACGGATCGGTGTGCTGGACGCGGTCGGCCTCGGCGAGTACCTGCGCGAACACTGCCTCGTCCCGCTGCTGGAAGGCGACCACCGCCGCACCGACGGCCACCATCGCCAGCGCGACCAGCGCCGCGACCGCGCTGCGCATGAGCCAGACGGTGCGCCGGCGCAGCCGGACCGAGGCGGCCAGGAACTCCACGGCACTGCGGGTCAGGAAGGTGTCCCCGGCGGAACGGGCCCACCCGTGGGCCTGCTCCAGCCGCGACCCCCGGTACAAGAGGGACGTATCCCTGTCGGACTCCTCCCAGGCCCGGCCGTCCTCCTCCAGCCGCTGCCGCAGCAGATTGCCCTGCCGGTCCTCGCCGATCCAGTCCCGCAGCCGCGGCCAGGCATGGAGCAGCGCCTCATGCGTGATCTCCACGGTCTCCG
Organism: Streptomyces sp. NPDC059010; assembly: GCF_042740355.1. Classification (NCBI taxonomy): domain Bacteria; kingdom Bacillati; phylum Actinomycetota; class Actinomycetes; order Kitasatosporales; family Streptomycetaceae; genus Streptomyces; species Streptomyces sp. NPDC059010. Next base: position 86,723 of record NZ_JBHYJA010000040.1, read on the forward strand.
CGTCCAGCGTCACCAGCCGGGCCCGCACCAGCGCTTCGAGCGACTCCTCGGTCTTGCCGGGATCCGTCGACTCCGCGGCCAGTTGCCGCCGGGTCCCGCGCCGCCGGGTGGCCTGCGTGTCCTCGCCGAGCCGGACCAGCCGGAGCAACAGCAGCCGCGCGGCCGTACGCGCCGCAGGATCGAGCCCGGACCAGGCACGCTCGGCGGTCGCCGCCACCGCCCCCTGGATCCCCCCGGCCGCGCGATATCCGGCCAGCGTCAGCCGCCCCGCCTTGCGCCGCTGCCAGGTGGCGAGCAGCGCGTGCGACAGCAGCGGCAGCACCCCCGCGTCATGCGTCCCGCGCGGCCCGTCGGCACTCACCTCCCGCACGATCAGCTCCGCCAGCCCCGGCTCCAGCTCCAGCCCCACCGCCTTGGCGGGCCCGTTCACCGCTTCCCGCAGCTCCGAGGTGGTGAGCGGCCCGAGCACCATGTGCCGGTGCTGCAACGCGTCGGCCAGCTCCGGGTGCGCCAGACACTGCTCGTAGAAGTCGGCACGGACACCGAGGACGACGAGCACGGGGGCGGGGTCGCCGGGTTCGGGAGGTGTGCAGGCGGCGCTGAGGACCTGGATGAAGGTACGGCGAGTGGCCTCGTCGGGGCAGAGGGTGAAGGTCTCCTCGAACTGGTCGACGATGAGCACGGGTGGCGTGGCGCCGGTGGCCTCGCGCCGGGCCCAGGTGTGGACGGCGTCCTGGGTGGCGTGGACGAGGTCGAGGTCGGTGGCTTCGGAGGAACCGGCGGTGTCCGAGACCCCCGGTACGACGTCCGCGAGCTCCGGTATACGTCGGGTCAGCTCGGCGAGCGGATCACTGCCCGGCACGAACTGCACGACAGCGCCGGCCCCGCCGTTCCGGTCCTTCTCCTCCTCACAGCCCAGCGCACCGTTCCGCAGGGCCGTGACCAGGCCGGCGTTCAGAAGGGAGGACTTCCCGGCTCCGGAGGCGCCGACGAGCATGACGAGGCCGCCGCTCTTCTCCACCGTACGGAGCTGGTCGACCAGGGCGTCCGTGCTGCGCTCGCGGCCGAAGAACCAGCGGGCGTCCTGCTGCCGGTACGAGGCGAGTCCGCGATACGGACACACCCCGCCGGACACCGCGGGGGCCTCGACCGGAGTGTGCTCCTCCTCTTCCCCGGAGGTCGCCCGCTCCCACAGCCGCTGCCACTGGCCCAGGTCGTACAGCCCGGGGGAGACGGGAGTGGGGCGCTCGCGCCGCGCCTGGGGGATCAGGACGTGCAGTACGGCCACCAGCGCGGCGAAGTGGGCGGGCACGTTCTTGGCCCGCCGCCAGTCGCTGATCCGCTGAGCGGACACACGTACGGGCCGCCCTCGCTCGTCGACCCGCTGCAACCGGACGACGGCTTCGGCCACGCTCTTGAGCGGAGGATTGCCGGCCTCCTTGTACAGCAGCGCCAGCCGTTCCGCGAAGGCCGTACGCGCCCCGGGGTCGGAACTCAAAGCCTCCACTCCTTCACTTCCGCTACTTCCGCCGCACCTTGGCATCCGGACCGGAAAACTCACTTTATACGGCTGACCTGCGGCTAAGTCGGCGTCCGGAGACCGGAACCTCCTCGTCGGTACCTTCCGAATGGCAGGATCACGACCCAATAGCGCAACGTTCGCGCCTCGCTCAGGCAGGCCACCAGCCCGGAGCTAGGGGAGACCACTCATGGCGCCGCAAGTTCTCGGTCACCTTCCACACTCGCTCGATCCACACTGACCCGCCGCATCACCGACACGGCGCCGTCACATCCCGGATCGACACCGCCCCGCCGTCCGGCACCGGTCCCCACGAGGGGAGGGACCGGTGCCGGACGCCGCGGACTCCTCGTACGCGAGAAGAGGGGACGAGTGATCTGCAGAGGGGTCGGCCAGGGCCACACCGGGCTCGGCCAGGGTCATGAGGTCTGCCAGGTGTCCAGTTCCTCATCCGGGCTGATGCGGATGGTGCGGGCGAAGGTGTCGACATCGTCGAGCGCCTTGAGGATCCGGCCGGCGTCGGGATCGGCCAGGATGATCAGGACGTCCGCGGCCTCCATGCCCTTCTCGTAGCGCCAGGCATAGCGCAGGCCGACGTGGACCTCGTTGCTGTCCTCGTCCTGGTCCTGGTAGTAGCGCAGCACTCGCAGGCCGGATCCCAGATGCGGGGAGTCGAACTCCTCGACGATGGGGGGCTCGATCGCGTAGCTCGCATCGGCGTGGGTCAGGGCGCGCAGTGCCGTCTCCCGGTCCTCGCCCTCCTCGATCTCGACCAGGTCGACATACGCCGGAAGCGGGTTCTCTCTCGGGTGCGGGAGGTGCAGGAGAACCTCGAAACCCGGGAACGCCGCAGGGGCCCGGTCCGCATACATCAGGAGGATGTTGGCCAGGAGGTCGACTTCGCCCGGTTCCGGCTTGTCGGTCGCGCAATCCTCCCACCAGGCTTCGGCGAAGTAGCGTGCCCATGCCTCGGGCGTCTGCGCTTCCGCGACCTCCTCAAGTCCTGGTTCCGGCCACATGAGGGGAACGCGGATCCAGGGGCCCAGTTGCATGGCGTGCTTGACGTTGAGCCAGCTCATTCATGACTCCACTTGAAGGTTCCGACCACCGCATCGAACAACTCGACCAGCACTCCGGTGAACTCGCTGTCGAGGTCGCCGTCGCCAGGTGTGGAGAAGTTGATGCTGATCCAGCGACCGGGGTCGTCCGCGACGGGGATCACGTACTCGATCCTGCGGGCCGGCACGGCCGCCTGCTGCACGGCGGCCTGCGGTACGGCTTCGGGTGCTGACCGCGGCTCTTCCGTGCCTGGGACGGACTGGTAGGAACGACGGAGGGCGGGTGCCCCCGCCACTTCGACCCTGGCCGCCGATCCGTCGGTGCCGTCCTCGCCGGCCAGCTGGGCGAGCACTGCCTCCGGCGGCGCCGCACGGTCCTGGCCGAGCGGCATCTCGGCCACGATGAACGAGGCCATGAGAAAGATCCCCCCGCGCGGGAGCACCGGCAGATAGAGATCAAGGCCGCCGTTCCTCCTCGCCGCCCGGGCCTGCTTCTCGATCTGACGGCGCACATCCAGACGGAACCGCATGGCTTCGTCCCGGGGGATGCCCTCCGGGACCTGCCCCATGTGCGAGAAGAGGACGCTCTCCAGGGCTTCCTTCGTGCCGTCGCGCAGGGGGATACGGACCCAGCCGGGGGGCAGGACGAGCTCGTAGCCACGGGGAGGCACAGTCACGGCGACGCCTGCTTCTTCAGCCGTCGGCCGGCTACCAGGATCGCCAGGGCACTGAGCACCGAAATCACCGCCAGCCAGCTGTAGAGGATGGCGATGAGGTTCAGGAACAGGAACAAGCCGGAAACCGTCTTGATCGTCTGGGCGAAGTGGGCACCCCTGTGTGGGTCACGGATGAGCTCCCGGTTCTTGATGAACAAGAGCAGAAACGCCACAGGGGCAATCATGAACGGCCACACGAAGTAGCCCGTAGTGAGCCAGTCCATCCCGCCGTACTTGCTGCCGAGGTCCTGGAAAGCGGCACAGAGGACCGGTATCAACGTGCATGCGGCAAGGATTTTCGTCGCCCTGGCTTCTTCTGGATTGTTCCCCATGCGTACGGCCACTGCTCTTCCCTCCCAGGGATATTCGCTTCGCATTGCGTCATGCCCGGCCACTACTGACCGGGAATCGCCTCGGGTTGACTACCATCGGCTCCCGACTTCACGCGTCAGGACATCCTTTGCATCTCCATACGCGTCCCCGCCGACTTTTTCCCCGAGTTTGTCTCCCAGGTCCACCCCAGTGGCAGCCCTGTAGTTCATCTGGAAATTCCTTGCGGCCTTGTCCATGGCGTCGGCCGCCTTCCGCACGTCGTCATTCCCGCCGAATTCGGCCCGCATCTGCCTGGAGAACTTGCTCGCGCTGGCGACCTCCCCCTCACCACTCAACAGGCGGTCCAGTCGGGTTGTCGTGGGCCGTGTCTCCCTCGAACCGATCCGGCGCAGCGCGTCCTTCGCGCGAACCGCTTTCGCACCGCGGGCCGAGTCGGCGCCGTACCGCATGACGTTCTTGTCGAGCAGCTTGCGCAGATTCGTGTACCGCTGGAATCGCGCCGCCCTGCTGGTGGTCTTGAGCGCTGTGTACGCGACCTTCACGCCCTTCATGGCGACGGCGCCGACCCCCAGCGTGGCCAGCGCGAAGACGTCCATGGCGACGTCCGTCCAGCTCCCTTCACCAGCGAGAGCCAATGCCGTGTGTCCGATACCCACGAGCGCGGTGAGACCGATCGCGGCCACGGTGAGAGCAGTCGCCAGCCATCCGACGGGCGTGAAGAAGAGGAGAGCGATTCCGATGATCGTCGCTGCCCAACTCAGCACTTCCACAACGGATTTGATCGTATCCGCGTTCTCGTGCACCCAGTCCTTGAAGTCCTCCCAGCCGCTGTCCTTGATGACGTCCGAGATGTCTTCGCCGATGTTCTTGGCATACCGCTCGGCGCTGGCGTCGCGATCCGAGACGACGTCGTTCAACTGCTTGCGGTACGAGGCCAGGTGGCTGTCGGGGTCGGAGTCCTCCGACGGCTTCTTGTTGCCGTCCTTCTTCGCCTCGGCTTCCTTCTTCTTCACCTCGGCGGCGTGTTCCTCGTCGGCCTGCTTTGCGGCTCTGAGAATCCCGTCCGCGCGCTCCTGGTAACCCTCCAAGTCATTGGCCCAGTGGCCGAGATCGCCGACGACGCGTTCGTAACGGCCCGCCGTCTCGCGAAAGTGCTTCTCCAGATCGCCGGACTTCTCACGGATCTTGTCGGCGTACTTCCCCTGCAGCGCATCGCCGTCCGCGGCCTTGCGCAGGATGCCTGCCTGGTCGCGGAGAGTCTTGGCGAGGTTCTTCATTCGCGAGACCTCGTGCCGGATGTCCTCCGGATCGCCGGGGACCGGGTCCTTCTCCGCCAGCGGATGCCAGTCGACCGGTCGCCGCCTTCCCTTACCTGTTCCCATTGCCTACTTTCCCCCGGCTTTCGCGTTCTTCCCGTGCTTCTCGGTCGCGTTCTTCAGGTCGAGATCCTGTTTCTCGAAGCTCTTGAGCGCGCCCTCCACGTGCTTTCCCAGGTCCTGGACGTTCTCCAGCAGTTCGCGTCGATAGTTGTCCCAGTTGGTGACGAATTCGTCCATCTTTCCGGCGATGCTGTCGTGGCCCCAGATATCGCGTATGTCGTCGCGGTGCCTGTCGATGCCCTCCAGGACCTTCCTGATGTCCCGGAGATTGCTCTTCGAAGATCCCAGCAGTGTGTAATCGACAACCAGCCGGTCGTGGCCGCCCATATGTCCCCTCCCTTTGCCTTACGTCGTCAACAGGCGCACGATGCGGCTCAACCCGCCGGCACCGTCACCGTGAACGCCTCCCCGCCCCCCAGATGCAGCAGGCCCTTACCAGGGCTCACCGGGCCGCCCACCGCGCTCCGGCTCAGGCGCACGCCGATCAGTTCGCCGCTGGACGTGTCCTGCGGGGACAGCAGCAGACCGCGCTTGGACTTCTTCAGGTCGACCTGCCAGCCGCTGAAGCCCGAGCAGACGTCGTCCTCGTCACCCGCGATGACGATGCCGATGCCGCGTTCGGCGCCCCGCGAGATCAGCCTCTTGAGCTCGTCCTCCGCGTCGCAGTCCTCCAGCAGCTCGCCGTCGTCGATCAGGACGACGATCGGACGCTCCACGGACGCCGTCGCCACGGCTTCCTTCAGCTCGTCCTCCTCGATGTCGCTGCCTGTGAAAACGGCCAGCACACCCTTGTGGCCCCGCAGTTCACGCAGGGGGGAGGTCCGCGGGGCGGCGATGACCAGGCGGGCGGCGCGGCGGCCCACGAACGTGGCCGCCAGGTTCATCAGCACGGTCGAGCGCCCCGACTTCGCCGGGCCCGCGATCACGAAGCCCGGCACGCCCTGCGCCAGGTCCGGGCCGAAGGCCGTCAAGTCGTCACCGCCGACGCCCACCAGGCCCCACAGCCGCGAGGCGGACGTCGCCGGATCGACGTGCTGCCACGCCTCGTTGAAGGTGATGCTGCTGGGCAGCGAGTCCACCCGGAACGGCCGCAGGGCCCGCGGCACCGCCGCGTCCCGCTGGGCCGCCCACTCTCCGATGGCCACGAGGGCCGCGTTCTGCCCCTGCCCGGTGGCGTCCTCGCTGAGCAGCGCGAACTGGATCTCCGTACCCGTCTCGTTGCGGAACGCGCGGCCCGGCGGGATCTCGTCCGGCACCTTGCGGCTGTTGATGCCCAGCATCGAGAAGTCGGTACGGTCCGCGAGGCGCAGGCCGAGCTTGTCCTCCGTAAGCGAGGAGATCCGGCCGGTCAGCAGTTGCCTGTCGCCCGTGATCACCAAGTGGATGCCGACGCTCGCGCCTTCGCGCATCAGGGTCAGCAACTCGTCGGTCAGCTCGCCGTGTTCCAGCTCGCCGAGCGAGGAGACCCAGCCCTCCCAGCGGTCGAGCAGCAGCACGATGTGCGGCAGCCGCCCGCCCTCCGCCGTGGCGGCGCGCTGCTCGCCGATGTCCGCGAAGCCGTACTGAGCGAGCAACTCCTGCCGCCTGCCCGCCTCCGCCGACAGCCGGCGGACCAGGCGGACGGCCCGCTCGCTCTGGCTGCGGCCCACCACCGCGCCACAGTGCGGCAGCTTGGACAGAGCGTTCAGCGCGCCGTTGCCGCAGTCGATGCCGTACAGATGGACGTCGGCGCAGGAGAGGGTGCGGGCCAGGGAGCCCGCGATCGTCCGCAGCACCTGGGAGCGGCCGCTGCGCGGCGCCCCCGCGATGAGCAGGTGGCCGAAGGTGGCGAAGTCGATCGCGACCGCGCGACGAGCCTGGCTCGACGGCAGGTCCTCGATGCCGTAGGCCGCCGCGGGCAGTACGCCCAGTCCCTGCACTGGCGGCAGGTCCTGCGGCAGCAGGGTCTCCGCGAGGGCCGGCAGCCACGGGCTGTGCTGCTGCGGTATGCCCAGGTGCGCGTTGGCCTCCCGGACGGCGTCGACGAGCACCTTCAGATCGGTGATCTCCTCTTCCTCGCTCTTCGCGGCCGCGGGCTTCGCCAGCGCCGCACGGCCCAGGCCGGCCCAGTCCAGCTCCCCGGTCCACGGGGCGACGGTCATCGGGTCCACGGTGCCGGGGCGGCGGCCGCCGACACGGCCGGACTGGAAGGGGATGAGGGAGGCCGCGCCGGTGCGCACGTAGGCGCGGCCCGGGGTGTTCCTGGAGATGTTGCCGGCCTCGGGCGAGTCGATGACGTCCGTCGACTCGCCGCCGTCGGTGACCCGCAGGGCGATACGGAGGTTGGTGTTGGCCCGGATCTCCGGCGAGACCACGCCCGACGGCCGCTGGGTGGCCAGCATCAGGTGGATGCCGAGGGAACGGCCGCGCTGCGCGATGTTGACCAGGCCGGTGACGAAGTCCGGCAGGTCGCGGACCATGGACGCGAACTCGTCGATGACCAGCAGCAGTCGGGGCAGCGGCGCCATACCCGGATTACGCCGCACCAGGTCCTGGTAGTCCTCGATGTCCTTCGCCCCGACCTGGGCCAGGATGTGCTCGCGGCGGTGCAGCTCGGCGCCGAGCGACTCCAGGGCGCGCTCGACGAGATGGGCGTCGAGGTCGGTGACCATGCCGACGGTGTGCGGCAGGTGGACGCAGTCCTTGAACGCGCTGCCGCCCTTGTAGTCGACGAGCACGAAGGTCATGTTCTCCGGCGTGTTCGCCACCGCGAGCGCGGCGACGATCGTCTGCAGCAGCTCGGACTTGCCGGAACCCGTCGTACCAGCGATGAGGCCGTGCGGCCCGTCCTTGCGGATGTCGATGCCGAACGGCCCGTCGTACGACTCACCGACCACCGCCAGCGTGGACTGCCCGCCGGTCTGCCAACGGGCGACCACCGCGCCGGCCGTCGGCGGCTCCATCCCGATGACGTCGAGGAGCCGGCTGGCGTCCGGCAGCGCGCTGTCCGTCGCCTCACCGCTGATGTCACGCAGCGGGGCGAGCGCCCGGGCCACCCGGGCGCACCAGGCCGGTGAGACGAAGTCGGGCCGTACGCCCAGGATTTTGTCCTCGCCCTCCTGCTGCACGCGCAGCCGCAGCACGGAGGGATCGACCTGATCCGGGGCCGTCGGCGCCACGGGCGTGTGGGCACCGCTCTGGTTGTCGAGGGAGAGCAGCACGGCGGCGGTGTTGGTCAGCTCCGGATTGTCGGGCGCGGCCGACTTCGTCCGCTTCCCTCTCCCCTTCTCCTTCCGGCGCGACCTGCCGCCCTCGGCCGCCGCCTTCTTCCGCTCCTCCGCCTCGGCGGCCTGCCGCAGCGCTTCGAGAGCGTCGCTCGCGCCGCCGCCGGCCTTCTGCTCGTGCCGGGCGTGCCGGGAGTTGCGCGGCTCCGCGATCACGATGCCCTTGCACTCGCCCGGCAGGAAGCGCTCCTCGGCGTCCAGGCAGATCGCGTACATCGATACGGCCGGGCCCTCCTGCAGCAGCCGTACGACACCGGGCATCGAGCGCAGCCGACGCGAGCCGTCCCAGACGATGACGATGTCGGGGTCGGAGAAGCCCACCTGGCCGCGGTTCTCCTGGGCGGCCTTCTGCCTGGCATCGAGGATCTGGGTGAGTTCGCCGATACGGGCGCCGACGGTCTCGGCGTCGTTCCCGATGAGGACGTTGGCGTCCTGCGCCGTCGGACGGGTATGCGGCAACCAGCGGACCCAGTCCCAGCCGGCCTGCGCGTTCACCTCGGTGAGCACGTAGAACTGCACGTCCAGCGGGCTGTGCAGAGCGGCTGCCTGCGCCACCGTCCAGCGCGCCAGGCCGCGCGCGGTGTCGTCGGGACCCGCGAAGCCGATCACCCCGAGCCGGCCCAGATGCAGGGCGACGGGGGTGTCGGCGATGTCCCAGGTGACCTGGCGGCGGTGGTCGTCCTGCTCGGGGTCGTCGAGGACGATGGCGGAGGGCAGCCGGCCGGTGCCCACCCGCAGCAGCAGGTGGTCGGCGTCGCTGCGGCGGCGCTCCCACAGACGGGTGCGGGGGCCGGTGGTGCCGGCCCAGACGGTGCCGGGGTCCGGGTGGTCGAGGCGTCGGTCGCCGCGCTCCAGGACCAGCGCCTCCTGCGCGTCGCGCTCGATCCGGGCCTTGTGCTCCTCGTACTCCCTGACCTGCTTGGCGTGGGACTTGCGGCCGTGCTTCTTGTCCCAGAAGTAGTTGCCGATCATGATCAGCGGGCTGAAGAGCGCGATCAGCAGGTACGTCATGCGCCCCATCACCAACGCCATGGTGACGGCCATGGCGAGCGGGGACAGCGCCATCAGCCAGGGCAGCGGCCGGGCCTCGAACTCCTTCGGGGGCGCCGGCAGACGGAACTTGGTCGTGCGCTCCGGCGGGCGCAGCCGCGGCGGACGGTTGTAGTCGAGCCCGGAGCCGTCGTCGGACCACTTGAGGGCCGCGTCCGGCGGTGTGTAATGGGCCACGTCGAGCAGGGTGTTGCCGATGGCCAGCTGGGAGTCGACGCGCAGCTGCTGCCCTTCGAGCGGCTTGCCGTCGACGCGCACTTCGAGCTGGGGCTCCTGGCCGCCATATGGCGCCGCACCGGGCCGGCCCGGCTGCCCGCTCGGCTGCCTTCCGTCGTGCACGGTCAGCCGGAGGTCGTCCACGGAGACCACGTAGAGCGTCAGGGCCCGCGGGGGGAACTCCGGGTCGTCGATGACCAGTTGGCAGTTGGGGCCGGAGCCTATGTCGTACCGGCCGACGCCGAGCCGGTGGACGGCTCCGGCGTCGGGCCCGCCGGCCACCCGGATCTCGATGAGACCGGGCTGTTCACCGGGCAGCGTGCCGGAGGGGTCGTCCAGGCTCACCACCGCGCCGTCGCGCAGCGGGGAGCTGGTGACGGTGTGGGCGGGGTCCACCTGGTGGTTGTCGACGTAGAGCACGGGACCGGGCTGCCCGGCGGCGAGCGAGCCGGGCCCGACCGCGACCCCGCCCTCGCCCCTGCCCCGCACCCGAGCAGCCAGCTCTCGGGCGACGGCGTCGACACGGGTCTCCGGGTCGGCATCGAGGACGAGGTCTTTGCTGGCGTTCACACGGGGGTCTACGACCGTCAGCTTCAAACGCACTTGCTCCTCCTCGGAATGCCTCTCTACGACGCAGAGAATATCGTCTCGGCAACTGGGCCTGCGGTTTCGTAATATCCCGACGAGCTGCCGATTCAAGGAGATTCGGTGACCACCGTGACGGCACTAATGTGAACCCATGAGGGTCGGCAACTAGGATGCCCAGCGGCGTGTGCCGAACCGGTGCGCGCCACATGCATGCCGGGAGGGGGAGCCTCGCGGTCGTCAACCGAGAAAGGGGAGCGCAATGGCCAAAGACCTCGATGTCACATATGAGGACATGCGGGCCGCCGCGAAGAAGATGAACCGCGAGAAGGAGCGCATCGAGGAGAAGCTCCAGGACCTGAAGAGCTACATCGACAGCCTGCTTGAGAACGGCTTCGTCACCCGGCAGGCGTCGAAGAAGTTCGGCCAGGACTTCGAGGAGTTCAAGCAGGGCATGTCGAAGACCAACGAGGGTCTCGACGGCCTGTCTCAGTACCTGGAGAAGGCGGCGGACTCCTTCGAGAACCTCGACATGGAGCTCGGCAAGTAAATCGTCGGTTAATTCGGCGAGTAATTCGGCGACTGTCGCGGTTGAGCCTTCCTGCGTACAGCGCCAAGGGGAGGGTGGTGTCGGCCTGGATCGGCCG